>NZ_ANAX01000378.1 GCF_000341065.1 Nocardiopsis halotolerans DSM 44410 | reverse complement strand
CCCCGGCCCCCGCCGCTGAGCGGCTACTGGTTCGCCGGGGCCGCCCTGGCGGCCAGCGTCATCTGGGGCGGACGCGCCGCCGCGGGCGTCGCCGTGCTCTACGGTGTCGCCGACCTGACCCTGCGCACGCTCATGGGCGCCGCCGTCACCGCGGCGACCGCGCGTGGCGTGGTACTGCTGCTCCTGGCGGGGCTGGCCGTCGGGTACATGTCCTGGATGGCCGAGCGCGCCGAGGCGCGTCTGGCGGAGGCGGTGGCGCTGGAGGCGCGCGGCCGGGAGCGTGAGCAGCTGGCCCGCTCCATCCACGACTCGGTGCTCCAGGTGCTGTCCCTGGTGCGGCGGCGCGGGGAGGAAGTCGGGGGAGAGGCCGCGGAGCTGGGCCGGATGGCAGGGGAGCAGGAGGTGCGCCTACGCGCGCTCGTGGGGACCGGACTTCCGGGGGAGACCGCCGGTGGGGCGGTGCCCGGGACGGCGCCGCCGCGCGTGGAACGCGGGACGTGGGGGCGCGGGTCCGGAGGCGACGGCGTGCTGGTGGACCTGCGCGAGCCGCTGCGCCGCGCCGGGTCGGTCCACGTGTCGGTGTCCGCGCCCGCCACACCCGTCACCCTGCCCGCGCACACCGCCGACGAACTGGCCGCCGCCGTTCTGGCCGTCCTGGACAACGTGGAGCGGCACTGCCCGGAGGGTACGCGGGTGTGGGTGCTGGTGGAGGACGAGGAGGACGCGGTGACCGTGTCCGTGCGCGACGAGGGCCCCGGCATGGCGCCCGGCCGTCTGGAGGAGGCCCGCCGGGACGGCCGCCTCGGCGTGGCCCAGTCCATCCGCGGCAGGGTGGGCGATCTGGGCGGCACGGTGGAGTACGTGTCGGCCCCGGGGGAGGGCACCGAGGTGGAGATGCGGGTTCCGCGCCGCTGAGGCGCCTGGGAGGCCCTCACAGCGGCGGGCCGTGCCCCGGTTCCTCCTGGTGGGAGAAGCGCTGCTCGCGCCAGGGGTCGGCACGGTTGTGGTATCCGCGCTCCTCCCAGAAGCCGCGGCGGTCCGCGGTCATGTACTCCACCGCGCGCAGCCACTTGACGCTCTTCCACCCGTACAGGTGCGGTACCACCAGGCGCAGCGGCGCGCCGTGCTCGGGGGCGAGCGGCTCGCCGTCCCGGTGGGTCGCCAGCAGGACCCCCTCCGACAGGAAGTCGTCCAGGCGCAGGTTCGCGCCGTAACCGTACTCGCCCCAGGCCATCACGTGCGTGACCTCGGGTGAGGGTGGGGCGGCGGCGACCAGGTCCGCGGAGCGCACCCCGCGCCAGGGCACGTCCGGGGCGCTGAACCGCATCACGCAGTGAAAGTCGCTCACCGTGTCCGTGCGCGGCAGCCGCGCGAACTCCTCCCAGGTCCAGCGGTACGACCCCAGGTCATGGGTGGCTCCCATGACGCGGAGGTCCCACCTGTGCGGACGGAAGGCGGGCACCGGACCGTAGTGCAGCGGCCTGTGCTCGCGGCGCACCGCCTGCCCGGGAGGCAGCCGGAACCGGGCCCCCTCCGTAACGCCCTCGTCCCTTCCCTCGGACAATCCGTCCCCCTGCTCGTCTCGCGGCCCGCGGCGCGCCGCCGGAGCGGACGCCCCTCTCCACGGGCAGAACGTGCGTCCGGCCATCCTGTCAGGTGCCGACGAGACCCAGGTCACTCACCCCGGGTGTGCGGCGGCGCGGCGATCGTGCGCTATAGTCACAGCCATGCAGCGGAACTTTTGGCGCTTTTATGGCTACCGGCCCGACACCCCGGTCGCCTGTAAAGCGCTGCGCTGACACAGACGACTTGAGCCCCGGGCCGGTAGAGCCCGGGGCTTTTCTCGTTCCGGGCGCCAGTCGGCTCGATCATCCAACCGACGAGCAGCTAGGGACAACGCACATGGTCATCGTGATGGCGCCTGACGCCACTTCCGAGAACATCGACGATCTGGTCGAGCTGATCGCCTCCGCCGGGGGCGAGGCCTACGTGACACGCGGGGTGAGCCGCACGATCATCGGCCTCGTCGGTGACGTCGAGCGCTTCCAGGACCTGGGCCTGGCCGCCAAACCCGGCGTCGGCGACGTTCTGCGCATCTCCGCCCCCTACAAGCTCGTCAGCCGCGAGAACCACGACAGCCGCAGTGTGGTCAGCGTGCGCGGTGTGCCGATCGGCGGTGACAACGTCACCGTCATCGCCGGGCCCTGCGCCGTGGAGACCCCCGAGCAGACCCTCGCGGCGGCGAGGATGGCGCTGGAGGCGGGTGCGTCCCTGCTGCGCGGCGGCGCCTACAAGCCCCGCACCTCCCCCTACGCCTTCCAGGGCCTGGGCGAGGAGGGCCTGAAGATCCTCGCCGACGTGCGGGCCGAGACCGGGCTGCCCATCGTCACCGAGGTCGTGGACGCCGCCGACGTCGAACTCGTCGCCTCCTACGCCGACATGCTCCAGGTCGGAACCCGCAACATGCAGAACTTCGCCCTGCTCCAGGCCGTGGGCGACGCGGGCAAGCCGGTCCTGCTCAAGCGCGGCATGAGCGCCACCATCGAGGAGTGGTTGATGGCCGCCGAGTACATCGCCCAGCGCGGCAACCTCGACATCGTCCTGTGCGAGCGCGGCATCCGCACCTTCGAGAAGGCCACCCGCAACACCCTGGACATCAGTGCCGTCCCGGTCGCGCAGAACCTGTCCCACCTGCCGGTGATCGTCGATCCGTCCCACTCGGGCGGCAAGCGCGAGCTGGTCCTGCCGCTCTCGCGTGCGGCCGTGGCGGTCGGCGCCGACGGCGTCATCGTGGACGTGCACCCCCACCCGGAGAACGCCCTGTGCGACGGCCCGCAGGCCCTCCTGGGGGAGGACCTGGCCGAGCTGCGGGACCTCGCGGGGACCCTGGCCACCCTGACCGGCCGTACCCTCACCCCGGCGCCCGGCCACGAGCTGGCCGGTCTGTGAGCCGCGAATCCCGAACACCGCGGTGCCCCGGTCCCTCCACGGGGGAGGACCGGGGCACCGGTGCCGATCCGCTGGCGGGTCGGCCGGAAGCGTCGCCGGTGGGCCCTTCGGGCACCACGCTAGGCGGTGGTGGCCACCGACGCGCTCGCGGGCGCCACGCGCTTGGGCGCGGCCTCGCCCAGGAAGCTGGGCTTGTGCACCTGCGCGGTGGTGAGCAGGTGCTCGGCCAGCTCCTCGGCGTCCAGGCGCCTCTCGATCTGGCGCAGGTCCGGGATCTTGGCCGCGGTCTCCACCTGACGCGGGGTCAGCATGGTGCAGCAGTCCTCGTCGGGCAGCTCCGAGATGGCCAGGGTCCCGATCCTGCGGGCCTGGTCCATGATCTCGGTCTTGTCCATGCCGATGAGCGGACGCAGGATCGGCAGGTCCACCGCGTCGTCCAGGGCGGTCAGGTTGGTCATCGTCTGGCTGGACACCTGGCCCAGCGCGTCACCGGTGATCAGGCACTCCGCGCCCAGGTCGTCGGCGAGGGCCTCGGCGGTCTTGAGCATCAGACGGCGCTGGGCGACGATCTGGAGCCGCTCGATGCCGGAGCTCTTCAGCTGCTGCTGGGCCTTGCCGAAGGGAACCACGAACAGTCGTGAGCCCACCTGGTAGCGGTCCAGCTGGCGGACGAGGCTGTAGGCCTTGTAGATCGACTCGGGGCCGGTGAACGGCATGCCGGAGAAGTGCAGGAAGTCGACCTTGAGCCCGCGCCGGATCATCCGGTGGGCGGCGACGGGGGAGTCGATCCCGCCCGACATCAGCACCAGGCCGCGCCCGCTCATCCCGGCGGGCAGGCCGCCCTGGCCCGGCACGCCGTCGGTGAACACGAACGCCTCGTCCTTGTCCACCTCGACGTACAGGGTGTTGTCGGGGCGCTTGAGGTTCACCTTGTACCCGTGCGCCTCGATGACCTTCGAGCCCAGGTACCCGGCCAGCTCCGACGAGGTCATCTCGAAGCGCTTGTCCCGGCGCCGTGCGCGCACCGCGAAGGTGCCCTCACGCCCCTCCATGACGCGCACGCCGACGTCGGTGACCGCGTCCAGCTCCTTGGGCACGCGGCGGACCAGGTGCACCCACACCACGCCCATGACGTTGGCCATGCGGTCGGCGATCTCGGCGACCTCCAGGTCGGAGGCGCCGGGCTTGCGCACGATGATCACGCCCGCGCCGCGCTGGGAGAGGCGGATGTCGCCCAGGTCGCGCACGGAGGCGCGGATGTTGTTGTGCAGCCGCCGCTCGAACAGCTTGCGGTTGGAGCCCTTGAGGACGATCTCGCCGAGTTTCATGAGCACGCAGAGCTCGCCGAGCCCGGCGTCGGCTCCGACCTCCGGCCCGGAGGCGAATCGGCTCTGGTTTGCACAGTGTGTCGGCATCTCTGGACCTTGAGTGTTGTCGGTGGGTGAGAATCAAGCCTGTCGATGTGTCGCCGCCGGGCTGGCGGAGAAGTCGAACACCTGCGGAGACAGGGTAGGACCACCACCTTCTGGACGGGGCACCAGCCAGCGAAGCAGGAACCGCGCGCGTCGTGAGGCGCGAGCACCGCCCGCCCGCGGGGGCGGGTCGGAATCCCCGTCGTTCACGGCGGGGAGGATGTCAACTCCGGTGAGTGCCTTCGTGCCCCGAGGTGGGAGTGGAGTGGCGGTGGCGGGGCCGGGAGGCAGCCATCACCGTCTTCCAGTATCGAGCATTCTCCGCACCGCTCCGTCCATTTTCGGCCGGAGTCTCCGGGAGGCGGTGGGCACACGGCCGCCCCCCGGAACGCGGCGCGCCCCCCTCCCTGGGAGCTGGGAGGAGGGCGCGGACCGGTCCGGAGGGGGCGGCGCACGTGGCCGGTGGGTCGACCCCTCCGGCGGAGCCACGGAGAATCCGGGTCCCGGGCTCCGGGCCTCTTCTAGCCGAAGAAGACCTCCGCCTCCTGGTAACGGCTCTCGGGAACGGTCTTGAGGGTGTCGGTCGCCTCGGCCAGGTTCACGCGGACGATGTCCGTGCCCTGGAGGCCGACCATCTTGCCGAACTCACCCTGGTGCACGGCCTCGATGGCGTGCACGCCCAGACGGGTGGCCAGCACGCGGTCGAACGCGCTGGGCGTACCGCCGCGCTGCACGTGGCCCAGGACCACCGAACGGGCCTCCTTGCCGGTGCGCTGCTCGATCTCGTCGGCCAGACGCTGGCCGATGCCGCCCAGGCGCACGTGGCCGAAGGAGTCCTTCTCGCCAGTGGCGAGCTCCATCTGGCCCTCCTTGGGGTGCGCGCCCTCGGCGACCACGATGATCGGCGCGTACTGGGTCTCGAAGCGGCTCTCGACGTGCTTGACGACCTCGTCGATGTCGAAGGGGCGCTCGGGGATGAGGATGACGTTGGCGCCCGCGGCCATGCCCGAGTGCAGCGCGATCCACCCGGCGTGGCGGCCCATGACCTCGACCACCAGCGCGCGGTGGTGCGACTCCGCGGTGGTGTGCAGGCGGTCGATCGCCTCCGTCGCGATGTTCACGGCCGTGTCGAAACCGAAGGTGTAGTCGGTCGCGTTGAGGTCGTTGTCGATGGTCTTGGGCACGCCGATGACGTTGACGCCGCGGTCGTGCAGCTGGCGGGCCACGCCGAGGGTGTCCTCACCGCCGATGGCGACCAGGGCGTCGACGCCCAGGCCGGCCATGTTGTCCTTGACCCGCTCGACGCCGCCCTCGATCTTCATGAGGTTGGTGCGGGAGGAACCCAGGATCGTGCCGCCCCTGGGCAGGATGCCGCGCACGGCGGTCACGTCGAGCGGCATGGTGTCGCCCTCCAGCGGCCCGCGCCAGCCGTCCCGGAAGCCGACGAACTCGTAGCCGTAGTCCTTGATGCCCTTGCGGACCACGGCGCGGATGACCGCGTTCAGACCCGGGCAGTCCCCGCCACCGGTCAGCACCCCGACTCGCATACGAATTCTCCTCGACGTTGTGTGCTTTTACGACGCATGGCGCCATATGGTCTAGACCATAGTGGGCGCGGGGAGCCGAGGCCAACCCGGGTGGGCGAACAGGGCGTGAACGCGTGCCGCGCGGTCGGGGAAAGGAACGCCTTCGGTGTGCTACCTCCTGTTTCGTCCCCCATCGCCGGACGGGGGCCGTCGCCTCGTGCTCCGGCCGGTCACGCGTCCAGCCCCTGGTCGATGGCGTACCGCACCAGCTCGACCCTGTTGTGCAGGTGCAGTTTGGTGAGGGTGTTCTGCACGTGGTTCTGCACGGTGCGGTGGGAGATGCCCAGCCGTTGCGCGATCTGCTTGTAGGCGAGCCCCTTGGCGACCAGGCGCAGTACCTCGGTCTCACGCGGGGTCAGCACGGGCGCCTCCGGTTCCCTGGAGCGGGACGCCGACGACAGCCTGCGGTACTCGCCCAGCACCAGACCGGCCAGGCCGGGGGTGTACACGGCCTCGCCCGCGTGCACCCTGCGCACCGCGTCCAGCAGCTCCTCGCGCCCCGCCGACTTGACAAGGTAGCCGGTCGCCCCTGCCTTCACCGCGGCCAGCACGTCGTCGCTGGCGCCGCTCGCCGACAGCACCAGCACCCGAGGGGGGTCGGGCAGCGCCACCAGGCCCGCGGTCAGCTCGACCCCGGTCATGTCCGGCAGGTGCAGGTCCACGACGACCAGGGTGGGGCGCGCGGCCGGGGCGACGCGCAGCGCCTTGGCGCCGTCGCCCGCGGTGCCCACCACCGAGAACCCGGCCTCGTCGAGGTCGCGCGCGACCGCGTCGCGCCACATCGGGTGGTCGTCGACCACCAGTACCCGGATCGCCTCACTCGCCATGCGGGTGACCCTATCCCGACCGGCGGGGCCGTGGCCGCCCTCCGACCGCTCCGCCCTCGCTTCGCTCCGTGCCGCCTTCCGGAACGCGGACGGGGGTGTGCGGGCCGACCGGCCCGCACACCCCCGTCGTCTCCACGCGCTCGGGCGGTGCGCCCGGACGCGTCAGTCGTCGTTGCCGCGACCGTTGCCGCGACCGTTGCCGCCATCCTCGTCATCGAAGTCGCCGAGGTCGATACCGCCCGGGGTCGCGGTGATGGTGATCTCCGTACCCTCGGGCGCCTCGCCCGTGTGCGACTGGTCCACCACGACGTTGCCGCCGAAGAGCCGTTCGACCTTGACCTTGAACCCGGCGTCCTCCAGTTCCCTGCGAGCCTCGTTCACCCGCATGTCGGTGACGTCGGGGATCTCCAGGGCCGGTGGGCCGGTGGAGACGGTCAGGGTGACGGTGCCGCCGGCGCCGATGTTGGTGCCGCTGTCGGGGCTCTGCTGCATGACCGTGCCCTCCTCGACGTCCTCGCTCTCCTCCTCGACCACGTCGACGGCCAGACCCAGGTCCGTGAGGGCCTGGCGTGCGGCCTCCAGTTCCTGGCCGACCACGGCGGGCACCGGGATGCCGCGGCTGACGGTGAGCGTGACCGTTCCCTCGCGATCGGCCTCCGCGCCCGCCTCGGGGTCGGTGGAGATCACCGTGCCGGGATCGAACTCCTCGGACTCCACCTCCTCCTGGACGATGTCGTCGGAGGAGAAACCGAGGTCCTCCAACTCCTTGACGGCGTTGGCGGCCTCCATCTCGACCAGGTCGGGCATGTCCACCGTCTGCGGGCCCTTGGACAGGTAGACGGTGACCTCGGTGTCCGGGGACAGCCGCGATCCCGCCTCGGGATCGGTGCTGGCGACCGTTCCGGGTTCGGCCTCGCTGTAGACGCGTTCCTCGGCCAACGTGGAGCGCAGACCCTCCTCGCGGATCGTCACCGCGGCGTCGTCGGGTTTGCTGCCCACCACGTCCGGGACGGTCGTCTGCCCCAGGAAGAACCACCAGCCCGCACCGAGCACGGCGATCGCCAGGACCGCCGCTCCGACACCGATCAGCAGGTTGCGGCGCCGGTGGTCCGGACCGCCCCGACGCTCGTCGTAACCGTCATCGTCGTCGTAGTCGTCGTACCCGCCGCCGTCGAGGTCGGCGGCGGCCATGTCCACGACCATGGTGGCGTTCTCGGTGCCCGGGCCCGCACCGCCCGAGATGAGCTGGGGTGCGGTCACGGACGCCGTGGTCGCGGCGGCCGGGGCCACGGGAGCCATCGGGGCCTGGTTGACCTCGGGAGAGTCGGGCAGGCGGTTGAGCACCTCCAGCACGTGGGCCAGGTACTGGCCCGCGTTGCTGGGACGGTACTTCGGGTCGCGCTCGGTGGCCTTGGTGACCAGTGCGTCGACCTCCGGGGGCAGGCCCGGCAGGAAGTGCGAGGGCCGCGGAACGTCCTCGTTGACGTGCTGGTAGGCGATCGCGATGGGTGTCTCGCCGGTGTGCGGCTGACCGCCGGTGAGCAGCTCGTAGAACATGATGCCCGCCGCGTACACGTCGCTGCGCGCGTCCGCGACGCCCTTCTCGATCTGCTCGGGCGCCAGGTAGGCGGCGGTGCCCATGAGGGTGCCGGTACGGGTCAGGCCCTGGTTGGACTGCTCCACGGCGCGCGCGAGGCCGAAGTCGGCGACCTTGACCCGGCCGTCCTCGGTGATGAGGACGTTCTCGGGCTTGACGTCGCGGTGCACCATGCCCGCCTGGTGGGCGGCGCCGAGCGCGGCCAGCACCGGGGCCATGGCGTTCAGGGCGTCGCGCGGGGCCAGGCGCCCCTTGGACTTGAGTAGGTCGCGCAGGGTCCGTCCGGGCACGTACTCCATGGCCAGGAACACGTGCCCCTGGTCCTCACCCTGGTCGAAGACCTGGACGACGTTGGGGTGGGAGAGCTTGGCGACGGAGTGCGCCTCGTTGATGAAACGCTGTACGAAGGTGGGGTCCTGCGCCAGCGAAGGGTGCATCACCTTCAACGCCAGCCGCCGGTCCAACCTCAGGTCGTGGGCGACGTAGACGGTCGCCATCCCGCCTCCGGCGATCCTGGACTCCACGAAGTAACGTCGGTCCAGGGTGGCGCCTACGAGCGGGTCGGAAGTCGTCATGTCCACGGCGGAGTAGTGTCCTTGCTGCGGGGAGCGCGGGCTGTCGCGGCCGGTGGCGCGTACCCGACACCGGGTGTCGAACCGACACGATAGCGGAAGCCCGCGCCAGGTCTGCCCCGCGGTTCGCGGTCGCGCCGTCCCGTTCCCCTCTCGGTGGGGGACGTTCGCGCCTGGGTCGTCTTCGTGTGTGGGGCCCCGGTCCGGGCCCGTGCATTCCTCCCACGGTAGGCGACGGCGGCAAACGCCCCAGGTGAGGCGCACCGGGTTCCATCGCGGCGGTCACCGGGGAAACCGCCCTGACCACGGCTGACGACGCGCCGGACGGGGGTCCGACCGGCGCCGGCGAGCTCCGGACGGACGTGTCCCACCTCTCCTCCGCGCTCCGGGAACCGGGTCCGGCTCCGCCTAGTCGGGGTCCGGGGAGGACGCCTGCGCGTGGCGGCGCACCGGGATGCGTCCGGCCAGACGGGCGCCGCGGCCCGCGCGCACGGCGTCGCGCATCGCCGAGGCCATCCGCACCGGCTCCTGGGCGCGGGTCACGGCCGTGGCCAGCAGCACCGCGTCACAGCCCAGCTCCATCGCCAGAGCGGCGTCGCTGGCGGTGCCGATACCGGCGTCCACGATGACCGGAACACCCGCCCGCTCCACGATCAGTTCCAGGTTGTGCGGGTTGCGGATGCCCAGTCCCGAGCCGATCGGCGCGGCCAGCGGCATCACCGCGGCGCAGCCCAGCTGCTCCAGGCGCTGGGCGAGCACGGGGTCGTCGTTGGTGTAGGGCAGGACGGTGAAGCCCTCGTCCACCAGCTGCTCGGCGGCCTCCAACAGCTCCACGGGGTCGGGGAGTAACGTGTGCTCGTCCGCCACCACCTCCAGCTTGACCCAGTCGGTGCCCAGCGCCTCGCGCCCCAGCCGCGCGGTGCGCACCGCGTCGGCCGCGGTGAAGCACCCGGCGGTGTTGGGCAGCGCCCGGATCCCGTTGCGGGTCAGGACGTCCCACACCGACCCCTGCGTGCCGGGGGAGACCCGGCGCATGGCCACGGTGGTCAGTTCGGTGCCGGAGGCGATCAGCGCCTCCTCCAGGACCTCCAGTGACGGGGCTCCGCCGGTGCCGGTGATCAGCCGGGAGCCGAAGGTGGTCCCCGCGATCACGAGCGGGTCGTCGACGGTCATGTTCAGCCTCCCTGCACGGCGGTGAGGACGTCCACGTGGTCGCCCGCGCCCAGCGGACTGTTCCACTCGGTCCGGCGCACCACCTCGTCGTTGACGGCCACGGCGATGCCGCCGGGGATCCCACCGCCGTCGGAGGCGGTCAGGTCACGCACGACCGCCTCCACGGTGGTGCCGTCGGCGACCTCGCGGCGGTCGCCGTTGATGATCAGTTCCACTGCCAATCCCCTACTTCCACGTCGTGCCGGCCCCGCGGTCCGCGGAGAAGCGGCGGGCGTACTCCGGTAGGTCACCGGTGGTCAGCGCGCGGGCCATGACCTCGCCGGTGACCGGGGCCAGCAGCACACCGTGCCGGAAGTGCCCGGCGGCCAGGTGCAGCCCCGGAATCCGGGTGGGCCCCAGGAGGGGCTCGTTGTCGGGCGATCCCGGGCGCAGCCCCACACAGGTCTCGGTGATCTCCAGTTCGCTCACCCCGGGGACGAGTTCGCGCGCGTCCCGCAGCACCTGCCAGAGCCCTCCGGCGGTGAGCGCGGTGTCGTGGCCCAGCTCCTCCTGCGTGGCTCCGATGACCACCTCGCCGTCGGCGCGCGGGACCAGGTAGGTGGGAAAGCCCCGGACCAGACCGCGGACCGTCCGGTTGACGATTGGCGGTTCACCGTCGGGCACCCGGGCGCGCAGCAGCTGCCCCTTGACCGGACGCAGCGGCGGCACCACGGGTGCGGGTACCCCGATCCGGTCGCCCCAGCAGCCCGCGGCCAGCACCGCCTGGTCGGCGGGCAGGACCCGGCCGTCGGACAGGCGCACACCCAGCCGGGCGCCCTCCGGCCCGGAGGAGAGGACCTCGTCGACCCGCGCGGCGACCTCGGTCACGCCCGCGCGTTCGCCCGCCGTGACCAGGGCGCGCAGCAGCCGCCGCGGGTCCACGGAGTGGTCGTCGGGGGCCAGGACGCCGCCGCGTACGGACGGGGCCAGCATGGGCTCCAGGCGGCGGCACTCGCGGCTGGTGAGGCGTTCGGCGGCGACCCCCAGCCGTTGTTGGAGGCCGTGCAGTTCGGTGAGGACGGCCAGGTCGTCGCGGTCGAAGGCGACCAGGAGCGTGCCGGTGGCGCGGTGTCCCACGCCGACGCCGCTGGCCTCCTCCAGTTCGGCGACGAAGTCCGCGTACATGCCCGCGGAGCGGATACCCAGCTCCATGAGGGGTTCCTCACCGAACACCGCCTCGGTGGCGGGGGTGAGCATGCCCGCCGCGACCGTGGACGCGGCACGGGCTCCGGCCGGGTCGGGTTCGACCAGGGTGACGTCCAGTCCGCGCTGGGCGGCACGCCAGGCGGTGACCCGCCCGACGAGGCCGCCGCCGACCACGACGACACCGTGGTCGCCGGACGGCGTCGTGGAGGAGGGGGTGTTCGGGGTACGCACGGCTGTGGCCTCCGCTCCCTTCGCCGGCATGGTCCGGATCAGGTTCGTGCGGTCGGAGGCTCGCAGCCTCCCTCTCAGCCGGGTCCCACCCGGCTCCCGCGGGATGTCTGGTTGTGCCCCATCCTAGGACCTTTGTCGCAACCGGGCGACGCACCCGCCTGCGTGGGGGCGTGGGGTGCGTGAAGATGTGGCAGATTGGTCACGTGACACAAAGCGACATCGACACACTGGTCGGCGAATGGTTGACCCTCAAGGAGGCGGCCGAGCCGCTGGGAGTGAGCCCGAACCGGATCAAGACGCTGATCCGGGAGAAGCGCATGATGGGCGTGGTCCGCGGGGGAGAGTTGTCCATCCCCGCCGCGTTCGTCGACGGCCACGACCTGGTCAAGGGGCTGCCGGGCACGATCGTGCTGCTCAGCGACGCGGGTTTCTCCACCGAGGAGGCCCTGCGCTGGCTGTTCACCCCCGACGAGACCCTGCCGGGCACGCCGATCCAGGCCATGCGTGAGAACCGCGGCACCGAGGTGCGGCGGCGGGCCCAGAGCATGGCCTTCTAGTCCGCCCGTGCCTCCTCCCGTCGCCCTCCGCGTCCGTCGGCGCGTGGTGGTGAGGAACCGGGGCGGAGAACCTGGGCGGGGCACGGCCTTCCCGGCCGGCTTCCGCTGACATCCCGACGGGGAGGGGCGCGCCGTCGCGCCCCTCCCCTTGGGCACGTCCGCGCCAGGGCCTAGGGTGGGCAGGGTGAGGACCAGCCATGGAACCAGCCTGCGCAAGCGCCTGGACGCATCCCTTCTGTACCTGTGCACCGACGCCCGGACCCGTCAGGGCGATCTCGCCGAGTTCGCCGACGCGGCCCTGGCGGGGGGAGTGGACATCATCCAGCTCCGGGACAAGGGGCTGGAGGCACGCGAGGAGATCGCGGCACTGGAGGTGCTGCGGGAGGCCTGCGAGCGACACGGTTCCCTGCTCGCGGTGAACGACCGCGCCGACATCGCGCGCGCCGTGCGCGCCGACGTCCTCCACCTGGGCCAGCGTGACCTCCCCGTGCCGATGGCCCGCGACATCATCGGCGCGGACCCCGTCATCGGCCGCTCCAACAACGACGTCACCGCCGCGGCGGCCTCCGCCGAGGAGCCCGGAAGCGACTACTTCTGCGTCGGCCCCACCTGGACCACCCCCACCAAGCCGGGACGTCCGGCCGCCGGGCTGGAACTGGTGGAGCGCGCCGCCGCCCTCGGCACCGAACGCCCGTGGTTCGCCATCGGCGGGATCGACGCCACCACCATCGACCAGGTGTTGGACGCCGGGGCCCGCAGGGTCGTGGTCGTGCGCGCCATCACGGAGGCCGAGGACCCCCGTGCGGCCGCCGCCGACCTGCGTCAGCGCCTGGCCGCCCGTACCTGAGGCCCTACGGCACCAGCAGGACCTTGCCCGGTACCGTGCGCCCCTCCAGCGCGCCGTGCGCCTCGTCGGCCCGCTCCAGCGGCAGGGTCAGTCCCACGTGCGGGGTGATCCTGCCCATGCGGGCCTGTTCCAGGATCCGCCGCAGGGCGTCCCGCTTGGCGTCGTCGCCCCCCGACTCCAGGTCGAACAGGCCCAGGACCTCGACGCCGCGCCGCCCGGCCTCCCCGGCGTCCACCCGGGCGAAGCTGCCGCCCGCCGT
>NZ_ANAX01000377.1 GCF_000341065.1 Nocardiopsis halotolerans DSM 44410 | reverse complement strand
CGCCGTCGGCGACGGTCGTGAAGGCCGCCTCGCCCAGCGCGCCTCCGGCGCCGTCCAGCGCCACGTCGACCCCGGTGCCGCCGGTCAGTTCACGTACCCTCTCCGGCCAGCCCGGCTCGGAGTAGTCCACGGTCTCCTGCGCGCCCAGTTCGCGGGCCAGGGCCAGCTTGGCCTCTCCCCGGGCCGCGCCGATGACCCGCGCCCCGGCCGTGCGGGCCAGTTGGACGGCCAGGCTGCCCGCCCCTCCCGCGGCCGCGGCGACCAGGACCGTTGTGCCGGGGCCGAAGCCCGCCGCGCGCTCCAGCGCCAGCGCGGTCGGCCCGTCGTGCAGCAGCGCCAGCGCCGCCTTCGGGTCCACCTCCTCGGGCACCCTGACCAGCGCCGACTCCGGGACGACGGCTCGTTCGGCGTATCCGCCGGTCGGGAGGGTGGACCGCCCGGGAGCCGTGTCGGTGTGCCCGGTGTCGGTGACCACCGTGGCGCCCCGCCAGCCCGGGTCCACGCCTCCGCCGATCCTGACCACCCGTCCGACCACGCCGGCCCCGGGGACGTAGGGCGGGTCGACCGGGAAGTGGTCCCGCCCCCATCCACCACGCACCAAGGTGTCCAGGTACATCACGTTGGACGCCGCGACATCCACCAGCACCTCGCCGGATCCCGTCTCCGGCTCGGGCACGTCCCGGGCCACCAGGACCTCCGGGCCGCCGAACGCGTCCACACGTACCGCTCGCATCTCGTTCTCCCTCAATGTCCGTTTCCTCGACACCGCACATCCTGATACCTCAATAATTGTTGAGGTCAAGGGCGTGGCGGGGGAGGCCCCGAAGCGAGGGGCCCGAACACGACGGAACCGCCGCGCTCGGGGCACGGCGGTGGCGGGAGAACGGGGCGCGGTCAGACCGCGACGTGCGACAGCGCGCTGGGATGGCGCCGAAGAAACCCCTCGATGGACTGGGCCGGATGGCCGGTCAGCTCCGGCACGGTGGGTGCGACCACGTCGAGCTCTCCGGCGGCGATCGCCGCGTACGACGACACCCAGCCCTCCACGGCCCACGCGGGGGCGCCACCCGAACGGCGTGACTCCACCGCCTCCTCCCAGGTTTGGGGCTCGTAACGGATCGGACGCCCCGTGAGCGTGCTCAGCCGGTCAGCCGTCTGTTCGAGGGACAGGGCCTCCGGGCCGGTGATGTCGTGGCTGGTGCCCTCCGAGGTGAGCGCGGCCAGCGGGTCGGTCAGCACCGCCGTGGCCACGTCCGCCACGTCGTCCCGCGACACCCACGCGATCCGGCCCTCACCGGCGGGGCCCCGCACCACACCGTCGTCGTCCACCCAGTCGGGCAGCAGGTCCAGGTACAGGCTGGGCCGCAGGAAGGTGTACCGCACCCCCGTCGACCTGATGTGCGCCTCGGTGAAGAAGTGCGTGCGCGAGAACGTGAAGGTCGACGCCGGGCCCGCCCGCAGGAAGGACAGGTAGACGATCCAGGACACCCCCGCCCTGACCGCCGCGTCCACCGCGCTCAGATGGACGTCGATCCGTTCCTCGGACTCGGTCGCCGAGACCAGGAACAGCGTGTCGACACCGCGGCACGCCCTCTCGAAACCCGACGAGTCCTCGTAGGCCGCCATCGCCGCACTGCTGCCGGGGTACTCGGGAGCGCGGTTGATGTCGCGTACGATGAGCCGCTGGGACCTTCCCAGCCTCGCGATCCGGGCGGCGACCCGCCCGCCCAGCGCCCCGGTCGCCCCCGTCACCCCTATGGTGTGGTTTGTCGTGTGATCGTCGCCCATGACACCCCATCCTGCGTTACGAGGGCTTGACGGGCACTCACCGGCACGCCCTTTTTCGCGCCCCGGGGTCAGGGTGAGGGCCGCCTTCCGCCGCCGTCCCCGGCCGGCCTCGGCGCACGTCCGTCCGCCGGTCCGTCCACACGCCCGGGGGCCGTCCCCGGCTCCCGCGCGCCTCCCGGCACCGGTACGCGCGCCGATCCGCGGTAGGCCAGGCGGCGCAGCAGCACCTCGGCCGGGCCGCGCCTGCCCGCGCGCTCCAGCGCGTAGGCCGCCGCCACCGTCACCAGCCACACGCCGATCGCGAACAGGAACATCGACCACGACGTCAGTTCGGCGCCCAGCCCCAGGCCCCAGGCCGCCAGGACCGGCGCGCACAGCACCGACTGGGCCAGGTAGGCCGACAGCGAGCGCCTGCCGGTCGCGGTCAGCGCGCCGACCACCACGCCCCGCCCGTGTCCGCGTTCCCGGATCCGGTGCGCCACCAGGGCGATCAGCGCCACGTAGCCGACACCGCAGAACAGACCGGCCACCATGTGCGGCAGGGTCAGCATGCCGCCCCGGGCGATGCCCAGGTCCCACGCACCGATCTGGACCAGGGCCGAGGGCACCCCGCCCAGCCAGCCCAGGCCGATGCCGAGGCCCGCCACCCAGCGCAGCAGCACCAGGTTCCGGTTCGGCTCCTCCAGGATCCGCCGCCGCGCCGCCCAGAAGCCGAGCAGGATCGCCGCGGGCACGGCCAGGCCCAGCAGCCCCTGCCCCAGAACGATGAACGGCCACGTCGTCAGGCGGCCCAGCGCGGCGCCCAGGACGTCGGGGTCGGAGACGTTGTCCGCGAGCGAGTCCATGCTCGGACCCGCGGGAGCCGGGCCGTCGGCGGGCATGAGGGCCAGGCCCACCAGGCTGAGCAGCGACGCCAGCGCCAACAGGCCCGTGAACACCCCCGCCCACACCAACAGCGTGGTGTCCCGGCGCCGGAGGAACAGCCAGCACAGCACCAGCCCGGCCAGGCCGTAGGCGGCCAGCACGTCGCCCATCCACAGCAGCAACGCGTGGACGAAGCCGAACGCGATCAGCCACAGGTTGCGGCGGCGCAGCAGCGCGTTCACGTCCCGCTCGCTCGTGCCCGCCGCCTCCTGGCGGCGGGCCAGCTGCACCATGCCGTACCCGAACAGGAAGGCGAACATCGGATAGCTGCGCGAGTCCACCGCCGCGACGGTGAAGAACTGCGCGACGCGGTCCAGCGCCCCCGCGGGCTCGGGATGGGCGCTCAGACCGCCCGTGGGCACCGCCCACAGGTACCAGACCGTGTTGGCGAGCGCGATGAACAGGAGCATGAACCCGCGGGCCAGGTCCGGTGCGAGCGCTCGCTCGCCCGCACCGACCGGGCCGCGTGAGACGGTCTGTCCGGACATGGGAGTCCTCCCGTTATCGCGATATGTCTTGTCAGCGATTCAACCGGAGGAGGTGGTCGGGCACAACGCGTCCCGGCCAGGCGGTGACCCCAGAAACTCCCCTAGGGAAGGTTCCCGACCGGGTCCGGGGGTCAGTGGGACCGTGAGGTGGCCGCCACCACCAGCTGACGCAGCGGCTCGCGCGCCGTCCCGTCCAGTTCGGGACTCTCCAGGGCAGCGACGGACTCCTCGGCGTACTCCGTGATCAGGGCCTCGCACACGGCCAGCGCGCCCGAGCCCTCGATCAGGGAGCACATCCACTCCACCGACTCCACCGACAGGTCCGGCGCGCCCAGCAGCGAGCGGAACCGCTCGGCGTCGGCCGCGTCCGACCGCGCCAGGGTCTCGGCCACGACCAGCGTCCGCTTGCCCTCACGCAGGTCGTCACCGGCGGGCTTGCCCGTGGTGGACGGGTCGCCGAACACGCCCAGCACGTCGTCGCGCAGCTGGAAGGCGATCCCCAGCGGGATGCCGTAGGCGGTGTACACCCCCGCCAGCTCCTCGTGGCG
>NZ_ANAX01000376.1 GCF_000341065.1 Nocardiopsis halotolerans DSM 44410 | reverse complement strand
CCGACGCGACGCCTCACGCACGACCTCTGTCCCCTGCTTGGCGCCGCCCGCCGTGTCCACGCTCATCTGCGCCGTCCGCTCCGACTCGTGTGCTCGCTCGCTTCCCGATCCCATCCAGCCTACGCGCGTCGGTGCGCCGCCCCGACCGCCCGGACCGGGCACCGAGCGCTGGTCACCGGGCACCGCCGGAACGCGTAGGGGACGCGTCCGGCTCAGGGCCCCTCCGCCTCCCGGACGGCGGCGCCGACGCGGCGGAGCAGCTCCTCCCGGTCGGTGCCTCCGGGGTAGACCGCGACGAGTACATGGTCGTGCCCGGGTTCCCGCTCCGCGTGCAGCATCGGTTCGGCGGCCCGGCGGACGAACGCCACCGCCTCGTCGAAGCTCGCCCACACCTCGCCCCTGTCCTGCTCCGGCCTGCGCAGCCACCCCCGCAGGACGTGGTTGTGCGCCGAGATGAGCGACGCCGCGGCCACCCCCGCGGCCAGCGACCGGTCCTCCCCGCCCTCGCGCCGGGCCAGGTAGCGGCTGAACGCGGCCTGGTAGCGGGCGGTCATCGCCACCTCGCGGTCGCGCAGGCGGGGGTGGGCGCGCACCAGGTGGTAGCGGGGCACGGTGATCTCCGGATCGCCCAGGTAGCCCTGGAGCACGAGGCGTGCGGCGGAGAAGACCGAGGACAGGGGATCGTCCGGCGAGGCCTCCAGGAAGCGGACGACCGTGGAGAACAGCTCGTCGTGCTCGGCGAAGAGGATGTCCTCCTTGGAGCCGAAGCGGCGGAACAGGCTGCGGCGGCTCACCCCCGTGGCGGCGGCGATGTGGTCCATCGTCGTGGCGTCGAACCCGCTCTCGGTGAACAGCCGCACCGCGGCCAGCACCACCTCGCGCGTGTCCGCGCGTGTCTGACCGCTCCGGCCTCCAGAGCGTTCCATGGGCCGCGCCCCCTTCGTCCGACCTCAGGAAAAGCTATCCGAACCCGTCGGTGTACTTCCCCCTTCCCACCCCCTATTCTGGCACCGAATGCCATGGAGAGGCACGCGGTGCCAGCAGCCGGGGCGACTGCCCGGGGAGGAAAGCAGATGAGCGACTTCGACCTGTTCACCACCACCGAGGAGCACGAGGAGCTGCGCGCGGCCGTGCGCTCCGTGTCCGAGGACAAGATCGCCCCGCACGCGGCCGAGGTGGACGAGAGGAGCGCCTTCCCGCAGGACGCCCTCGACGCCCTGGTCGCCACGGACTTCCACGCCCCGCACATCGCCGAGGAGTACGACGGTGTGGGCGCCGACGCCCTGGCCACCTGCATCGTCATCGAGGAGGTCGCCCGCGTGTGCGCCTCCTCCTCCCTGATCCCCGCCGTCAACAAGCTCGGCACCATGCCGCTGATCCTGGGCGCCTCCGACGACGTCAAGCGGCGCTACCTGCCCGAGGTCGCCAGCGGCGAGGCGATGTTCTCCTACGGCCTGTCCGAGCGCGAGGCCGGATCCGACACCGCGAGCATGCGCAGCCAGGCCGTGGCCGACGGCGACGGCTGGGTCCTCAACGGCCAGAAGTCCTGGATCACCAACGCGGGCGTCAGCAAGTACTACACGGTGCTGGCCGTGACCGATCCCGAGGGCCCGCGCGGCCGCAACGTCTCGGCCTTCGTGGTGCACGCCGACGACGAGGGCTTCACCCTGGGCGAGCCCGAGCGCAAGCTCGGCATCAAGGGCTCCCCCACCCGGGAGCTGTTCTTCGACGACGTGCGCCTGCCGGGCGACCGCATCGTCGGCGCCCCGGGCGAGGGCCTCAAGATCGCCCTGCGCACCCTGGACCACACGCGCGTCACCATCGGCGCGCAGGCCGTGGGTATCGCCCAGGGCGCGCTGGACCAGGCGGTGGCCTACGTCAAGGAGCGCAAGCAGTTCGGCAAGCACGTCGCCGACTTCCAGGGTGTCCAGTTCATGCTCGCCGACATGGCGATGAAGCTGGAGACCGCGCGCCAGATGGTCTACGTGGCCGCCGCCAAGTCCGAGCGGGGCGACGAGGACCTGCCGTTCTACGGCGCCGCCGCCAAGTGCTTCGCCTCCGACGCCGCCATGGAGATCACCACCGACGCCGTGCAGCTGCTGGGCGGCGCGGGGTACGTGAAGGACTTCCCGCTGGAGCGCATGATGCGCGACGCCAAGATCACGCAGATCTACGAGGGCACCAACCAGATCCAGCGCATGGTCATGGCCCGCCAGCTGCTGAAGTAGGCCGGTTCCGGCTCCGGGCGCCCGCCCCCGCGGGCGCCCGCCTTCCCCCGGGGGTCAACCGCCCTCGAAGAACGGTTCCAGCGCCTCCCGGAGGCCGGCGGTCGCCTCCTCCACCCCCTCCCCCGGGAGGGCGCCCCGACCTCGACGGCTCGGGCGACGGACGTGACCGCCGGGTTCCGGATCCGGGACCGCCGTGACGTTCAGAGCACGGCCTCGCGGACGAAGCGGGCCAGCGGGATCGGCTCGCGTCTGAGCGCCTCGTACACGCCCTCGGTGACCTCGGCCGCGCGTCCGGCGTCGGCGGCCGCGAAGCGCTCGCTGAGGCTGCCGACGTACCGGTCGCTCATCCCCCGGTCGGCGGCCCGGGAGTGGAAACTCCCCCTGTCGAGGGACTTGAACTTCCACACCGGGCTCTCGGTGCCCCTGGTCTGCTTCACCACCTCGCGGAAGGTGAGCGTCTGCGGGCCCGTGAGCGTGTAGTCCCTGCCGCCGTGGTCGCCCAGCAGGGCCGCGACGGCGGCGTCGGCGACGTCGCGGGCGTCCACGAAGCTGATCCCGGTCTTCTTCTTCACCGGCAGTTCGAGGCGGCCGTTGCGGGAACGCGCCATGGTGGCGAACATGCCCTCGGTGAAGTCCTGGAAGAGCCAGTTGGACCGCAGCACGGTCCAACGGTCGAACAGGTCCTTGGCCTGTAGCTCGGCGGCGCGCTGGTCGGAGTCCGCCGGCGCGTGTTCGGTACCCATGTCCGTCAGGACCACGGCGTTGGCCGCTCCGGCCTTGGCAGCCCTCTCCAGGAAACCGGCGACGCGGTTGCCCAGGGCCTTCCCCGGCGGCGTCACCACGAAGACGTTCTCGACGCCGTCGAGGATCTCGTCCCAGTTGGAGGTGTCGGTCCAGTCCAGGCGTGTTGTGGAGGTGCGCGACGCACCCGTCGCGGACAGGCCGCGGCTCCTCAGCTGGGTGAGAACGCGGCTGCCCACGATACCGGTGGCTCCGGTGACCAGAGTGCTCATCGAATACAAGGTACCGACGCCCGGACCCGGCATGAACCGCCCTCGCCGTGATCGGTCCCGTCCGCTCCCTCAGACGCGGCCGCGCGGCCGCATCACCTCCATGGCCAGGACCAGGGAGGCGCCGACGGCGGCCAGGGCCAGGTTGGCGACGAGCTCGTACCCCTCGAAGGCCGTCACGTGGGGCACGACGAGACGGTTGAAGGAGTTGAGGATGATGCCCAGGAAGGGCTGATACCAGAGGTGGTCGATGGCACCGCTGACCCCGATGAGGACCGAGAGGACGCCGACCGCCTGAATGACCTTTCGCATGCTCGTGACGTTAGGCAACCGCCCCCTCGACGCGCATCGGGCTTCGGTCCGGCCCTTCCCCACCTTCGTACGCGCATCGGTCGGCCGCGGCGACCAAGGTAGGTTTCGCGGCGACTTCGGTAGCGTTCCGTACCCGGTCGGCGTTTCTCGGGACGCCCGCGAACGTAGACTTCACCGCGATGAACGCTATGGCCGGACGACGCGGTGCGCGCGACTGGATCGTGGACTCCTCCATGTTCCTCCTCGCGCTCTTCTTCGCGCTGGTCAGCAGCGTCGAGTTCCCCACCTCACCGGGCAGCGAACCCGACCTGCCCCTGTGGCTGCGGATCTCCGACATGGTCCTGGCCCTCCTGGCCTGCCTGTCGCTGTGGTGGCGCCGCCGCTGGCCGGTCCAGATCGCCGTCGTGCTCGTCCTGCTCTCCGCCGTCTCCGGTCTGGTCGCGGGCGCGATGCTCATCGCCCTGTTCTCCCTGGCCGTGCACCGCCCGCCCCGCGTCAGTCTGGCGGTGTTCGTCGGGCTGAGTGTGGGGACGGCGTTCGTCCACTCCGCCCTGTGGCCCGATCCGCACGCCCCCTTCCTGGTGAACTTCCTCCTGGGGGTGGCCCTCCAGGGGGCCGTGACCGGGTGGGGGCTCACCGTCCACCACCGGCGCGAGCTGGTGGAGTCGCTGCGCGACCGCGCCGTGCACGCCGAGACGGAGGCGCAGCTGCGCGCGGAGCACGCCCAGCACCAGGTGCGCGAGGCCATGGCCCGCGAGATCCATGACGTGCTCGGGCACCGCCTGTCGCTGCTGAGCGTGCACGCGGGCGCCCTGGAGTACCGGCCGGACGCGCCGGCCGAGGAGGTCGCCCGGTCGGCGAAGGTGATCCGGGAGAGCGCCCACCAGGCCCTCCAGGACCTGCGGGAGGTGATCGGCGTGTTGCGCGCCCCCGTCGGTGAGCTGCCGCAGCCGACCATGGCCGACCTGCGGCAGCTGGTGGAGGAGGCCGACGAGGCCGGAACACGGGTGGAGTTCGTGGAGGAGTACGCCGGGACGGTTCCGGAGCGCACCGGGCGCGCCGCCTACCGGATCGTCCAGGAGGGGTTGACCAACGTGCGCAAGCACGCCGCGGGCGCCACCACGCGCGTGCTGGTCAGGGGGGCGCCGGGCGACGGGCTCGCGGTGGAGGTGCGCAACGGCCCCTCCCCCGGTTCCCCGCCCGCCGCGGCCGGAGGGGACGGAAGCGGTCAGGGGCTCGTCGGCCTCGCCGAACGGGTGTCCCTGGCCGCGGGTCGGCTGGAGCACGGACCGGACGGCCGTGGTGGCTGGCGCCTCGCGGCCTGGCTACCGTGGCCACCATGAGTGAGACGGAGCGGGAACGGGTCGGGGTGGTGATCGTCGACGACGACGCGCTGGTCCGGGTCGGCCTGGTGATGATGATGGGCGGTGCGCCCGACATCCGGGTGCTGGCCGAGGCCGAGGACGGCGGCGCGGTGCTCGACCTGGTGCGGCGCCACTCCCCCGACGTGGTCCTGATGGACATCCGCATGCCGACGGTGGACGGGCTGACCGCCACCGAGCGGCTGCGGGCCCTGGAGAACCCGCCGGAGGTGCTGGTACTGACCACCTTCGACGCCGACGCGCACGTGCTGCGCGCGCTGCGCGCGGGTGCGGCCGGGTTCCTGCTCAAGGACACCCCTCCGGCGGAGATCGTGGAGTCGGTGCGCCAGGTGTCCCGGGGCATGTCCGTGCTGTCGCCGACGGTGACGCGGAGACTGATCGACCGGGTGGGCGCCAACAACCACGGCGAGCGGGCCGACCGTGCGCGCGAGCGGCTCTCCGCGCTCAACGGCCGTGAGCTGGAGGTCGCCGTGGCGGTCGGCGAGGGCCGGTCCAACGCCGACATCGCCTCGACCCTGTTCCTGAGCGTGCCGACGGTCAAGACGCACGTGTCGAACATCCTCACCAAGCTCGGACTCAACAACCGCGTGCAGGTGGCGCTGCTGGTGCACGACGCCCAGCTCCTGGACGAGGACGGCTGATCCTCCCGGCCGCCTCCGCGGTCTCCCGGAGCCATGCCTGGGGCGGTCCTGGGTAGCCGGGGTGTGAGGGATCCGGCAAGGGAGGAGGCGGCCCAGGTGAAGGACCGCGACGACTACACCGGTGCGCTCGCCGCCGTCATGAGGACGGTGCGGTCGCACATCGGTGAGGGCCGGGTCGCCGACTACATCCCCGAACTGGCCTGTGTGGATCCGGACGAGTTCGGGTTCGCCGTGGCCACGGTGGACGGCGACCTGTACGGCATCGGCGACCACGTCGGTACGCGTTTCTCCATGCAGAGCATCACCAAGGTGTTCACCCTGGCCCTGGTGATGAGCAGGTCCGGCGACAGCGTGTGGAAGCGGGTCCACCGGGAGCCGTCGGGCACGTCCTTCAACTCCCTGTACCAGTTGGAGTTCGAGGGCGGGGTGCCCCGCAACCCGATGATCAACCCCGGCGCGCTCATCGTCACCGACCAGCTCCTGGCCGACACCGGGAACGCCGTCGGCGCCCTCCGTGAGCTGTTGTGCGCCGAGGCCGGAGCCCCGGACCTGTACGAGGACGCCCTGGTCGCCCAGTCGGAGGAGGAGCACGGGGACCGCAACCGCGCGCTGGCGCACCTCATGACGAGTTTCGGCAACATGCACAGACCGGTGGCGGAGGTGCTGGACCACTACTTCCGGCAGTGCGCGATCACCATCAGCTGTGAGGAGCTCGCCAGGGCGGGGCTGGTGCTGGCACGCCACGGCAGGCGCGCGGACGGTTCCCAGCTGCTCAGCCGTCTCGACGCGCGCCGCGTCATGGCGGTGATGCTCACCTGCGGCACCTACGACGCCGCGGGCGAGTTCGCCTACCGCGTCGGTGTCCCCTGCAAGAGCGGGGTGGGCGGCGGCATCCTCGCGATCGTGCCGGGGCGGTGCTCGGTGGCGGCGTGGGGCCCGGGGCTGGACGCCAAGGGCAACTCGGTGACGGCGGCGCTGGCGTTGGAGGCCTTCACCGACATCACCAACTGTTCGATCTTCTGAGCCGTGCCCGCTCCGGGACTCAACCAGCCGGTTCGAAGCCGCGCGACATCCGGTCCAGCAGCGCCCGGTTCTCCTCGGGGCTCTCGTTGCTGGCCACCAGGAACAGGGCGTAGCCGACCTCCTCGGTGTGGAAGCCCCGGTTGATGGCGTGCATGCTCCCGCCGTCGAACGTGAACTCCCAGTCGGCGGCGCTGACGTAGTCGTCCACCCAGTCGGCCTCCACGTCCTCGATGCCGATCAGCTGGTAGCCGCCGAAGTTCTGGCGGCCGACGGGCTCGAAGTCGCGCCAGTCCTCCCCGGCGTCGGCGCCGGGGTCGGCGGTCTGGTCCACCTGGAGGTAACCGCCCTCGGGGTTGTGGAAGAAGACCATGTGGCCCCGCCGCTCGACCTCCCAGTCCTCGGGGACGTCCAGGGAGAACCCGCTGGGGTCCTCGTAGCGGACGAGGAAGTCCCACCTGTCGTCCTCGCCGCCGTCCCGTTCCTCCGGCGACTCCTCCGGCTCCTCCCCGGGACCGGGCTCACCGCTGGGTGCGTCGCTGGCCTCGGCCTCCCCGGACGAAGGCTCCTCCGTCGCCCCGGGATCGGCGGCGGCCCGCTGTCCGGAGCCGTCGACCAGCCCGGCCCCGGGTTCTCCCTGGCGGTTCATGCTGATCAGCGCGCTGGTGGCGCCCGCGACCACCAGCAGGAGTACGGCCGCGGCGATCAGCAGTGTCCGACGGGCCCTCCCGTTCCGCGTCCCGCGGTGGGGGGCGGCGGGCGCGTGGGGGGACGGACCGGGTTCCGGTGCGGGCGCCTCGGCGCGGGCGGGCTCCTCCGGCTCGCTCGTCGGCTCGGCGGTGGCCGGGGTGGGGGCGACCGTCGCGGGGGTGTCGGCGGCGTCCCGGATCTCACGGAGCAGGGAGCGCGCCTCGCCGACCGTCGGGCGGTCCTCCGGGCGCTTCTCGCACAGGGCCTCCAGGACCGGGCGCAGCGGCCCCGCGTTGGCGGACTCCGGCAGGTCCTGGGTGACGATGGCGGTCAGCGTCGCCATCGGGGTCGGCCGGTCGAACGGCAGGGTGCCCTCCACCGCCTGGTAGAGGGTGATGCCCAGGGCCCACATGTCCGATGCCGGGGTGGCCGAGTGCCCGTGCGCGACCTCCGGTGCCAGGTAGCTCGGGGAGCCGATCAGCAGGCCGGTGCTGGTCAGGTGGGTGGAGCCGTCCAGGTGGGCGATGCCGAAGTCGGTGAGGACCGCCCGGTCGTTCCCGGCGATGAGCACGTTGCCCGGTTTGATGTCGCGGTGCACGATGCCCCGTGCGTGCGCCTCGGACAGCCCCGCGGCCATCTGCTCACCGATGTCGGCGGCCCGCCGGACCGGCAGCGCGCCCCCGTCGCGGATGAGGTCGCCCAGGGAGGGGCCGCGGACGAGTTCCATGACGATCCACGGACGCCCGTCCTCCTCGGCCACGTCGAACACCGTGATGATGGCGGGGTGGCTGAGCTGAGCCGCGCTGCGCGCCTCGCGCAGCATGCGGGTGCGCAGCACCTCGACCTCGTGCGCGGGCAGGTTCGGCGGCGTGGTCAGTTCCTTGACCGCGATCGGCCGGTCCAGGAGGGTGTCGGTGCCCTGCCAGACCCGTCCCATGCCACCGGCACCGATGACCTCGTCCAGACGGTACCGGTGGGCCAGGAGACGACCGGGGTCGGCTTCCGAACTGTTCATGAAGGCGCGATTCCTCTGTGGGGAGGGGCGGTGTGGGGGCTCGGGGCACGGCGGAGGGAGGACCTCGGGATGCTAGGAAGTCTAGGAGCCCCCGAGCACTGATGGCGCTCTCCGCCACGGTGGTATGTGCCTTCCTCCGGGTCCCGTCCCCGCGTCGACACCCCTGACATGCGTGGATCCCGCCGGAGGCGCCGCGGGAGGCGCGACCGGCGGGACGGGGATCACCGGGCGTGTCCCGAGGGGCCGGTCACCCCAGGCGCACGGGCAGCTCCTCGACGCCCGCGGTGATGATCGACGTCACCGGGGTCAGCTCCGCGTCGGGCACCGCGACGTCGAGTCGGGGGAAACGACCGAACAACCGGGGCAGCGCTTCGAGGACCTCCATGCGGGCCAGGTTCGCGCCCAGGCAGTAGTGCCGCCCGTGGGAGAAGGTCAGGTGCGCGGTGTCCTCGCGGGTGACGTCGAACAGGTGCGCCGTCGCCCCGTAGCGCGCCTCGTCCCGTCCGGCCGAGCCGTAGCCGAGCAGCAGCGGATCGCCCGCCGGGACCGCCACCCCCGCCAGTTCGACGTCCTCGGTGGTGTAGCGCATCGGCACGAACCCGCCCGGCCCGTCCCAGCGCAGCACCTCCTCCACGGCCCGGGACCACTCGACCTCGCCCCGCAGGACCATGTCGAGCTGGTCGCGGTGGTTGACCAGGGCCCGCACCGCGTTCGCGACGAGGTTCATCGTGGTCTCGAAGCCCGCGCTGATGATGAGGACCAGGCTCCAGACCAGCTCGTCCTCGCTGAGTCTGTCCTCCTCGTCGCGTGCCGCGATGAGGGCGGAGGTCAGGTCGTCGCCGGGCTCCGCGCGCCTGGCCGCGACCAGTTCGGTGAGCACGCCCCAGATCTCCATGAAGGCCGTCATGGCCTCCTCTGGCGTGACGCTCTGGTCGAAGAACGACCCGACCGGGCCGTGCAGCCTCGGCCGTGCCTCCTGGGACAGGCCGAACAGGTCGCTGATCACCGTCATCGGCAGCGGACGCGCCAGGTGCTCCCTGAGGTCGACCACGCCGTCCCCGGTCGCCGCGGCCTCGGCCTCCATCCGGTCCAGCAGGTCCTCGACGATGCCGACGACGCTCCCGCGCAGCCGTTCGATCCGGCGCGGGGTGAACGCGCTGGAGACGAGCCTGCGCAGGCGGGTGTGCTCATCGCCGTCGCTGGTCAGCATGTTCTCGGCGATGATCCAGGAGATCAGCGGCCAGTCCGACGGGACCTCACCGGCGTTGAACGCCCGCCAGTGTCTCTTGTCCTTCTGTACGCGTTTGTCGGCCAGGGCCTCGGTGACCGCCGCGTGCGTGGTCACGACCCACGCAGCAACCTCACCAGGAAGTTCGACAGGGACGACAGGCCCGAGCCGACGGAGGTGGGCTGCCTGGGCTCGGAGGTTTCCTGGGGCGAGTCGGACGGGCTCCACGGTGTTCCTTCCACGGGGTCGGGGGGCGGGGGGACCTGCGGGTCGAACTCGACGGGAAGCTGGACGGGGATCCAGGACAGGCCCGTCAGGTGCCAGCGCAGCTGGTCCCTCGGGACGGCCATGCGGAGCCCGGGGAGCCGGTTGAGGAGGACGCGGACCGCGATGATGGCGATGTTGGTCGCCTCGTCGATGGCGGGGCACCGGTGCGGGCCCGCGCCCCAGGCCACGTGCGCCCGGTTGACGGTCTCCTCCATCTGCTCGGCGTTCTCGCGCACGAAGAAGTGGTTCGCGGCGGCGAAGCCCAGCAGGATGGGCGATCCGGCCTCGATGACCCGGCCACCGTCGAGGGGTACGTCCACACGGGGGTAGATGACCGGATAGTTGGTGATCGGCGGGTCGTGCCACAGGACCCGGTCGACGAGTTCGTTGAGGGAGGCGTCGGAGGGCGACGCCGTGCCGAACCCGGCGGAGCCGTCCAGGACGGCGCGCAGGGCCGCGTCGATCAGGTTCGCGGTCGGCTCGTTGGCGGCGGCGGTGATCAGCAGGAGCTGCATGATCACCTCCTCGTCGCTGAGGGCGGCGCGGTGCTGGATCAGCCGGGTGGTGAGGTCGTCACCCGGGTCGCGGTGTCTGGCCGTCACCACCTCGGACAGGGCCCGCTCGGCCTCGGCGTTGGACTTCTCGGCGTCCACGCCCAGCCACAGGTTGCGCATGGCGTTGACGAAGCGCAGCCCCTGGTCCTCGTTGAAGCCGAAGAGGTCGTTCATGACCAGCAGCGGCAGCATGCGCGCGTACTCGTTGAGGGCGTCGGCCCGCCCCCGCTCGCAGAACTCGTCGATGAGCCGGTCGGCGTACCGGGTCGTGATCCGGCGCAGGTGGTCGGGTTCGACGGCGCCGAGACCGTCGGTGAGCGCCCTCCGGTAGCGCTGGTGCTCCGCGCCGTCGACGAACAGGGCGTTCGTGCGCGGGGCCATCATCGGCAGCAGCGGGGAGTCGGGGTTGACCCGTCCCTCGGTGAAGTCCCGCCACAGTCGGGCGTCGTGGGTGAACGTGGTGGTGTCCCGGGACCAGGAGATGAGGGTGGCGTAGTCGGTGACCAGCCATCCGTGCACGCCCGGTTCGAGTTCGACCGGAACCACCGGACCGTGGTCGGCGCGCATCCGTGCGTACACGGCGTAGGGATCGGGGTGCGGCTCGCTCTGGTGCAGCGCGGCGCGGGGACATCCAGAAGACACAGGTGACCTCGGGGCGTTCGGGTACGGGCTGGGGTCCGTCCTTCACGGTGCGGGGGTGGACTCGGCGTCGGGGGCGGGACTGCTGCTCGGGGTGCTGACACGGCGCGGCCACACGGTTCGCGCGCGTACGCCCGGACTGTGCAGCCCCGCGCAACCCTAGCGGGCCGGACCGGTCGGGCGCGAGACCCGATTTCCCCCATGCCACGGGCGTAGCGGCCCTCATCTGCTGCTTCCCCGACGGCTTCCGTCACTGCGGTGTGTCCCCGCACGCGCACACAAGGCCACCGGTGTGGCGCTCCCGCGCCCGGCCGACGTTTCGCCGCCACCCCGAGGACACGCCCCGTGCGGCGCGTGCCGCCGCCTGACGGCCGGGTACGCCCTTCCTGGAGCTCCCCCGGACCCCTTGGGGACCGAAGCACCCGGCACCCGGCATCCGGCCCCGGAGCGGGCCCGGGCGCGTGGTGGATCGGCGGCGGGGCCGGTCCCGGGCCCCGCCGCCGCGTCCGCGTCAGTCGCGGACCTCGTATCCGGCCTCGTCGATGGCGGCGCGGACCGACGCGTCGTCGACCGGACCGTCACCGGTGACGGTCACCTTCTTGCTGTCGAGGTCGACCTTGACGTCGGTGACACCCGCGACTCCGCTCACCTCCTCGGTGACGGAGTTGACGCAGTGACCGCAGCTCATGCCGTCGACGGTGTAGACAGCGGTGGTGGTAGCCATGTCGCCTCCCGGGGTGTGTGGTGAGTCCGGCCCCTCCCCGGGGCCGGGCTTCGATGAACCCAATATACCCCTTGGGGGTATGGAGCTGTCAAACCCCCGAGCACCGCCCACTCCCCCGGACCCCCTCCCCGGCGCCCGGCCGCCCCTGGCGGGGGAACCGCGGACGAAGCGGCGCCCGCCCCCCACGGCGATCGGAGCCGCCTCGGACACGGTACCCGTAGGGGGTACCCGGAGACCACGGCCGCCCCCGGACACGACGAAGGCCCCCGCACATGGCGTGCGAGGACCTCGGACGGCATCCGCACCCGCGACCTCCGGAACGCGGCGGCGAACGCCGGAGCGCGGGCACGGGTACCCCCTCCCGGTTCTGGACGGGGCGGTGATCCCCCCGGGAAAGGGAACGGCGGGAATCGGGGGTTTCGGGTGTGGGGGTGGGCGTGGGGACGGGGGTGGGCGTGGGGAATCCCGTGGACGGGGAGTTACTCGGCCTTCAGTTCCAGACGGGCGACCACGCGCTCACTCGCGTGGTGGGCGTTCAACGTGAACCCGGCCCGCCGGAACATCTCCACCGTGCCCGTGTAGACCTCCGCGCTGGGGGCGCGTCCCCCCGCGGTGTCCACCGGGTAGGCCTCCAGGACACGCGCACCGTTGGTCCTGGCGTACTCGATCGCCCCGTCCAGCAGGCGACTGCCCAGACCGCGTCTGCGTCGGCGGGGCGGCAACCAGAAGCAGACCAGCGCCCACACGCCCGGTTCACGGGGATCGGCCGGGCGCAGGGACCGCGAGCGCGACAACCGGATGAAGTCCTCGCGGGGCGCCACGGACACCCAGCCGCACGGGCCGTCCTCGTCGTAGGCGAGCAGACCGGGCACCCGGCCGTCCAGGGTCAGGCGGCGCAGCTCCTCCTTGTTGTCCACACCGCGGTTGGAGCGCTCGCAGGAGGTGCTCGCCGTGTGGTCCTTGGCCCGTCTTCGGAAGAACGTGCACCAGCAGTGCCCGTACGCTCCGGTCGGTCCGAACAGGTTCTCCAGGTCTTCCCACCGCTCGGCGGTGGCGGGCTCGATTGAGACGATGGACATCGGACTCCCTCGACGAGACACACGTGCCGCCACAACTGTGATCCAGCACACTAGCGATTATTCGCCGTGACCGAAAGAACACGGATGCACGGAAGTGCCTTATCTGATGGGTTTTGTCCACACATGAGGGGCTGGAGACGCC
>NZ_ANAX01000375.1 GCF_000341065.1 Nocardiopsis halotolerans DSM 44410 | reverse complement strand
GGGCGGAGGGTGCGCGCACCCTCCGCCCCGCCGGTCCGTCCAGGTCAGGAGGAGGACCTGTCAGCCGTGGTGACCGACTCGCTCTCCTCGGGGTCCCAGCACTCCACACCGCGCAGGCCGGGCAGCCGGTCCCGGGTGAAGACGGGGTCGATTCCCTGGCGCTGCTGGTCGTTGTAGTCCTTGAGCACCCGTGCCGCGATCGCGGTCAGCGGTGCGATGGCGAGGAGGTTGACCACCGCCATCGTGCCCATGGTCGTGTCCGCCAGCGTCCAGACCAGGTCGATCGAGCCCAGCGCGCCGAGGAAGCTGGCGACGAGGAAGACCACCTTGTACCCGGTCATCACGCGCTTGTCGCCGGTCAGGTACTCCAGGTTCGACTCACCGTAGTAGTAGTTGCCCAGCACCGACGTGAACGCGACCAGCACGACGATCAGCGTCATGAGGTGCAGCGCCCAGGGGCCCAGCGCGTCGGTGACCGCGAGCTGGGTGAGGTCGCCCTCCAGCTCGCTCACGGAGTCGCCCTGGTAGGTGCTGAGGATGATGAAGGCGGTGATGGAGCAGACGACGAGGGTGTCGAAGTAGACGCCGAGGGTCTGCACCATGCCCTGCTTGGCCGGGTGGGTGACCGCGGCGCTGGCCGCGGCGTTGGGGGCCGAACCGAGCCCCGCCTCGTTGGAGAACATGCCCCGGCGCACACCCTGGATGATCACCGTGCCCAGACCGGCGGCGGCGAACTCACGGACGCCGAAGGCGTGCGTGAAGATGAGCGCGAACATGTCCGGGATCCGCTCGTAGTTCATCGCCACGATGGCCAGACCCAGCACGATGTAGATCAGCGCGAAGGTCGGGATCAGGGCCTGGGCCGTGTGCGCGATGCGGCGGACGCCGCCGAAGATCACCAGTGCGGTGACCACGACGACCAGGACGCCGACCACGACCGACAGCACCGTGCCCGTACCCGCGTCCGCGGCCTCGGCGGAGCCGGACACGGCCTGGGCGGAGTTGGCCACGGCGTTGGCGATGGTGTTGCTCTGCACCGCGTTGAAGACCATGGGGAAGGTCATGATGAGGACGATGGCGAACAGCACGCCCATCCAGCGCTGGCCCAGGCCCTTCTCCATGTAGTAGGCCGGGCCTCCCCGGTAACCGGTGGAGTCCCTGACCTTGTAGAGCTGGGCCAGGGTGGACTCGACGAAACTGGCCGCCGCGACCACGATCGCCATCATCCACATCCAGAAGACGGCGCCCGGGCCGCCGAGGGAGATGGCCACCGCGACACCGACGATGTTGCCCGTGCCGATGCGGGCCGCGGCCGAGATCATGAACGCCTGGAGCGATGAGACCGCCTTCCCGCCGTCCGGGGCGGTCTCGGGCTTGCTGCGCAGCACCCGGAACATCTGCGGGAGCATGCGGATCTGGACGACTCCCGTCCTGATCGTGATGTAGACGCTCACGATCACCAGCAACGGGATCACGATCCAGGCCCAGTAGATCTCGTTGTTGAAGGTGGCTATCGCGTCGGTCAGACGCGCGTCCAACGTGGGCGCTTGGTCAGCGGGCAGCACGCAGGGCTCCTTTGCTCAGGAAGTGGACAACCGCTCCCCTATACCCGCGAAGTGCAGGTCATCACACTGATACGCATGACTTGGTCATATGGTGATGTTCCCGTTATCGCACCCACGCTGGCGGAGCGGCCCCGGTGGACCCCGCGCGCACGCGCGTCAGCCCTCGTGGACGAGGTCCGCGTAGGAGGGGTTCCTCTTGATGTAGGCCTGCGCGAACGGGCAGATCGGAACCACCTTCAGCCCGCGCTCGCGGATGTGGTCCAGGGACTCGCGCATGAGCTGGCTGGCCACGCCCCTGCCCTCGAAGGCCGGGTCGACCTCCACGTGCGGCAGCGCGTACACGCCCTTGTCGATCAGGTGGTAGGCGGAGAAGCCCACCACCGACCCGTCCGCGCTCACCTCGTAGCGCGACCGTTCCGGAACGTCGACGACCGTCAGGTCCATGGCACTCCCCGCTCCCTGTGTTCGCACGCCGGATGCGCGCGCGGGCCAAACACCACGTTCCCACACATACCCGCCGCGCACACCCTCGCTGTTCCGGTCACCGTCCGTGACACCGGCCCCCAGCGCCCCACGTCCTCGGCTGACCGGTCGGCTCACCACCCCCGGCGTGCGGCCCGTTCCGCCTGCCCGGCGGCGTTGGGGTACCTGTCCCGCGTGCGGTAGACGACGTAGGGACGGAACAGGTACCCGACCGGCGCGCTGAACGCGTGCACCAGGCGGGTGAAGGGCAGCAGGGCGAACAGGGCCAGGCCCACGAGCGCGTGCAGCTTGTACGCGGGCTCGGCCTCCGCCATCGCCGCGATGTCCGGCTGGAGCACCCAGATGGAGCGGAACCACGGCGACACCGTCCGCCGGTAGTCCTGGGTGTGGCCGCCCGCCACCTCCACCCCGGCGAAGTAGGCGGTCATGCCCAGCCCGGTGACGATGGCCAGGACCAGCACCAGGTACATGAGCTTGTCGTTGCGCGTGGTGGCGCTGAACACCGGACCCGTCGTACGGCGGCGCCAGATCAGCAGCACGATCCCGCCGAGCGTGCACACCCCGGCCACGAGGCCGAGCGACAGGGCGGTGACGTGGTAGGCGGTGTCGGACACCCCCAGCGCCCGGGTCCAGCCCTCGGGCACGAGCAGCCCCACCGCGTGGCCCGCGATGACGAGGAGCAGACCGACGTGGAACAGCGGGCTGCCGATCCGCAGCAGCCGGGACTCGTACAGCTCCGACGAGCGGGTGGTCCAGCCGAACCGGTCGTACCGGTACCGCCAGACGAGCCCGCCCACCACGAGCACGAGCACGGCGTAGGGCAGGACGCCCCACAGCAGCAGGTCGACCGTGCCGAAGCCGCTCAACGCCCCTCCCCCTCGCCGCCGGGGGCCTCGGTCCGCGGCGGCGGCGCCCCGTAGGGCTCCAGGCCCACGTCCTCGGCGGGCGGCCCCTGCTCCGCGAGCCTGCGCACCGTCTCCCCGTCCCCGCGTTCCTGTGCGGGCAGGGTCATGCGGACGGCGTCCACGATCCGCGCGTACGGGGTGCCGTGGTCGTGCAGGGCCCTCGCCATCAGCTCCAGCCCCGGCCGGAAGCGGAGCAGCAGTCCCTCGCCCGCACGCGCGTCCCCCCGGGCCGCGAACTCCAGGATCACGGCCAGGTGGTCGGGCAGCTCCCGGCTCTCCACCCGCCAGCCCGACTCGGCGTAGACGCGTTTGACCTCGGCGAGGGCGTGCCCCCTGCGGCGGGTGTCGCCGTCGGTGTAGTAGGTCATGTGCAGGGTCCTGCGCCGTCGCAGGTCGAACACGTCCACGTAGTGCTCGCACAGCTGGAGCTCGGCCGTGGTGGAGGCGTGGTCGCAGAACTCCTGGAGCGCCGCGCGCACCTCCCCCTTCGGCAGTTCGGCGACCGCGCGGGCCACCAGTGGCAGGCGCTCGAAGAAGACCTGGTCGGGATAGCCGAGCAGGACCGAGGCTGCCTGGTGGGTGACCGCCACGCGGTGGGCCCTGCGGGTGGCGCGCGCCGCCCCCAGCCACCCCGTGGCGCCCCGGACCGCCTCTCCCGCTCCGTCCCTGTCCGCGGTGGTGCTCATCCTTGCCCCCCTTCACGCGGCGCGGCGTCGCCGCCGTCACCGCCGTCGTCGGTGCCGCCACCCCGTCGGGGTGGGAAGAGCCCTGCGGGACGGCCGTTGCCGTCCCAGTTGAGGAGGTTGATCCGGCCGCGCGTACTCGTCCGTCCGTCGCTGGTCTGGCGGTCGCGCAGGGTGTGGAAGTTCTCCACGGTCGCCGCCTGGGGCTGTCCCGAGGCCTCGCCGAAGGGCACGTCCGCTCCCAGGCCGCCCATGCCGGGGCCGCCCTCGAAGTCGAGGCTGCACCCGACCTCGTCGATGACCCCGCGGTCGGCCTCGTCCACCCCGTACGCGGTGGGGATGACGTAGCGCTCGTCGTACTTGGCGAGCGCGAGGAGCCGGTACATGTCCTCGATCTCGGCCCCGGTCATACCGACGGAGGCGGCGATGGACTCGTCGCGTCTTTGGCCCAGGTTGATCCGGCGCATGTAGGAGCGCATGGCGGCGAGCCTGCGCAGGACCAGGTCCACGGGGGCGGTGTCGCCCGCGGTGAACAGGCCCGCGAGGTACTCGACGGGGATGCGCAGGGTGTCGATGGCGGCGAACAGGTTGTCGGTGTCCTCGCCGTCGTGCCCGGTGGAGGAGAGCGTGTCCACCACCGGGGACAACGGCGGGATGTACCAGACCATCGGCATCGTGCGGTACTCGGGGTGCAGCGGCAGCGCCACGCGGAAGCGCTTGGCGAGAGCGTGGACCGGGGAGCGGGCGGCCGACTCCACCCAGCGGTCGGGGATCCCGTCGCGGCGGGCCGCCGCCCGCACGGCGGGGTCCGACGGATCGAGGAACACGTCCAGCTGGGCCTCGTACAGGTCCCGTTCGTCCTCCACCGACGCCGCCTCACGGACCCGCTCGGCGTCGTAGAGGACGACGCCCAGGTAGCGCAGCCGTCCCACGCACGTCTCGGAGCAGATGGTGGGCATGCCCACCTCCACCCGCGGATAGCAGAACGTGCACTTCTCGGCCTTGCCCGTCTTGTGGTTGAAGTAGACCTTCTTGTACGGGCAGCCGGTGACGCACATGCGCCAGCCCCGGCAGCGGTCCTGGTCGACCAGGACGATGCCGTCCTCGACGCGCTTGTACAGGGCGCCGCTGGGGCAGGCGGCCACGCACGAGGGGTTGAGGCAGTGCTCGCAGATGCGCGGAAGGTAGAACATGAAGGTCTCCTCGAAGGAGAAGCGCACCTTCTCGCCCAGCTCGCGCACGAGGGGGTCCTGGCGGGTCAGTTCGGGTCCGCCCCCGAGGTCGTCGTCCCAGTTCGCGCTCCAGCTGACCTTCATGGGCTCACCGGTGAGCGCCGACCGGGGTGAGGCCACGGGGAAGTCGTCCCCCAGGGGAGCGTTGGTCAGGGTCTCGTAGTCGTAGGTCCAGGGTTCGTAGTAGTCGTGGAGGGACGGCATCACCGGGTTGGCGAAGATGGTCGCCAGCCGCCTGAGGCGCCCGCCCGCGCGCGGCTTCAGGCGCCCCCTGGAGTCGAGGACCCAGCCGCCCCTCCACCTCTCCTGGTCCTCGTAGGTGCGCGGGTAGCCCTGTCCCGGCCGGGTCTCGACGTTGTTGAACCACACGTACTCGACGCCGCTGCGGTTGGTCCACGCCTGC
>NZ_ANAX01000374.1 GCF_000341065.1 Nocardiopsis halotolerans DSM 44410 | reverse complement strand
GAGCAGGTGTGGCAGCCGATGCACTTGTCCAGGTTCATCACCATGGCGACCTGCGCCATGACCCTGCCGATCGGCCGCCCGCCGTCGGCACCGCCGGTCCTCCCCCTCCCGGGGGCCCTCCCCGTCTGGCGTGCCATCAGTAACGCACCTCCGTGGTCCGTCTGCGCACGACGGTGACCTCGTCGCGCTGGTTTCCGGTCGGGCCGAGGTAGTTGAAGGCGAAGGAGAGCTGCGCGTACCCGCCGATGAGGTGGGTGGGCTTGACCAGGAGGCGGGTGAGCGAGTTGTGGATGCCGCCGCGCCTGCCGGTGGTCTCGCTCCTGGGCACGTCGATGGTGCGTTCCTGCACGTGGTACATGTACACGGTTCCGGTGGGCATCCGGTGGGAGACCACCAGCCGCGCCACCACCACGCCGTTGCGGTTGACCGCCTCCACCCAGTCGTTGTCGGCCGCGCCGATCGCCTCGGCGTCGGCGGTGCTCATCCAGATGGTGGGGCCGCCCCGCGAGAGGGTCTGCAACAGCAGGTTGTCCTGGTACTCGGAGTGGATGGACCACTTGGAGTGCGGGGTCAGGTAGCGCACCACGACCTCCCGCTGGCCGGTCGGCCCGATCCGGGGTTCGCCGAACAGGCGGCTGATGTCGAGTGGTGGCCGGTAGACGGGCAGGGCCTCGCCGAACTCGTGCATCCAGTCGTGGTCGACGTAGAAGTGCTGGCGTCCGGTGAGGGTGTGCCAGGGCTTGTCGTGCTCGACGTTGACGGTGAACGGCGAGTAGCGGCGGTCCGGCGCCTCCTTGCCCGACCACTCCGGGCTGCTGCCGACCGGTGTGGGGCCCCGGCGCGCGTCGGAGAAGACCACCCGGCGCTCGGCCGCGCCGTGGACCAGTTCGTCCATGTCGGTGCCGGTGCGCTCGGCGAGGCTCCGGAAGCCCTGCGCGGCCAGGCGGCCGTTGCTGGTGCCGGACAGGGCCAGGATCGTCTCGCACGCCTTGACGTCGGTGTCCAGTGACGGGCGGCCGTCGGCGACGCCGCCGCGCACGGCGCCGTTGCGTTCGCGCAGCCAGTCCACCTCCCGGTCGGGGATGAGGGACACGCCCTTGACCGGCAGCCCCCGGGACTCGGCCAGCGGCCCCAGGGAGGCCATCTTCTGCGCGACCTCCGAGTAGTTGCGGCGCACGGGCACGATGCCGGGCATGGTGCGGCCGGGGACGGGCCGTTCCCCGTCCGCCTTCCAGTCCGGCGGGACACCGTGCGGCTGGGCGAGTTCGCCGGGGGTGTCGTGCTGGTGGGGCACGGCCACCAGGTCGGTGGCCTCCCCGAGGTGCTCGGCGGCCAGGGCGCTGAACACCCTCGCCAGGGCGTGGAAGGCGTCGAAGTCGGTGCGGGTCTCCCAGGGCGGGTCGATGGCCGGGTTGAACGCGTGCACGTAGGGGTGCATGTCCGTGGTGGACAGGTCGTACTTCTCGTACCAGGTCGCGGCGGGCAGGACGATGTCGGACAGCAGGGTCGTGCTGGTCATGCGGAAGTCGACGGACAGCAGCAGGTCGAGCTTGCCCTCGGGCACCTCCTCCCGCCAGGCGACGTCGCGGGGCCGGTCGTCCGGGCCGGCGGGCTCGGCCAGCAGGTTGGAGCGGGTGCCGAGCAGGTGTCTGAGGAAGTACTCGTTGCCCTTGGCCGAGGAGCCCAGCAGGTTGGACCGCCACACGGTGAGGGTCCGCGGCCAGTTGGCGGGATCGTCGGGGTCCTCGGCGGCGAAGCGCAGGGCACCGCTCTCCAACTGGTCGGCGACGTACTCCGCGGGGTCCTGTCCGCGCTCCTCCGCCTCGCGGCCGAGCTGGATCGGGTTGCGGTCGAAGGTGGGGTGGGAGGGCATCCATCCCATCCGGGCGGATGCGGCGACCAGGTCGGCGGTGTGCTGGCCGCGCACCCTCCCCGGGCCGAGCGGTGAGGCGAGGGCGTCGGCGCGGTAGGTGTCGTAGCGCCACTGGTCGGTGTGCAGGTACCAGTAGGAGGTCCCGGCCATGAAGCGCGGCGGCCGGACCCAGTCCGCGGCGGAGGCGTACGCCGTCCACCCGGCGAGGGTCCGGCACTTCTCCTGGCCGACGTAGTGGGCCCACCCGCCGCCGTTGACGCCCTGGCAGCCGGTGAGCAGCAGCAGGGACAGGAAGGCGCGGTAGGCGTTCTCGCCGTGGAACCACTGGTTGGTGCCCGCGCCGAGGATGATCATGGCCCGGCCGCCGGAGGCCTCGGCGGTGTCGGCGAACTCACGGGCGATGCGGGCCGCGCGGTCGGCGGGGACCCCGGTGAGCTCCTCCTGCCAGGCGGGGGTGCAGGGTCCGGCGGGATCGTCGTAGCCGGTGGGCCAGGTACCGGGCAGACCGGGCCGGTGTACCCCGTACTGGGCCAGCACCAGGTCGAAGACGGTGGTGACGAGGCGGTCGCCGACCCTGCGGACCGGGACGCCGCGGGTGACGGCCTCGGCGGTGCCGCCGGGGGCGTCGAAGCGGTTGAGGGCGACCTCGACGGCCTCCCCCTCGTGGAGGGTGAGGGCGGGGACACGGCCCTCCAGGTCCAGGTTCCACCTGCCGACTCCGGCGTCGCCCCAGCGGTGGCCGATGGTGCCGTTGGGCGCGACGGGCGCGTCCTCGCCCTCCGGCCAGACCATCGGCTTCCACACGGCGTTCTCCCCGGTGTCGCCCAGATCGGCCGCGGTGAGGAACTTGCCGGGGACGAGTCGGCCGCCGCGATCGTCGAGGGACACGAGGAACGGCAGGTCGGTGTAGCGGCGCACGTAGTCGTCGAAGCGCGGTGTGGTGCGGTCGACGAACCGCTCCCTGAGGATCACGTGTCCCATGGCCATCGCCAGGGCCCCGTCCGTGCCCGGGTGGGGCGCCAGCCACTCGTCGGCGAACTTGGTGGCGTCGCTGTAGTCGGGTGAGACGACGACGACCTTCTGACCGCGGTAACGGGCCTCGGCCATCCAGTGGGCGTCGGGGGTGCGGGTGACGGGAACGTTGGAGCCCCACAGCACGAGGTAGGCGGCGTCCCACCAGTCGCCGGACTCGGGGACGTCGGTCTGGTCGCCGAACACCTGCGGGGAGGCGACGGGCAGGTCGGCGTACCAGTCGTAGAACGACAGCATGGAGCCGCCGATCAGGTTCACGAAGCGCGCTCCCACGCCGTGGGAGACCATCGACATCGCGGGGATCGGGGAGAACCCGGCGACGCGGTCGGGGCCGTACCTCCTGATGGTGAGCACGTGCGACGCGGCGGCGATCTCCAGGGCCTCGTCCCAGGTGACCCGGACCAGGCCGCCCTTGCCCCGGGCCCGATGGTAGCGGCGGCGTTTGGCGGGGTCGGTGGTGATCTCCTCCCAGGCCGCCACCGGGTCGCCGAGGCGTCCGCGCGCCTCCCGGTACATCTCGACGAGAACGCCGCGGGCGTAGGGGAAGCGGACCCGGGTCGGTGAATAGGTGTACCAGGAGAAAGCGGCTCCGCGCGGGCATCCGCGCGGTTCGTATTCGGGGCGGTCCGGGCCGACGGAGGGGTAGTCGGTGGCCTGGGTCTCCCAGGTGATGATTCCGTCTTTGACATAAACATTCCAGGAACAGGAGCCGGTGCAGTTCACGCCGTGCGTGGAACGGACCACGCGGTCGTGGCTCCACCGGTCGCGGTAGAAGGCGTCACCCTGACGCCCGCCCTTCCTGACCTGGGCGCGGTTACCGTCCAGCGGCTGCGAGCGGGTCAGGTACGACCCCAGCCCCAGAAGGGCGTCACCGGCGCCGTCGCCTTTACTCTTCGCCGCCATACGGAGAACCCCCCATTTACCGCCCCTTGCATTTCCCGTGGAGGGCATTCCCGGACCCCACCACATTCCGTTAACAAATATGCCTTCTCCGGCGTGAGAAAAGGCGCATCACACACCGGATCGGTGACAATCGCCTGGAACGGCCAAGGAAAGGAGCCGTACATGCGTACGGGATCAGGGGAGCGGGCGACACGTCCGGGGACCGCGAGCGCCAACCTCGCGCTGGCGACCACGGCGTTCACCCTGACCTTCTGGGCGTGGAACCTCATCGGCCCCCTGTCGCGCACCTACACCGAGAGCCTGGGTCTGACACCCACGCAGACGTCGATCCTGGTGGCGTTCCCCGTGCTGGTGGGCGCTCTGGGGCGCATCCCCGTGGGCGCGCTGACCGACCGCCACGGCGGACGGCTGATGTTCACGGTCCTGTGCTTCGTGAGCATCGTGCCGACGTTCCTGGTGGGGATCTCGGGAGACTCCTACGGGATGCTCCTGCTGTGGGGCTTCTTCCTGGGCGTGGCCGGTACGTCGTTCGCGGTCGGCATCCCCTTCGTGAACGCGTGGTACCAGGCGAACCGGCGCGGGTTCGCCACGGGCGTGTTCGGCGCGGGGATGGGCGGCACCGCGCTGTCGTCGTTCCTCACACCGTGGCTGGTGAACGCCGTGGGGCTCCTGACCACGCACCTGCTGGTGTGCGCCGCGCTGGCGGTCATGGGCGTGGTGATGTGGCTGTTCAGCCGGGACGCGCCGACGTGGACACCGCGCGGGGAACCCGCGCTGCCGCGCATGCGCGAGGCACTGCGGCTGAAGGCGACCTGGCAGGCGTCGCTGCTGTACGCGGTGGCCTTCGGGGGTTTCGTCGCCTTCTCCACCTACCTGCCGACACTGCTGACGCTGGGGTACGAGTACGCGCAGACCGACGCGGGCCTGCGCACCGCCGGGTTCGCGATCGCCGCCGTGGCCGCGCGGCCGGTCGGCGGCGTCCTGTCGGACCGGATCGGTCCGGTGAGGGTGTGCCTGGTCTCGTTCGTCGGCACGTGCGTGTTCGCGGTCGTACTGGCCCTGCACCCGCCCGCGGAGTTCCCGGCCGGTGCGGCGTTCGTGCTGATCGCGCTGTCCCTCGGCCTGGGCACGGGAGCCGTGTTCGCGCTGGTCGCGAAACTGGTGGAGCCGTCGAGGGTCGGCACGGTCACCGGCCTGGTGGGCGCGGCCGGTGGGCTGGGCGGTTACTTCCCGCCGCTGCTCATGGGCGCCGTGTACCAGGCGACGGGCGACTACGCGCTGGGTTTCGTGCTGCTGGCGGTGGTCTCGCTGGCGGTGGCCCTGTACACCTGGCGGGCCTTCCGCGACGTGCGGGGATGAGGCCTCCCGGAACCGTTACCGGCGTGGCGCGAGAGCTCTGAACCGCGCTGATCCCGGCATCCTCCCGATCACCGCGTCGACGCGATGTCGCGGGCGCGGACCAGCGCCGCGGCCCGGTTGCCGACCTTCACCCGTTCCAGTGCGCGCACGCCCTCGGGCAGCGCGATCCGCCGCGTGCGGGCCGTCACCACCACGACGGCGTGCTCGGGCAGCACCCGCCCCAGGGAACCCAGCAGCCCCCGCATCGGCTGCTCCGCACCGCCGGGAACGGCACCCGCCCACCGGGTCATCTCGCCGTAGGGCACGTCCGTCACGACCAGGTCGGCGTCCACGGGGTCCTCCGGGGAGAACACGTCCGCCACCGCCGTGTCGTGGGGCAGGTCGCCGCCCTGCGCGGCCAGCCCCGCCGCCAGGTCGCGGGTGGCCTCGGCACGCTCCACGAAGGCCACCCGGCCGAAGTCCCGGGCGGACCGGCGCAGTTCCTCCTCGCGCTCCACGAGCCCCTCGGCCGTCAGCAGCCGCAGGTTGCGCGCGGCCAGGGCGACCGCGTCGGCGTCCACGTCCGTGGCGCGGACGTGGGTGAGGCGTTCCCGGTGCAGGAAGCCGAGCACGGTCACCAGGTAACCGCTGCCGCAGCACGGGTCCCACAGGCGCACGGGCCCCTCCCCGGTGTGCACCATCGCCCGCTGGAACAGCTCGCTGGCCAGCCGCACCGGGAAGCCCGGAAAGCCCGGCGCGGACCGCAGCACGTGTCCGCTCGCCAGGGCCGAGTGGTCGGTCCGCTCGACGGCGTACCGGTAGCCCAAGGTCCCTCCTCCTGTGCTCGGTGCCCTCCGCCCCGCGGACCGTTCGCGGCGCCGCGAACGGTCCGCACCGGCCGGGAAACGCCGAAGGCCCGGTGCCTGCCGACACCGGGCCTTCCTCATGCGGTCCTGACGGGATTTGAACCCGCGGCCTCCACCTTGACAGGGTGGCGAGCACTCCTAACTGCTCCACAGGACCTCGCTGCTGGTACAACTCTAGCGCGACTTCGGAGTACTTCGTACCGGTGGCCGCCTAGAGTGGCGGAGAGCGCAGGGGACAGAGGGAGGAAACCGGCGTGAACGAGTCATCGGCGCCGCTGCCGTCGGGCCCGGAGAGCACCCGGGTCGACCGCTGGCTGTGGGCCGTGCGCCTCACCAAGACGCGTTCGGACGCCGCTCAGGCCTGTCGTGGCGGACACGTGCGCGTCAACGACCGCCCGGCCAAGCCCGCCACGGCGGTCAGGGTCGGCGACGAGGTCCGGGTCCGGCTGCACGGGACCACGCGCACGGTCGACGTGAGCCATGTCATAGCCAAGCGCGTGGGCGCGCCGATCGCCACGCGCTGCTACGTCGACAGGACGCCCACCCCTCCGCCGGAGGCGACCATGCCCGTCATCAGGCGGGACCGGGGCGCGGGGCGACCGACCAAGCGCGACCGCCGCATGCTGGACAGGCTCCGCAACGACCTCCCGCCGGGCCCTCCCCTGTCCTGACGCGGGTGGCGGGACTAGCCTCTCCGCATGACCGAACCCTCCTTACTCGCCTCCGGGCGCGACGCCGACGTCTTCGCGCTCGACGAGCACACCGTGCTGCGCCGCAACCGGGACGGCCGCAGCCCCGCACGGGAAGCCGCCGTGATGGCGCACGCCGCCGCGCACGGCTACCCCGTGCCCGCCGTGCACCGGGTCGAGGGGCCCGACCTGGTGATGGAGCGCCTGTACGGGCACACCATGCTGCACGCCGGGCTGTCGGGGTCGATGGACGCCGAGGACATGGGCCGGACGCTGGCCGGCCTCCAGGGCAGGCTGCACCGGCTGCCCGCGCCCTCGGGGACCGGCGGCCTGCTGCACATGGACCTACACCCGGACAACGTCGTGCTCACCCCGGCCGGACCGGTGGTGATCGACTGGACCAACGCCGGGGAGGGGGATCCGGACCTGGACGTGGCGATGACGGCGCTGATCTTCGCGCAGGTCGCCCTGAGCGCACCGCCTCCGCTGTCCGAGGTGGCCGCGCGGGGGCTGGAACCCTTTCTTCGCCACACCGCGGGAGACCCCGTCCGACTGCTGGACCGGGTCGCGGACATGCGCGCCGGGGATCCGAACCAGACCCCCGAGGAGCGCGCGGTCAGGGAGAGGGCGACCGGCCTCGTCCGTTCGCTCCGGTCAACCGCGCGCTGAGACCGGGTGCGCCGCGAGGAAGTCCAGCACCTCGTGCGTGGCCTTGTCCCCGCCCTCGTGCAGGTAGCCGTGGCGCGTGCCGGGCAGGACCAGCAACCGGGCGCCGGGGATCCGTTCCGCGAGGAGGGCGGCGTTGCCTACCGGGGTGAGGAGGTCGTCCTCACCGTGCACGACCAGGGTCGGCGCCTGGACCGAGGGCAGCAGGTCCCAGCCGTCGTAGCCCGAGCTCGCGCCGAAGTGCAGGCGCTGGGCCCGCAGCGGTCCGCGCGGCAGGACGCGGGTGACCGTGTCGGGGTGGGCGGCGGCCCACGCGGGGGTGTAGAAGAGCTCGGCGATCATGTCGCGTCCGGCCGCCGTACTGGCCTGGCGCAGCGCGAGGGTGGAGGATCTGGGGCGTTCGACCTCGTTGCTCCCACCGGGCGCCGTGGCCCCCAGGACGAGCGCGCCGAGGCGTTCGGGCGCCGTGGCGGCGAAGGTCTGGGCGACCTTCCCGCCCATGGAGAACCCGTAGACGTGCGTCCGGGTGATCTCCAGCGCGTCCAGGACGGCGAGGGCGTCGTTCACGAACAGCTCGAAGGTGTAGGGCTCGTCGAGGGGCGCGTCGCTGCCGCCGGTACCGCGGAAGTCCATCCGCACGACCCTGTGGTGTTCGGCCAGATCGGCGTGCACCCCGTCCCACATCTCGTGGTCGAGGGACTGCCCGTTGAGGAGCAGGAGGGGGTCCCCCTGTCCGCAGGCGTCGTACCAGATCCGGGTTCCGTCAGCGGTGGTCACGTGGCTCACGGATCCGGACACTACCCGAAGAACCAGACATGCGACGGGGACGTTCCCACTCTGCGGCGGGGGCGGGGGGACGCGGCCGCCCGAGGTCGCCGCCACCGCCCACAGGGCCGTTCAGGAGTCGCCGGCCAGCGCCGCACGGCGGACGCGGGGGTCGGGCGCCGTCGGGGTGCTCCGGAACGGGGAGGAGACCGCCGTGGGGGTCACCGACGACGCCCCCGGGTCCTGGTGGCCGGCGAACCGTTCATCTCCCCGGGCACGATGAGGGGACACGTGTCCGGCGGCCGGACCCGCCTCGGTCTGCGCAACCGCGTCGAGATCGCCGCCTGGGCCCGGGAGAAGCGGCCGATGGACACCGGTTGAGGGCGGGGCCGCCCCCGCGCTCCCCGGAAACCGTACGACGCCTCGGGCTTCTGCGGCAACGACGGCTGGCAGACCTGGCAGAGCTCCGACTTCCCGGAGCACGCCTACACGGTGTGTTGGCGGTACCTGTGAACCGGCGTCGGCTTCATCCCCGGGCCTGCTTCCGGCCGTGCACGGCCGTGTACTCGTCGGCGAGCCAGGGAGCCAGGTCCCCGAGGACCTCCTCGACCACGTCCGTGGCCGACCGCGGTGTGCGTGCCGCGGTCGCCGCGAACCGCATCGGACGTGCCCTCGCGGGGTAGTAGCGGCCGAAGACCTCGGCGCTCTCGTCCAGGTCGCTCGTCCAGCCACCCCAGCGGGGCATGACCAGCGTGAACCCGGTCCGGACCACCCGGCGGGTGACGCGCCTGCACAGGGACCGGCGTTCGGCGTCCGTGCGCGCGGCGCGCGCCTCCCTCCGCCAGCGGGCCAGCGCCGTGTGCAGGTCGCCGTTGGTCTCGCGGGCGAGCAGGGAGGTCGGCCGGTACGGGGGCAGCCGCTCGGCGAGGTCCGGTCCGAGCAGCGGGGTGCACAGGCAGGCGACGAAGAAGCCCCCGTCGTGGCGTTCGAGATCGCTGAGCAGTGTGCCGACCCCGCTCACCAGGACTCCGGCCCCGTCCACCTGGGCGAAGGCGGTGTCGATTTCCTCCCCCAGCGCGGCGGCCCTTGAGCGGTCGGTCCCGGTCGGTTCCTCCGCGAGGACCGCCAGCAGGTCGAGGTCCGAGACTCCGGGCACGGCGGTGCCCCGGGGGATGCTGCCGTAGAGGTAGGCGCTGTGCAGGCGGTCGCCGAACACCCGGGGGACCCTGGCGCGGACGGCGTCCACGACCGGGGCGAAGGCCGGGGGGACCCGCGCCAGCGAGCCCTCACGCGCGATCGTCCCGTCCCGGTTCAGCCCTCGCCTGGTGCCCATGGGTGCACTGTGCCGCATGCGGGCCGCCGTGGCGACCGCTTTTCCCGGGCCCGGAACCGTCGTCGTGCCGCGTCAGGACGCCAACCAGCGCGGCCGTCAGCCGCGCTCGGGGCAGGGCGGCAGCGCTCGCGCCTCGCCTGTCTGAGGCTCATGGACGGAAGGTGTGCGGCGGAAGGGCCCGCAGCCGGCCTGAGGCCGTCCCAGCGCTCACCAGGCTTCCCACAGCCCGACCGGGCCTCTGCTGATCAGTGCTGCCAGCCGTCTTCCCCGCCCGGTCCCACCAGGACGGGACCGAACCCGGAACCGGTGAGGCTCCACGACTCGTGGTCGGGGTCCGGCTCGACACCCAGCCCCGCGCCGTCGTCGAAACGAATGCGCAGAGTGCCGGAACCCGTGACCTCGACCTCGGTGACGGTCCTGGCGAACAGGCCGAGCAGCGGTGCCAGCCGGGTACCGGTCCCCGGCGACAGGACGACCTGTCCGCCACCCGCATCCGTCAGGGACAGCGCGGTCTCGATGACGAGTTCGCCGTCGAGGCGGACCCGGCCGTCGGGGCCGTGGCCGGTGAAGGTGATCCTGACCTGGTGGTCGAAGGCCGTTCGCGTGATCTGAGCACCGACCAACTCCACGGGGACTTTCACCGCACCTCCAGCCGTGTTCCACCATGCGCCGAAGGCCACCGACCACGCGGCCCGGGAGTGGGAAGCAGTGTGGGCAGACGCTCGGACGTGGCCGCGCATTGGCCGCAGGCACCCGCCGAGACCCGCCGCCGTCCATCGACCAACGCAAAGGCCCCGCCGCCTGCTTCCGCAGGTGGCGGGGCCTCTTCGCATGTCTGCTGAAAGTGGCTAGGGGCGGGGTCGAACCGCCGACCTTCCGCTTTTCAGGCGGACGCTCGTACCAACTGAGCTACCTAGCCACGTCGCCGAAGTGGCTCGGCGACAGCGGTCCTGACGGGATTTGAACCCGCGGCCTCCACCTTGACAGGGTGGCGAGCACTCCTAACTGCTCCACAGGACCTTGTTCTGTTGTGGCGCCGGACCCGGGGGCCCGCGCCTGGCTGCGGTTCTCATTCTGCCAGACATCCGACAGTGCTCGAACCGCCTCGTACCCCCAACGGGATTCGAACCCGCGCTACCGCCTTGAAAGGGCGGCGTCCTAGGCCGCTAGACGATGGGGGCCCGTGTGACAGGTCAAGCATAGGGGAGATCCCCAACCAACACCAAAGCGATTCCCCCGATCGGCCGACACCTCCCCCACCTGCGCCGACGCATCCGTCAGGGACTGCGCTCCCCTCCGCTCGGTTCCTCCTCCGGTTCCTCGGTGGAATCCCCCACCAGGCGCTGCGGGTCAGCCTCGATATGCCGCTCGACCTGCGCCGACGTGAGCCCGATACCGCCCAGGTCGATGTCGTCGCGGGCCTGGAGGCGCCCCGTCTCGGCGTCGAAGTACAGCACCGACGCCTGGTACGGGGTCGGCTGATCGGAACCGTGATCCAGACCACGTACACCGGCGCCGCCGGTGGACCCCTGTTCGAGGAACCTGGTGCCCAGGTCGGTGAGTTCTGTGGACCGCAGGCGCGAGTCGCCGGTCAGGACCAGGGGAACGACCCCGTCGAAGGCCTCCGCCTGCGTGCGCGTGTGCATCACGGCCACGTCCACGTCCTCACGGGAGTCGATCACCTCCTGGGCCTCCTCCTCACCCTGCGCGGCCACCTCGGCGTCGGTGGGGTTGATCCGGGTCGGGTCCGGCAGGAACCTGGGATCCCCCGATCCGTAGAAGGTCAGGCCGCCCACCTCCTGGATCCCGCCGTCCAGCACCACGGCGTTCTCCTGCGCCGCCACCGCGCGCTGCGTCCCCATGGAGTCGTGCTGACCGCGCACCCACACGTACGGGACGTCCAGCGTGCCGATCTCGTCGGCGAACGCGTCCTCGGCCGCGCTGCCCCGGGCGGTGAGGTCCCCGGAGTCGACCACCATGTCGACCTTGTACTGGTCCAGGAGCGTGCGGATGATGCTCCACGAGGCCGGGTTCAGCTGGACGTCGGACACGTGCAGCACACTGATGACCGACTCGTCCTTCTCGTACACGGGAAGGGTGGAGGTCGCCTCGTAGATCATCGCCACGTTGCCGATCAGCCCCGCCAGCTGTTCCTGGTACTGGCTGAACCGGCCCACCACCTCCTCGGCGTCGCCCACCACCTGCGGCGCTCCGGCGATCAGACCCGTGTAGCGGGGCTCGGCGATGGCGCTGGGGTTGAAGGTCCTGGCGGCGACGGCGCCGGACGCCACGAGCACGCACAGCGCCACCAGGGCACTCGCCAGGGCCCGCCACACGTTCCGGAAGAGCAGCAGTCCCACCAGGGCGGCGCCCAGGACCGCGGCGACCGCCGAGCGCACCAGCAGGTCGATCACGCCCTGGCGCAGGTCGGAACCGATCCCCGCGGCCATGCGGTTGATGGCGTCGGGATCGGCGAAGACCCTCTCCGCCGCGGACAGGCGGATGTTGGAGATCCGGGCCTCGAGCTTGATGGGAGCACTGTGGGTGTCGAAGGACAACTGCCCGAGGGGGGCCACGTCGACGACCGTCTCACCGCGCCACTGGGGGCTCAGCCCCAGGGTGACGTCCGCCGGGCCGATGGGGGTGACCACCTGGCCGCCCAGGGCCAGGCCCAGCCAGCCACCGGCCAGGCCCGCCACGACGACGCACGCCCACCTCCACGCACGCCCCGCGCGCAGCCGGTCGAAGGTGCCGCGGAGCCGCCGGAGGGCCCCGCGGAAGTCGTACTTGCGGATCACTTCCCAAGACAACACGCCTCCATCATGCCGCCCCCGGAGCCGTCTCCCGTGTTTCCTCCCCTTCCAGAGTGTTATGTCGCTTCCGACCAACCGCGTGCAGGCAGCACAATGGCAGACGTGGTGGAACTGACACGCAGGGACTTCGAGGAACTGGTCGCCGACGCCCTGGACCAGATCCCGCCCGAGCTGGCGGAACTGATGGACAACGTGGTGATCACCGTCGAGGACGAGTCCCCGGACGGCCTGCTCGGCCTGTACGAGGGCATCCCGCTGACCGAGCGCGGTGACACCTATTTCGGTGTGCTCCCCGACCAGATCTTCATCTACCGGCGCAACATCTGCGCCTTCTGCGAGACGCCCGAACAGGTGGTCGAAGAGGTGCTCGTGACCGTGGTGCACGAGATCGCCCACCACTTCGGGATCGACGACTCCCGCCTGGGGGAGCTCGGCTGGGGCTGACCCGCGCACGCCCATCCCTCCGAGCGGCGGACAATGACACACGCGCAACTACTCTCGGTGCTCGGAATCCCACCTAATGCGCATAACCGACATTGGGCTTCACGCCGGAAATTTACTCCCCCCAACCCCTCACCAGGGCGGACAATCCGTCCATGACGTCCGACGGCACGGCCGAATCCGTCCAGCATTCCTCACACTCAGCAACGAATCAGACACGAATTCCCCGGAACGACTTGCGACGAAGCTCACCTTCCGGAACTGTTGGTTATTGGGACACGACACAGCGTGATTACAACCCTGTAACAGTAAGGGAGTGCCGGGTGGCCAATCCGCGCCTCGACAACACACCTGACAACGGAGACCACGAGTCTTCGAGCGCCCCCGAGAACGACGACTGGCGGAGCAGCTACCGCGACGTCATGGCGATCGGCGAGTTCCGGTCCGTCTGGCTCGCCCACGCACTCTCGATGATCGGCACGAACCTGCTGAACATCGCCACCAGCGTCCTCGTCTTCCAGATCACCGGCTCCGCGCTCGCCGCGGGCGTCACCCTGGCCCTGACCTTCCTGCCACCGATCATCAGCCCCCTCATCGCGGGCCTCGCCGACCTCTTCCCGCGCCGCCGCGTCATGATCGCCTGCGACCTCGCGCGCGCGTTCGTCATCGTGCTCATCGGCATCCCCGGCATGCCGATCTGGGCCGTCTGGATACTGCTGTTCTGCTCGGTGGTGCCGTCGATCCCCTTCGCCGCGGCCCGCGCGGCGATGATGGCGGAGATCGTCCAGGGTGAGCGCTACGTGGCGAGCACGGCCATCATCCAGCTCACCACGCAGATCGGCATGCTCGCCGGTCTGGTCGCCGGAGGCCTGATCGTCTCCTTCATCGGCCCCAACATCACCGTGATGTCGACCGGCGGCCTCTTCGTGCTGTCCGCGCTCATCGTGCTGCTGGGGGTCAGGGCCCGCCCCTCGCCCCGTGGTGAGAAGGAGGACCGCCCCGGGTTCGTCGAGATGACCCGCGACGGCGCCAAGCTCGTCTTCGCCGACCGGCGGCTGCGCACCCTGGCGCTGCTCGCCTGGCTCGCCGGTCTGTACGGCATCCCCTACGGGTTGGCCAACCCGATGGCCGCCGAACTCGACGCGGGTGCCGCCGCGGCCGGGTTCATCATGGCGGGCTCGTCGGTCGGCGCCTTCCTCGGCGGACTCGTCCTCACGCGGTTCATCCCGCCACCCACCCGTATGCGCCTGCTCGGCCCGCTGGCGGTGCTCACCTGTG
>NZ_ANAX01000373.1 GCF_000341065.1 Nocardiopsis halotolerans DSM 44410 | reverse complement strand
GCCCCCCCCCCCCGCCGCTGTGGTTGATGGTGACGGCGCTCGCGCTCTGCGGCGTCGCGGGTTCCTACCAGTTCGTGGCCAACGCGGCGTTCGTGCTGTGCGTGCCCAAGGAGGGCCGCGGTCTGGCCTTCGGGCTGGTCGCGGCCGGGCTCCAGGCCGCACAGGGCGTGGGCATCCTGGTGGCCGGGTTCTTCGCCGAGCACTACGGCACCGGTGTCGTCATCGTCGTGGCCGGTGCCGTCGGCGTGGTCTGCGCGTCGCTCCTGACGATCCCGTGGTCACGGATGGCCGATGAGACCATCGAGCGGATGAACGCGACCGGAGACGCCGCCTAGGGAGCCCCTCAGCTCCTCTCGCAGCACTCCGCGGGGGTTTCGCGGGCCTCCTCGGCCTCGCGCTCCTCCCGCGGGGTGCGCAGCTCACGGCGTTTCCAGCCCGGGTGTGCCCTGAGGGTCCACATCAGCTCTGCCTCGGCTTTCCCTGGAAGTTGCGGATGATCTGCTCCAGCAAGGAGTGCCTCTCGTTGTGGGCCGGCATGATCAGCCAGGCCAGGACGTAGACGAAGACCCCGCTGAATCCGAGGACCGTCAGGACCGCGAAGACCAGGCGGACGAGGGTGGAGTCCACGTTGAGGAACTCGGCGATGCCCCCGCACACACCTGCGAGGTAACGGTCGGTCCCGCTGCGTCGGAAGCGCTTGTTCTGGTGGTTCCCGTTCATGTCTCCAGCCTGCCTCCTCCCCACGACGATTCCTATCGGGGACAGCCCTGGACCTCCCCTGACATCCCCCCGAGCGCCCTGGCGGGGCCCGGTACGGGGTTCGCGGTGCCCCCGTACCGGGTTTGACGCGGCTGGGCCTCAGGGCCGTTCCGGGGACTTCCTGAGGCGTGGGCCACACCGGTGCCGGGGCGCGCCTCAGGGGCGGGCGCTCGTCTCCGGCTCGCCCCGGTCCCGCTTCCGTTCCCTCCGCGTTCCGTCCCGCCACCGACGGCGGTTGCCAGCGGTTCCCTCCTGGTGGAGCAGGACAGCGCGCGTCCGGCCCGCCCGGAATCCACGAGGAGGGGCGGAACCCGGAGTGCTGACGGCCGGGGAGCGCCGTTCGGCGGGAGGTCCCCGAGGGAACGCGGAGTGCCCCGGTCAGCCGTCGGCCGCGAACGGCCCGTAGGCCTCGCCCAACTGGCGGAAGGCCGCGCGGATGCTGGCACGGACGTCCGCGGTCTCCTCTCCCTCCGAGAAGCGCAGGCGCTTGATCATGTGCCGCATCACCGCCATGGCCGCCGCGGCGACCAGGAGTGAGCGTTCGTCCTCGGGCGGGGCACCGGTCCGCTCGGCGACGACCGCGGCGAGTTTCATCTCCACGTCGTGGAAGCGGGCGAGCATCCTGGGTACGAGCTGGGGCTCGCGTTCCATGAGCTCCTTGCGCGCGCGCATGTCGGCGCGCTGGGTGGCGAGGTCGTCGGTACTGACCAGGAAGGTGATCAGCACGGTGATGAGGTCGTCGACGAAGTCACCGGTGGGTCCGCCCTCGACGAACCGGCGCAGTACCTCCTCGTCGGGGTGTTTCGGGAGGTCACCGAGGAGGGCGTCCTCCTTGGTGGCGAAATAGTTGAAGAACGTCCGGGTGGAGACGTCGGCCTCGGCCGCGATCTCCTCCACGGTCACGTTCTCCAGGCCGCGTTCCAGCGTGAGACGTACGGCCGCGTCCTGGAGGGCCCGGCGCGTGGCCTGCTTCTTACGCTCGCGAAGCCCCAATGGTCCTCCCCCGTGCGCGGACAATCTTTGCATGAGGTGCAAAGTTTCTTCACAAGTATCCCTCATGGAGGGAGTGCTGGGGCGGAGGGTGCGGCCTCGCCCCCTCAGGGCCGCACCCGTCCGTGTGCTAACGACCGACGAAGCGTTCGGGCCGGACGTGGACGACGACCCGCTCCTCCCTGGGGTCGTCCCAGGGGTAGGGCGTGCCGAGGTACTTCTGGGCCATCTCGTTGATGAAGGCCTTGTCGGTGTCCTCCTCCACCCTGTCGACCACGCCGCGGACCTCCACGTACATGTAGGGGTCGTCGGGGTCGGTGGCCGAGACCGAGATCCGGCCGTCGCGCCTGAGGTTGTGGAGCTTCTGGCGGGTCGTGGTCTGGCTGAACCTCAGGAACTCCCCGTCCCAGTCGATCCACACGGGGCTGGACTGGGGCGCGCCGTCCGGGCCGAGCGTGGCCACGTGCCCGAACGCGGGTTTGCGCAGGACCGCCTGCTGCTTCTCGGAGAACGCCATGATGCTCCTTGTCTGGGGTTGGCGCCGTTACCCTCCGAGTACACCAACACGCGACGCCGTGCACGCGGCGACGCGCGGGAACCCGAGGGCCCGGGGGCGGGTCCCGAAGCCCGCGGGCGGCGGCCGGGCCTGGGCCCCGGGCCGCGCCGAGGGCCTCTGGCTCAACTGGCAGGGCAACGGACTTTCGATCCGAGTGCCAACGCCGCCTGCCCGCGACAAACCCGCAGGCCAGGGCGGTTGTGTCGCACAAACCGGGCGCCCAATCCACCTGATCCACCTGGATTTCGCTCCATGTGCGCTCTTCAGCCTCGTCCGCGCTCCGGGGTTCGCGGGAACCTCACGAAGATGTGCTCCACGTGGGGTCTCGGCGACGCGCACTCTCGCGGATCGGCGGCAGAGGAGAGTTCTGCCCCGTCCCCCTGTCAGAAACCGCTGGTGGCGCGGTCTCGGCACCAGGAGACAGGGAGTGGCGTAGCGGAGACGTCCCGCCTCATGCCCGTGGGCTCTGACGCACTACGACACCCCGGTGTCCCCGTGACTCCGTTCGTCACGGCGCGGGCTCGTCTCCGCGTCGAACGGCCCGTGCTCGGCGTCGTAGACCTTCCTCAGCCTCTGTGCGTTGCGCTTGTGCCTGCGCGCCCACGGCCAGGCGACAGCGAACACCACGAGGACGAACAGGGCCAGGAACAGCTGGAAGGTGTTCCCCGTCCCGTTCGAGAACTGGATCCCCGCGAACACCAGGTAGGGCACCCCAGTCACCAGACCGATCAGCGCGAAGAACCTGTTGGAGTTGGCGCGTTCGAACTGGGGCGCCAGGTACTGGGCGAGCCGGTCCACCTGGGGGTCACCGCTGAGTTCGCCCCGGCGCAGGTGGCGCTGTGCGGTGCGCAGGGTGTTCGGGTCGGCGTCGTGGGGAACCTTCGCTTCCTTGATGGTCCACCGCAGCATCAGCAGGCCGACGCCTGCGCCAAGGGCCGCGCAGACGGCCATGCCCGCCAGGGCGGCAAGCATCCACGGCCAGACCTGTGACAACGGTGCGTCACCGAACACGGTGATCGGCACGAAGCAGAGGGCGAGCAGGATCGCGCCGTACACGGTCACGACCAGTACGACCCTCAGCATGTACTTCCAAGGGTGGTTCTGTCCGTAGCGTTGGAGCAGCATGAACTGTCGGATGGGATTGAATCGGCTCATGCGGGGGGTATGTGTCATATTCATCCCCTTGCCTTGGCGGCGCCGGACAAACGATCACAACCGTCCGCCACATGCCCCCTGCCCTTCGGCAGTACCGCGCCGACCACCTCGCGCCGAACTCGGCTGTCCTCTCCCAGCAGTGCGAACGTAGTTCTCCGGCCATGGAATGCGACCTGTGGCAGCGGTGGTTTCCCGTGTCCGTCATCGGCCATCTGCCCATGGCTCGCAAAAAGTCGCAAACGTGTCGAAACCTCGTGCCCTGGGGGCCTGCTGGATCACTCCACTCGAGGTGAGCGCACGGAGAAACCGAACCTCTCCAAGGGGTCTCTCCACACTTGCCTGCCGCGCCTCTCACACGCGTCAACAGCCGTTGCCCTTGATCTCCTTCGTAACTGACCTTCCGCGCCCCTGCGGGCCGGGTGTCGTGCACCGATTCTCAAGCCCGAGGTGTGAACCAGCAGCACGAATAACAGGAGCCATGGCCGTACCCTGGAGGGGATTCTCTCCGACCCATCCGTGCGATGGCGTCCCTCCACGCGCCACCGGAGACCACCCCCTGCCTCCCCGTCCCAGAACACCGGAGCAGTTCCCGAGCGTTTCATCGCTCCGGCGAGGCGCGGGCCAAGTCCATTGGTGACGAGAAATGACCTCAACACAGGTATTCGCCTCAACACCTGTGTACGGTAAGTGGGCCTTGCCAGGGCCGAGACGAACCGTCTCACCAAGCGGAGGTGAGGAGGACCGCTCCAGCCGTTGGCGGCAGAACGCCCCGAGGACCGGTGTACCGGTACGGCGCGGGGAGCGGCCGCTACCTCGCCCCTCGCCGTAGCTTCGGGAGAACCGGA
>NZ_ANAX01000372.1 GCF_000341065.1 Nocardiopsis halotolerans DSM 44410 | reverse complement strand
CGGCGACAGCAACCGGTTCACGGGCGGCCGCCTCCCGTGTGCCGGACCAGGGCCGCCACGAAGTCGTCCCACACCGGCTCGGGCAGGTCGTGACCGGCTCCCCGCAGGACCAGCAGTTCGGCCCCGGGGATCGCCGCACGCAGCGCCTCGCCGTGCGCCGGCGGCAGGAGCGGGTCCCGGTCGCCGTGGACCACGAGCGTGGGCGCCGCGATGTCGCCGAAGCCGCCGCGGGCAGGTCCGTCGAAGTCGATGGAGTAGTGGTTGACCAGCGTGGACGCGTAGTTCCTGGCGCGCGCCACGTCGCGTTCGACCAGCGTCCGGACCGCGGCCTCGTCGAAGTACGGCGAGTCGCCGGCGCAGGCCCGCGCGTCGGCGATCACGTACTCCACGACCGCGGCCGCGTCGGAGGAACGCGGCTGGGCGGGCATGGCCAGGTCGCTGGAGGGCGGTGGCAGGTCCTCGGCCCCGGTCGAGCTGGAGACGAACGTCAGCGACGCGACCCGGTGGGGATGGTCCACGCCGAGGATGAGGCCGCTCTGGCCGAACATCGACTGACAGACCACATGGGCGCGTTCGATGCCCAGGGCGTCCTGGATGCCGAGCACGTCCCGGGCCAGGTCGGTGCAGGAGTACGCCGGCCGGCCCGGCGGGTAGCAGGTCGAGCGGCCGGTGTCGCGGTGGTCGAAGCGGACCACGAACCGGCCGCGGGCGGCGATCCGCCCGCACAGTTCGGCGTCCCACCACAGCATCGAGGCAGAGGCCCCTGCGACCAGCACGATCGCCGGGGCCGTGTGGTCTCCGAAGGCCTCGACACACAGCTCGACGCCGTTGACCGTGAGGAGCCGTTCGCCGTGGGACAGATGAGCAGTCATGTCAGCCACGCTACGCCCGCACCTTCCTGGAGTGGGGGAGCATCGGACCAGGATCCGGCGCTAGCTGTACTGACCACGGAGGTTGGTAACGCCCGCCCCGTCTGACACAGGCAGAGAGGGCCTCCGGTATCGGTGTGGACTGCGACGTCCACACCAGCCGCCAGGAGGCCCTCGACGCCCCACACCACCCACGCCAACGCCCGACTGACCCCCGCAGGACGCCTACCGGACCGTGTTCCCCGACGTGGCCGAAGCCGCCGCCGAGGCCACCGCGGCCATGCTCAAACCCGCCGCACGCAAGGCGCAGCCACCGGCACACCACCAGCCCCTGCCCGGACAGCAGCATGGCTGACGGGCAGGATCCCGCTGCGGGTGAGGACCGTGTTCGCCGGGCCCCAACGGTTCGGAGTTGGTGTGCTCGGTGATGGCTCCACTGCCGCCACCTCGTCTCCACGGACCGGGGTGCGGGCGTGCCCGAGGGGTGAGTAGCTCCTGACCCTGCGAGGGTGTACCAGCCATCCAGAGCCCGTATGGCTGCGGTAGAGTTGGCTCCGGCGACGACTGGGGGCAGGCTCCGAGTCGTGTCGCGGGCCTCTAGCTCAATTGGCAGAGCAACGGACTTTTAATCCGTGGGTTCAGGGTTCGAGCCCCTGGGGGCCTACCCCCGAAACCCCAGGTCAGAGGCCACGTTCGAGGCACTCGACCCGGGGTTTTCGCATGTCAGGAGCCGTGCGGTTGCTCCAAGTGCGCTCTTCAGCCTCGGCCGTGCCTCCACCTCGCCGGAGCACACCGGAGCAACAGGGCATCCAAACCAACCCAGACCGGTCCCTATCGCCCCGACCGGCTCGAAGTCCGTTGGTTACGACCTGCATCCGATGGACGCACAATCCGCTGCCCCATCTCCGCAGGTGAAGGGCACGGGCCGCACCTCACTGGTCGCGCCAGATACTGACCAGCTCGGTCAGGGCGTCGAGTTCCGCAGGCCGCCACCTGGCCAGCGGGCGTGCCGTAACCGCGCTGGCTGCCTCCACCAGCAGCTCGTAGCGAATCAGGTAGGGCCGGGCTCCTCGATGCCGTCGACGTCGAGCACTACACTTCCTCACGATTTCCTCCTGCTCATCCGGGTGGTGATCAGGCCCCGGCGGGTGTGCCCGCACCAGCCGGGGCGCCTCGCTCTCAGTGCCACGAGGTGTGCTCAGACCATGAGCGCCGCGGACCGTGGTGCCCGCATGCGCGCGTGTTCCTCGACCAGCGCGCGGGTTCGGCGCGTGTCCAACGCACTCCCGTCCATCGCCACCGCGAACCACACCCGCTTGCCCACACCACAGCGGTAGACCCCACACACTTCGCGGGTGAACGCCCGGATGAGCCCGAGTCCGCGCCCGTGGTCGTCGATCACCCGGGTCAACTCCTCCGGCTCGGGAAACACCGGGAGCACCGGCCCGGTGTCGTACACCTCGACCACCCCGCAGCGTCCCGGCCGCGTCCAGACCTCCACGCCGACCTCGGGGCGTCCGTGGAGCAGGGCGTTGGTGAACGCCTCGCTCACCGCCAGCCGGGCCACTCCCAGACCGGCTTCATCCACCTCGGCCGCCGTCAGCGCCCCGTCCACCAGAAACCTGGCCAGCCCCACGTCTTCCGGCCCCGGACGCCTCCAGACACACATGACTTCGTTCACCGCGCATCACCTCGCTGTCGTCACCAATGCGGAGCGGGCCGCGCAACCGTTCACTTCCGACCCGCCGTATGTCCATCATGATTTGCAACGACGCAAATTACAAGCAGAGCAAGTCGCTATGTGTACAATGAGTGACTATGTGTATTTCATGCGGGTGAGAAGATGGCCATGCCCGCGCAGCGAAGACAGGAGGTGGAGATGCCCGAGGGCTCTCCGGTCCAGGGTTCTCCCGCCCGGCGGCACTACCTGGTCAGCCAGCTCAAGCGGCTACGCGCTCAGACCGGGCTGTCCCAGGAGGAGGCCGCCGAGGAGATGGGCTGGCACAAGTCCAAGGTCTCCCGGATCGAGAACGGCAAGTGGAAGCGGCTGAGCAGCCCGGAGATCGACGCGCTCTGCCGCTTCTACAAGGCTTCCGACGAACTGAGGGAAGAACTCGCCCACATCGCCAAGGCCGCCAGCCGCAACCGGGCCTCCGCTTGGTGGAACGCCTACGAGGACGTTCCCGGCGGGGCGTACTACCCGTTGGAGTACGAGGCGGACCAGATCTTCGAGTACACCCTCGGCCTCTTCAGTGGCCTGGCCCAGCACCCCGACTACATCCGGGCTCTGATGGGGCGCGGCGCGGTGCCGGACGAGGCCGAACGCGAACGCAGGCTGGAGGCCCGGTTGGAGCGGTCCCGCAGCATCCTGTACCGCGACCACCCGCCTCGGATGTGGTGGGTGGTCGACGAGCCCGTTCTCACCTGCCAGGTCGGCGGTCCCAGGGTGATGCGTACCCAGCTCGAACACCTGCTGGAGCTGAGCGACCATCCCAGTGTCGACCTCCAGGTCCTCCCCCAGTCGGAGGGCATGAGCCTGAACTACGGGTTCTGCCTGCTGTGGATCGGGGACGACCGCGTCGGACACGTGGACGTGCCACCCCAGGGGCTGCTGTTCGACGCCTCCGAGGACGTGCAGCACCATGAACTGAGGTCCCACCATCTGAGGGCGGCGGCGCTGTCCCCCGAGCGTTCCCGCGACCTGGTCCGGGACCGGATCGCCGAACTCGACTGAGGAGGGTCCCCCACATGAGCATCCAGACCACGCCGTGGCACAAGTCCAGCTACAGCAACGAGGCCGGGACCTGTGTGGAGGTCTCCGAAGGGCCCGTAACTGGGGTCCGGGACAACCAGAACCTCCACCTGGAGCCTCTGGGCTTCGCCCCGGGCGCATGGGCTCGCTTCCTGGGCAGTTTGCACACGGGCTGAGTTCCGGTGCCCGTCGTGCTCGGCGGGCATCGGAGGTTCACACCCGGAACTGGTCCTTGACCAGCGAGGGGCCTTCGAACTCCTCGGGGATGGCGTCCATCAGCACCTCGTTGACGGTCTCCCCCAGCCACTGGTTGGAGTTGCGCCGCATCCCCTGCCGTTTGAATCCGGCCTTCTCGTAGGCGCGGATGGCTCCGACGTTGGGTTCGATGACAGTCAGGTAGACGCACCGCAGGTTGGTCACGTGAAAGGCGTAATCCAGCACCAGCCGGGTCGCCTCGCTGCCCACGCCCCTGCCCCGGGACTCACCCAGGGCCACCACGTACTCGCCGTTGCGCCGCATCTGATCGATGTACACCTGGGCCAGACCGACCGGACACGGGTCTTCCCCGGTCAGGTCGTAGACGGTGAACCGCAACTCCCGGTCAGAGGCGCGACCGTAGCCCTCCACCAGGATCTCCCGTGTGGACTCCAACGGCTGCGGGGTCTGTCGGTTGTAGCCGACGATGGTGGGGATCGACTGCTCCCACCGCCAGTACTGTTCCACCAGGTCGGAGCGCAATGGGCCGATCCCGGCCTTGTCGCCGCGCAACCAGATCAGGGGTTCACTCACGTGGTCTCCTCCACGGTCGGGATGGTCAGCAGTGCCGTGCACCGCCGTGTGCTGTCAGGTTCGGCCACCGGATGCCCCTCCGCTTCGATCCAGGCATGCAGACGGATGGGGTCGGTGATCACGCCATGGCACCAGCGCACGCCGCGTCCGAGAACGGCCAGGGCCAGTGTCGCGGCCACCGATTCTTCCAAGCAGGCGACTCGTACGGGCGAGAACAGCCCCAAAGCACGCACTGCGTGAACGGCTTCCGATGCTTCGACAACGGTGGCCGGGCGACGACCAAACCGGGAAGTGAACCGAACGAGCCGGACCATACGGTGCATACGGGAACGGCGGCGTCCACTCCTGGCGACAGCGATGACCGCAAGGAGCGTTCCGAAAGCGACGACCATCCGGGCGAACGGAACCCGGGGGAACGCGTCGAATCCCATCGGAAGCTCCTGTACGCCCCAGCTCGCCTCCCAACGCCGCCCCGAGATGGGCGGTGATCCGATGCGCGGTTTCGCGGACACTTCCACCATCCCGCTCCTACGCAGCAGCTGAGCCAGCGCGGTGTCCTGGCCCGCCAGATCCCACCACTTTCCGGCCCGTGGGGAGAGAATCTGGACAGCCCCGGTCCCGTAGTGCACCAGTACCGTCGCCGACCCCAGGTCACAGGCGCGTACCCGTGGGGAAAGCGCGAGAAAGCCCGTCATACCGCTTCCACCCGCTCCTCTGTCTCCCACGCGATCACGGGAGAAGCCCGTACTGACCGCAACCAGGCTTCCGTGGCCACCGTGGACTCGATCTGGGCCAGTTCGTCACCGATACCCATGGCGGCACGCCGCATCGCCCCGCACAGCGCGGTAACGTCCACCAGGCCCGCATCGGCGAGGCGCCCGTCCACGAAGGCGAGCAGTTCCGGCAGCCCTCTTCTCACCCCTTGGTGATGATCGCTGGACGCGTCGCCCTTGGTGGTGCGTCGAGCGAGCCTGGTGGGAAACAGATCCCGCATCGCCTCGGCCATGATCGGTTTGTAGCGCGCTGGTCCAGGCAGGCTGTCGACCGGTACCGACAGGTAGGCGTCGATGACCTGGGAGTCGAAGTAGGGGTTGTGCAGCGCCACACCGAAGGCCTCGGCGATCTGGACGTCAGCACGAGCCGTGCGTCCGGCCTGCGCCATGGTCCGCATCAACATTCGTTGGGTCCGGCTCTTCGGGGAGAGACCGCCGGATTCATGCCCCGCTGGAGTCCTCGCGTGCACCCAGGAAGGCACCGGATCGGGACCGGTCCTGGAGTTCGCGACACGCAAGGCCTGCAGGATCGAGATCCGGCGGACGTGCGCCCATCGGGCGGCCTCACCGAGCGCACACGTGATCCTGCCCCGGCGCAGCAACTCGACCAGATGGTACGGGGGCGTCAGAAGGAGGGCGTCGCCTCCGTCACCGGTCATGTGCAGGTCCGAGCCCACGTGCTCGGCGAGCCACACCAACTGTCCGGAGAAGTAGGCGTAGGAGACCGTCGAAGGCGCCGGTTCGTCCGTGGCGGGGACGAACCCGAGACCACCGTAGGGCGAGTGTTCCTCGGTCAGGGGCATCCACCGGTGGCGGAGTCCGGGATGGTCGGCGGCCTCACGGGCATAGTCCAGGTCTCCACCCTGGTGTACTCCTGCGGGGTGGACGGTGACACCCGTGATCTGTCGCTTTCTCGGAGCCAGCCGCTCGGCGGCCAGGAGACCGAGGGCCGTGGAGTCGAAACCGCCGGAGAAGTCCGTGCTCGGCCGAGCCGAGCGGTCCACACGAACGGCCACCGCTCCTTCGAGTGCGAACCGCAGACGGCGTGCGTGTCCGTCGGGGTATGGCGTCGGTTCCCACACCGGGCTCATGGTGGGCTCGCCCTCACCGGAGATCCGGAAACGGTGCCCAGCGGGCATCCTCTCCACCCCGCGGAAGAACGAGCCCTGCTCACTTTCGGCGCTGTCCGGACTGATCAGCCTGGCGGCCACCATCGCGGTGTTCACCTGGTGAGGGCCGTCCAGACAGGCCAGGAGGAGGGAGCTGGAAGCCCACACCGTTCCCTGCCGGGTGGGGCGGGTGTAGACGGGAACGGCCGAAGCGAGGTCGGTCCAGACGGTGGTCGTGGAGGACTCGATCTGGATCACGACGTAGCTGCCGGGCCACCTCCAGGCCGCGTCGTCCGGGACGGCGTGTTCCGTGGCGCGGTGGAGTTGCTCGACCGTGGCGCCGCACGGACCGAACACCACGATGTGCCGATCACCGTGGGAGACGAGCATTCGTTCGTGTTCTGGCCAGTCGGCGCTCGCCCACACCTGGGGAAGCCTCGGTGATACCGGTAGCGCGCCGACCGGCCGGTGGAAGGGTGGGCCGGTAGAACCGCCGAACCACATGGGAGTTTCCTCCTGCTTCATGAACGGGGCGCCCGAACCTGTGTCCGGGCGCCCCGTCAGTGGTCAGTTGTAGGGGTTGCGCTTGTTCTCGTTCTGGGCACGCCCCTGGCCCAGAGTCAGTTCGGCGGCGTCCCCGAGCTCGACCAACAGCTCCTCGTGAGTCTCCTGATCCTCAGCCTTCGCGTTGTCCATCCGCCCTCTTCCCTCTCACAACCGATTCCGCCACCGAGGCGCTTGTCGGTCCCACCCTCCACTTCCTGACGGCTCCGGTGAAGGCGTGACCTCGGGAGATGGACGTGTGCTCCCCGCAAAGGAGTGCGAGGGGGGAGTGCGTTTTTCCGGATCCCCACTCCCGCACCGGCAGCCGTGGCACACTGCCTTCGACCCGAACTTGTGGAGAAGCTGTGGCGCGTACCCCCAAGCAGCCGAACGTCCAGCTCGTGGAACTCCTGGACGAGGCTGGAATGCCCGCCAAGGGACTCGCCCGCAGGGTGGTGTCACGGGGCAGGGAGCAGGGACTGTCGCTCTCCTACGACCACAACAGCGTCCGACGCTGGATGTCGGGCGAACGTCCGCAGCAGCCGGTCCCCGGAATCATCGCGGCCGTCATCTCCGAAGCGCTGGGACGCCTCGTACTTCCGGAGGACTGCGGGCTTCCCGACGACGAGGCACGGACCCTGGAGTTTCCGCTGTCCTGGACGACAGGGATCACCACTGTCGGCCAGCTCTACCGAGCCGACGGCGAACGCCGTCGCGATGTCCTCGGCGGGTACTCGACGGCGGCCTACCCGAGCGCGACCGTACGGTGGCTCACCCAGCCTCCCGTGCCCGGCCCCGCACATCGCGGCCGGATCCGTGTCGGACAGCCTGAGATCTCGGCCATCCGGCAGATGACGCGTGCCTTCCGGGACCTGGACAACCGCGTTGGCGGGGGCCGTATCCGCAGCACCGTCGTGCAGTACCTCGACGCCAACGTCGCCCCGCTGCTGCGGGGCAGCTACACGGAGGCAGTCGGCCGGGAACTGTTCTCGGCAGCCGCCGAACTCACCAAGGCCGTGGGGTGGATGGCCTACGACTGCGAGGAACACGGGCTCGCCCAGCGGTATCTGATCCAGGCCCTACGCATGGCGCAAACGTCCGGGGACGACGGGTTGTGCGCCGAGATCCTCGCGGCGATGGGCCACCAGGCCACCTACATCGGGCGGTCGGCCGAAGCCGTGGACCTGGCGAGGGCGGCGCAGTCCGCCGCCCACCGGGCCGGGCACCCCGCGCTCGCGGCGGAGTGCCACCTCATCGAAGCCCATGGGCACGCCGGGCTCTCAGATCCACGGGCCACATCCCGCTCCCTGCGGGCGGGGGTCAAGGCCTTCGAGGCGGACGACCCCAGCCCGCCGGAGTGGCTGGCCTACTTCGACAACGCCTACCTCTCGGCCAAGGTCGCACACTGCTTCCTCGCTCTGGGCAACGACGCCCAGACAGCCGTGTACGCCGAGCAGTCCCTGAAGATGAACACCGACTACGTACGCGGCAGGACGTTCAACCTGCTGATGCTCGCCACCGCCCATGCCGCCAGTGAGCCGGAGGAGGCAGTACGGGTTGGTGGAGTGGCCTTGGACCTGGTGGAAGGGTTGCAGTCACAGCGTGTGCTGTCCTACCTGCGCCGTCTGCGGCACCGGCTCCGGCCTCATGAGAAGCTGCCCAAGGTGGAGGAGTTCACGGCGCGGGTCAGGGAGGTCATACCAGGGTGAGCGCCCGGTACAGCGCGACCACGGTGGAGGCACCAACGATCTCTCCCCGGGCGATCATCTCCACCGCCTCCTCCAACGGCCACCAGCGGATCTCCTGGGCCTCGTTGACGTCCGGAGGGGTGTCGGTGAGGTCAGCGCCTCGGGCCAGGTAGAGGATCTGGGGCTGGTCCACCGATCCGATGGCGGGTTGGAAGGTCACCATGTGCTCCATCGAGCGGGGCCGCCATCCGGTTTCCTCCTCGACCTCGCGTGCCGCCGCGGCCTCGATGTCCTCGGCACCGTCGACGTAACCGCCGGGCAGTTCCCACACCCATCGGTCGATGATGAATCGGTGTCGCCGCATCAGCAGGGCTTCGCGCTGGTCGTTGACCACGAGCGTCATCGCGGCGGGGGGCATGGTCACGACGTACTGGGTGAAGGACACCCCGTCCGGGAGGGTCACGTCGACGGTGGAGAGACGGATGTGCCGGTTCTGGTCCACGAGCTTCTCGCCGTGGATCGTCCATTGAGTGCTCACACCGGCACCCTAGGACAGCGCTGTGCCGGTGCGGTCGTCGCTATGCACGACTGCCTGGCCTCGATCGGCCACGGACAATCCCTCGGATCCCCTACTCCCCCGCCTTACGACTCTTAGGATTGCAGTACCTCCGACCCCTACCCCTCAAGGAGACGGCGTGGACCTGCGCCTCACTGACGCTGTGCAGACCCTGCGCGACGAGCTGACCGAGGCCGTCAAGGAAGCCGAGACAGAGAACCCCGACATCACCTTCGACGTCGGACCCGTGCAGATGGAGTTCGAGGTTCAGTTCCGCTTCGACGGCAAGGCCAAGAGCAAGGTCGCCGCCTGGATCGTTTCCGGAGAGGCCGAGGCCGGTATGAGCCGGATCCGCACCCACAGGGTCTCCTTCACCCTCACACCACGCAACAGCAACCACCCCCAGGAAAAGGTGTCCGTCAGTAGTGGCCAGCAGCACGACGCGGGGCCCGGTGACCGGTCCGGACGCATCAATCCCTGACCCTCTTGGGCCGGAAGGTTCGCCCGTTCTGATCGCTGACTCGCGAAAGCCCTCCCGATGAACGCAGCGCAGCGCATCGTCCGCCTGGCCGGCACTGGCGCTGGGTCGGGGTATGTCATCGCGCCCCGGCTGGTGCTGACCTCGGCCCACGTCGTCCCTGAGGTTGGCGGTGCGGTCACGTTCTTCACCGCCACTGACGACACCGTCTACACCGGCCGGGTGGCCTGGCGTGGCGTCCCGCACGGGCGCGATGACGCCGCCCTGGTGGAGGTCACCGACCCCGCCTGGCTCGCTCCGTCGGTACGGGTGCGGTGGGGGCGCCTGGTCACCCACGCCCCGGGCACCCCCTGCCACACCTGGGGGTATCCGGATCTGGCCCAACAGCCGGGGCACGCGGTGGAGACCTCCCAGCCCGCAGGGGTGATCAATCCCGGCAACCACTTCGTGGGCAACCACCACGTCATGGACATCACCGCCCACCCGCCTCAGTGGAAGGGACAAGGGTCGCCGTGGGGCGGCCTGTCGGGAGCGGCGCTGGTCTGCGCTGACCTGGTGGTGGGGGTGGTGGCCGCCGATCCCGCCCACTCCGACCACGCCCGGCTGGAGGCCGTGCCCGCCTATGTGCTCCACCACGATCCCGCCTTTCGGACGGTTCTGGAAGAGCACGGGGCATCACAGGTGTTGGAGCCGGTCGAGCTCACCGACCTGGCCCACCGGCCACCTAACCACCGGCGGCCTCTGTCCCCGGCCTCCCTACTGGAGGCCCACCGTCGGGTGGTGTCCTTCCACGGCCGCGAGAAGCTGATGAACACCCTGACCGCCTGGTGCGAGCACCCGGACGAGGTGTCGGCGGTGGTGGTGCACGGCCCTGGTGGACAGGGCAAGACCCGTCTGGCCCACGAGCTCACCCACCACCTGGACCACGTCACCCAAGGGCAGCGGTGGGCCACGCTCTGGCTCACCGACGCCGCCGACCCCTCCCGCCTGGAGGCGCTGGCACGGGTGGAGGTGCCGTTGTTGGTAGTGGTGGACTACGTCGAAGCCCGCACCGGACAACTCACTCACCTGCTGAAAGTGTGCGACCGCGAACACGGCAGCGCCCCGATCCGGTTGCTGTTGCTCTCCCGCACGGTCGGAGAGTGGTGGGAGCAGGCCAACACCGACACCGGCCATCTGCTCGCAGACATCACCGAGCACACCATCGCCCTGCCCTCGCTGGCCCCGGCCCGGGTGGAGCGCGAACACGAGTACCACGCGGCCCTGCACCAACTCTCCAACGCACTACCCGATGCCGATACCCTCGTGTCGGCGGACTGGGCGACGGTGGCCTCGAATCTGGCTACACCGGAGTTGTCCTCCGCGGAGTGGGACACGGTACTGAGCGTGCACATGCGGGCGTTGGCCGACCTGCTGGACGCCACCCAACCACCACCCGAGGCTGCCCGTCCGGGGCGCAGCGGACCGGTGGAGGCTCGGGTGTTGGTTCATGAACGGGCGTACTGGAAACGGTCCGCGACCGGATACGGAGTCCAGGTGAGCGGGGCGACCGCGGATTGGCAGAACACCGTGTTGGAGCAGGTGCTCGCGGTGGCCTTCACCCGCTCACCCGCCACCACAGAGGAGGCCGAAACCCTCCTGAGCGCGGTACCGGTCCTGGCCGACCAGACCACCGCGCTCAGACAGCAGGTGCGCCGGTGGATCTGTGAGCTGTACCCGAACCAGGACGCCGGGTTGTGGGGGACTGTGCAACCGGACCGGTTGTTGGAGTACTTCCTCGCCGACCAACTGACCAAGAACCCCGGCCTGTTCGACCCCCACATGGAGGGCCTCAGTGAAGAGGACGCGCATCGGTGGGTGAGTCTGTACACTCGCGCCGCAGCCCACCCGGCCTTCATCCCGAACCTGGGCGAGCAGATCACACGATTGTGTGTAGACCATGCACCGGTTCTGGGGGCCGCTGTCGTGGACGTGGCTACCCAAGCCGAACAGCCAGGGCCGTTGATCGAGGCGTTGGATCGCATCGTTCAGGACTCGCACACACCGGTAGACACCCTCGACCGGCTGCGTGACGCGCTACCGGACTTCAGTCATCGCCTGGCGGAGTTCGCTGCCGACCTCACACACCGCAACGTCGCTGCCTACCGGGCGTTGGTGGAACAGGATCTTGACGCCTTCCTGCCCGACCTGGCCTTGTCCCTGAACAACCAGT
>NZ_ANAX01000371.1 GCF_000341065.1 Nocardiopsis halotolerans DSM 44410 | reverse complement strand
CGGTCTACCTGCACGCGGCGGGCCAGTGCGTGGACTGGATGGGCCGCATCACCGGCACCGAGGGCGGCAAGCGCGGTACCAACTGCGGCTGATCCCTCCCCTCCCGGGCGGCCCCGGACGACGTTTCCCGGGGCCGCCCGGTCCGTGCCCACCTCACTCTCTGAGTGTGTTTTACGACCATTAGTGAAACAAGGCGCTAATAGACCGAAAAGGCGAAGCCCCAGCTCACCCCGAGCCGTTCCGAACCCCCTCCGCGCTTCCCCCTCAAACAGGTGGACGATGCGCTGAAAAGTGTCATATGCTCCGCGACGCTGCGCAGCGAATGTTTCATCGTGCGTAAGGGAGTGCATGAGTGGAAACCGATCTGTCAAGGATTCGGTACAGATTGCTCGGTTCCGTCGAAGTTCACTCCGAGGGCCGTCCGATCGACCCGGGAGGACCCAAGCGGCGCACCGTACTGGCCGCCCTCCTCCTGCGACCCAACACCGTCGTCTCCGACCACCAGCTCATCGACCTGGTCTGGGGCGAACGCCCACCGCGCAGCGCACGAGCCCAGCTCCAGGTCCACGTACACGGGCTCCGCAAGATCCTGGACGCGGACACGATCGTCCGGGGCCCCTGCGGCTACCGCATGACCGTGGCGGCGGAGGCCACGGACAGCGGCGTGTTCGAGCGGCTCCTGGCACGCGCGGGCTCCGAGCGCGCCGACGGCCGCCTCGCCGAGGCGGCCCGCACGCTGCGCGACGCGCTGTCGCTGTGGACGGGCCCGGCCCTCAGCGGTGTCACTCCGGCGCTCGTCGCCCACGCACGCCCGGCCCTGGAGGAGCGGCGGCTGCACGCACTGGAGGAGCTGCACGGCGTCGAGATCGACCGCGGCCACGGAGACGCCGCCATCCCCGAACTGCTGTCCCTGTGCGCGGAGCACCCCACCCACGAGCGGTTCACGGGACTGCTCATGTCGGCCCTGCACGCCTGCGGACGCACCGGGGAGGCGCTGGAGGTCTACGCGACACTGCGCGCGAGGCTGGCCAGCGAGCTGGGCACCGACCCCGGCGCCCGGCTCCAGCGGCTCCACCTGGACCTGCTCACGGCCGAACGGGACGGCGAGTACGCGCACCGCCCGCCCGGCGGCGGCCGGGTCCGCCCCGCCGAACTGCCCTACGGGGTAGGCGGCTTCGTCGGCCGCTCGGCGGAGCTGTCCACGCTCGACCGGGCACTGGACACCGACCGGGAGGCCGACGGCTGGCCCGCGGTGTTCCTCCTCACCGGGGTCTCCGGCGTCGGCAAGACCGCCCTGGCCCTGCACTGGAGCCACAGCGTCCGGGACCACTTCCACGACGGCCAGCTCTACGTGGACCTGCGCGGCTCCGCCCCCGAGGGGGAGGCCCTCCGCCCCGACGACGCGCTGCGCCAGCTGCTGCGCGGCCTGGGCGCGGCCACCGACGACCCGCCGACCGGTACCGGCGAGCTCGCCAAGCTCTTCCGGTCGGTGACGGCCGACCAGCGCCTGCTGTTCCTGTTCGACGACGCCGCATCGGCCGAACAGCTCGCTCCCCTGCTGCCCACCGGCCGGGGCAGCGTGGTCCTGATCACCAGTCGGCACCCGCTGACCGAGCTGGTCGCGCTGTTCGGCGCCCGCCCCCTTCCACTCGACGTGCTGTCGCAGGAGTCCTCGGTCGAGTTGTTCCTGTCCGTCACCGGCATGTGGTCCAGGGCGGCCGAACTCCCCCTGGTCACCCGGATCGCCGAACACTGCGGGCNTGACGCGGAGGCTGGCCGCGGTGGCCCTCGCCGCTGGCGGCGCCACGGTCGACCGGCCCCGGACCGGCGTGCCCGACACCGTTCCGGGACCGCCCGGCGGACCGCCGCTGGCGCTGACCCCCTCGGATCCGGGCTCCGGGTGAGGGGCCAGCGGGGCTTCGCGGAGCGGCACCGGCGGGCGGATCGGGCGGGGCCCGGGGCGGCCCCGGACCTCAGAGCAGGGCGCGCAGGGTCTCGGCGACCGGGGTGGTGGGGCGGCCGATGAGGCGGGACAGCTCCCCGGTGGTGTCGGACAGTTCGCCGTCGCGCGTGTTGGTGTCCAGGGCGGCCACGAAGCGCGCGGTGTCCTCGTCCAGGCCCGCACCGGTCAGGGCCGCCACGTGCTCCTCGGTGGTCAGGTCGCGGTAGACCACCTCGCGACCGAGCAGTTCACCGAGGGTCGCGGCGAGGTCGTCGTAGGTCCACGCGGTGTCGCCGGAGAGCTCGTACACGGCACCGGCGTGCGCACCGGGGTCGCGGAGCACGACGGAGGCGGCCTCGGCCAGGTCCTGCCGCGAGGCGCTGGCGGTGCGGCCCTGTCCCGCGCTGCCGACGAAGGCGCCGGTCACACGCGCCTCCTCCAGCTTCTGCGCGAAGTTCTCGTTGTACCAGCCGTTGCGCAGGATCGTGTACGCCAGTCCGGAGGCGGTGATGATCTCCTCGGTGGCCCCGTGCTCGGGGGCCAGGACCAGGGTGGTGTCGGTGGCCCTGGGCGCGCTGGTGTAGACGAGGTGTCCGACTCCAGCGCCCCTGGCGGCCTCGACCACGTTGCGGTGCTGGGCCACCCGCCCGCCGACCTCGCTGCCGGAGACCAGCAGGAGGGTGTCGGCGCCCGCGAGGGCCTCCTTGAGCGAGGCGGGGTCGTCGAAGTCCGCGCGTGCGGTGCGCACGCCCCGGTCGGCGAGGTCGGCCAGTCTGGCGGTGTCGCGCGCGGTGGCGGTGATCCGGTCCGCCCGAACGCCCCTGGCCAGGAGGTCCTCGACGACGAGGCGGCCGAGGTGGCCGGTGGCACCGGTGATGACGACGGACATGGGGTTCTCCCTTCGCTGTGGCCGGGCGTTCCGGCCCTGCGATTCTCACCAACCTCCCTGGTCAACAGCACATTCCAGAAGTGGGGTACCCACCTTTTGGTAAGTTGGCCCCATGAACTCCTCGTCCGGTTCCCCGGCCTTCCCCCGTGGGCGGGTCCTGTCCTCCGACTGCCCCTCCCGGCGGCTGCTGGCCGGTGTCACCAGCAAGTGGGGGGTCCTCGTCCTCGTCGCCCTGTCCCGCGGCCCGCTGCGCTGGAGTGAGCTGCTGCGCACGATCGGCGGGATCAGCGAGAAGATGCTCGCCCAGACCCTGCGCACCTTCGAGGCGGACGGCCTGGTACTGCGCGACGCCAGACCGGTGGTGCCGCCCTACGTGGAATACGGTCTCACCAAGGACGGCCGCGAGGTCACCGACCTGCTGCTGCCGCTGGTGGAGTGGGTTCAGGACCACGTCGGCGCCGACGGGTCGGCGGAGCGGAGCGGATGACCGTCAGGCCATCCGGAGGAGGTCGGCCCCCTCCCGCCTCCCCGGACGGCACGGGCACACCCGCCCCTGAGGGGCGACCCCGGGGTCCGCTCAACCCCCCACCCTCACCAGCCCGGTCTCGTAGGCCACGATCACCGCGTGCACCCGGTCGCGCAGCCCGAGCTTGGCCAGGATCCGCCCCACGTGGGTCTTGACCGTCGACTCCGACAGGAAGAGGCGCGCGGTGATCTCCGTGTTGGTGCACCCGAGCCCGACCAGGCGCAGGACCTCCACCTCGCGCGGCGTCAGCGGCTCCAGGCGTTCGCGCGAGTCGCCGACCGGCAGACTGGGGCCGAACAGCTCCAGCACGCGCCGGGTGACCCTCGGGGCCATCACCGC
>NZ_ANAX01000370.1 GCF_000341065.1 Nocardiopsis halotolerans DSM 44410 | reverse complement strand
CCGTCCGCCACCGAGCGGATCGCGGACTCCAACTCCTCGGGCCGCACGTCCTTGAGCAGGAAACCGCCCGCACCCGCGCGTACGGCGGCGAAGGCGACCTCGTCCAGGTCGAAGGTCGTGAGGACGAGCACGCGGACGCGGGGAGCGGCCGCCACCAACCGCCGGGTGGCCTCGATACCGTCCATCACCGGCATGCGGGCGTCCATCAGCACCACGTCCGGCGCCAGCCTCACAGCGGCGTCGACCGCCTCCGACCCGTCCGCCACGTCCGCGACCACGTCGAAGTCGCCGACCGAGTCCAGTGCCAACCGCAGGCCCAGGCGCACCAGGTGCTGATCGTCGGCGATGATGATCCGCACGCTCACACGGCACCCGTTCCCGACAGGAACCGCGCCGGAACGGGCAGCACCGCCTCCACACGCCACCCCCGCCCGGGGGCGGGGCCCGCGCTGACCGTGCCGCCCAGCACCGAGGCCCGTTCGCGCATGCCCGCCAGCCCCCGACCGGATCCGGGCGCGCCCGGGGGCGCGTCGGAGTGGGTGCGCCCGTCGTCCTCCACGAGAACGCGCACGACGCCGGACTCAGCCGCCACCAGGACGTTCACCGACCCGGGGGCGACCGCGTGGCGCAGCACGTTGGTCACCGCCTCCTGCACGACGCGGTGGATCGCCAGGTGCAGGCTCGGATCGTCGGGGACCTCGCCCCGCACCTCGCAGCCGACCGACGCGACCACCGCCCGTACCGGTTCGACCAGGGAGTCGAGCGCGTCCAGGGAGGGAGGAGGGCTGAGCGGTGAGGCCTCCGGCCCGGTGCCCAGCACCCCGAGCATCAGCCGCATCTCGTCGAGGGCGCGGCGGCCGGTCTCGGCGACCGCCCGCATGGCCTGGCGTCCGCTCTCACGGTCCTCGGTCCGGGCCGCTCCGTCGGCGAGGGTGACCACGACCGTGAGGCTGTGCGCGACGACGTCGTGCATCTCCCGGGCGATGCGCTCCCGTTCCGCGACGGCGGCCTCCCGGGCCCGGGCGTCGCGTTCGGCCGCGAGCCGCTCGGCGCGCGCGACCAACTCCTCCATGTACCGGCGCCGCCGTCCGCGGACGGCCCCCGCACCGAGCGGCAGGAGCAGGGCCACCGCGACCACCAGCAGGAGCAGCGTCACGTCCCCGTCCTCGGTGAACCCGCGCCCGCTCACCTCGGCGACCAGGGTTCCGACCGCGGTGCTCACGACGGCCGCGGCGTAGGCCAGCGCCCCCGCCCGGAGGGACACGTGGGCGGCCACCGTGTAGACGGCGATGACCAGGGCGATCGCGTCGTCGTGCTCGATGGCGACGGGCAGGACCAGGGAACTGGCGCAGGCCAGCACGAGCGGCGCCCACGGCGCGCGCCGGCGCGCCAGGATCGCCACGGCGGTGGAGACCACCATGAGGACGCGCAGGGCGGCGGCGCCCGCGCCGAGCTCACCGAGGACGAGGCCCGCCACCGCCGCCGTCAGCAGGAACGCCGCGTACACGCCCGCCAGGCAGACGTCGACGGCGACGGGGCGCGCGGTCAGCCAGCGGTGGACCACGCCGGGCTGGCGCCGCTGGCCCGGCGCCGGTGCTGTCATGGGGGACCTCATGCCAACCCACGTTAACGACCGCTCCGACGTGCGGCGTCATCCGTGAGTGCCCTTCTCCCGAGCCCGGTGTGGTACCCGGGTCTGATCTTTGGGCTCAGGGGGCGCTCAGGGCACGAACGGGCGTTCCGGTGTGCCTAACATCCTCCCCATGACATCCCCGACGATTCCGACAGAACACGCACCCCTGCCCCCGGAACCCGAGCCCCTGCCCCACCACCGTCTGTCACGCGCCCTCCCCCGGCCCCGGTGGTGGCGGATGCCACTGATCGCGGTGCTGACGGCCCTGTTCTTCCTCTTCTGCAACATCCTCCTCTTTGCGGGGATCGACCTCGCCGCCTTCCTCGGCGTGGGCGAGGGTGTGCCCGAGGACCTCGACGGCGTGCTGGAGAACGAGCAGGACCCGCTCGTCGTGGCCGCCCTCCTGGGCAGTATCGCGGCCCTCCTCCCCTGCGCCCTGCTGGCCGCGAGGATCTGCGGCCATCGACCGGTGGGGCTGCTGAGCTCCGTCGAGGGCGGGCTGCGCTGGCGGTGGATGCTGCACGCCGCGAAGATCTCCGCGGTCGTGTACGCCGTGTACGCTCCGACGCTGCTCGTGGCCGGGACCCTCATGGACAGCGCCGAGTCAGTACCCACGCCGTCCGGGTGGACCCTGCTCGCCATGCTCGCCGTGCTCCTGCTCATCGTCCCCTTCCAGGCCGCGGCCGAGGAGTACGTGTTCCGCGGTGTCGCGATGCAGATGATCGGTGCGTGGCTGCGGCACCCGGCCTTCGCCGTCCTCCTGCCGGTCCCCCTCTTCGTCGTGGGCCACGACTACGACTGGGTCGGTCTGACGGACGTGGCGGTCTTCGCGGTCATGGCGGGCTGGCTCACCTGGCGCACCGGTGGCCTGGAGGCGGCCATCGCGGTGCACGTGGTCAACAACCTGTGCGCCTTCGGCCTCCTGACCTTCGGCTGGAAGGACGAGAGCCCGACCGCTCTGACCGTCAACCTGGTCGTCACCGCGACGCTGGCGTTCCTGCTCGACCGCGCCGGTCGCCGCTGGGGACTGGCACGGACGCGGCCCCGGCGGCCCGGGGGCTTCGGGGACCGCGGTTCCGGGAAGGGGCCCTCGACAGCGGCGCGGTCTCCCCGCGCCACCGACCGCGGTCCGGAAGGGGGAATCCATGGGTCCCGCGAGCGGACGTACCCGGGACACACCGGCTAGGAGGACGCCCGGCCCGAGCCGGGAGGAACTGGAGGCGGCCCGGAACCGGGTGGTCCCCGACCTCCTCGCCGAGGACCTCGCCGTGCTCTTCTGCGGTATCAACCCGGGTCTGGCCTCGGGCGCCGCCGGGCACCACTTCGCCAAACCGGGAACACGCTTCTGGCCCGCCCTGCACGGGTCCGGCTTCACCCCGCGCCAGCTGCGACCCGACCAGGAGGACGTGCTGCTGGCGCTGGGTCTGGGGATCACCAACGTCGCCGCCCGGACCACGGCCCAGGCGGACGAGCTGAGACGCGAGGAGATCGTGGAGGGCGGCCGGAGACTGCGGGACAAGGTCCTGCGGTGGCGCCCCCGGTGGCTGGCCGTCCTGGGAGTCACCGCCTACAGGCAGGCCTTCGACGACCGTGACGCCAGGGTGGGACCCCAGGCCATGGAGATCGGGGCCACCCGCGTGTGGTTGCTGCCCAATCCCAGCGGCAGGAACGCGCACTGGCAGCTGGGGCCGATGACCGAGGAGTTCGCGCGCCTGCGGCGGGCCGCCGGGCTACCGGACCGGTCCCCGTCCCCCTGAGCCCACGGCGCCGGGACGGGGCGCCGGGCCGCCCGGGTGCGGTGCGCGTTCACTCCGCGCGGGGACCCGGTGCCGGTGTCCGCCGGAACCGGGCACCGGGCCGGTCGCCGCCGTCGGGGGCGATCTCCTCGATGAGCTCCTCGACGCGCTTCCTGATCTCGTCGCGGATGGGACGGACGGCCGCGACCCCCCGTCCCGCGGGGTCGGGCAGGGCCCAGTCGAGGTAGCGCTTGCCGGGGAAGACCGGGCAGGTGTCGCCGCAGCCCATGGTCACGCACACGTCGGAGGCCTCCACCGCCTCGGTGGTGAGGATCTTGGGGTGCTGGTCGGTGATGTCGACGCCGACCTCGGCCATGGCCTCGACCACGGCGGGGTTGAGGGCGTCGGCGGGCGCGGATCCGGCGGAGCGCACCTCCACTCGGTCCCCGCCCAGGTGGGCCAGCCAGGCGGCGGCCATCTGGGAGCGGCCCGCGTTGTGGACGCACACGAACAGGACGGACGGTTTGTCGGAGCTGGTCACGGTGACCGCCTCCCTTGGTCTCGGCGGACGGGCACGCCGCCCCTTCGCATCATTACGCAATGATGCGATAATATCAGCCTATGCTGATGTCAGTGGATCCTGATGTGATCAGGGCGGTGTCCGACCCGCTCCGGCTGCGGATCGTGACCCTGCTCGCCCGCGAGACCCTGTGTACCACGCACCTGATGAGCGAGACCGGGGCACGCCAGACCAACCTGTCCAACCACCTGCGGATCCTGCGCGAGGCGGGCGTGGTGGACACCGAGCCCTGCGGCCGGTTCACCTACTACCGTCTGCGCCCCCAGACACTGGAGTCGCTGTCCGGGGCGCTCGCCGAGCTGGCCCGGACCGCCCGCTCCACCGACGCGGCGCGGAACAGGAGGCCCTGCTGATGGCCTCCCCCAAGGGCACGACCCGGGCCACCGAACCCTCCGTCGCGGCCAGACTGTCCACACTCGACCGCTTCCTCGCGGTGTGGATCCTGCTCGCCATGGCCGTCGGACTCGGCCTCGGCCGCCTGGTGCCCGGCCTGGACGACGCGCTGGCGGCACTGGAGGTCGGCGGCGTCTCGCTGCCCATCGCGCTCGGGCTGCTGGTCATGATGTACCCGGTCCTGGCCAAGGTCCGCTACGACCGGCTGGACACCGTCACCCGCGACACCCGCCTGTTGGTCTCCTCCATCGTGGTCAACTGGCTGGTCGGCCCGGCGGTGATGTTCGCGCTGGCCTGGATCTTCCTGGCCGACCTGCCCGAGTACCGCACCGGGCTGATCATCGTCGGACTGGCGCGCTGCATCGCCATGGTCATCATCTGGAACGACCTGGCCTGCGGCAACCGCGAGGCCGCCGCCGTCCTGGTGGCCCTGAACTCGGTCTTCCAGGTGCTGGTCTTCGGTCTGCTGGGCTGGTTCTACCTGGACCTGCTGCCCGGATGGCTGGGTCTGGACACCGGCGGACTGGACGCCTCGCCCTGGCTGATCGCGCTCAACGTGGTGGTCTTCCTCGGCGTCCCCCTGGTCGCGGGGTTCCTCACCCGCCGGATCGGCGAGCGCCGGATGGGCCGCGAGCGCTACGAGTCGGCCTTCCTCCCCCGGATCGGCCCGTGGGCCCTGTACGGGCTGCTGTTCACCATCGTGCTGCTGTTCGCCCTCCAGGGGGACCGGATCACCAGCCAACCCCTGGACGTGGCGCGCATCGCGCTCCCGCTGCTGGCCTACTTCGCCCTCATGTGGTTCGGCACCTTCGCCCTGGGCAAGGCGCTGGGGATGAACTACGACCGCACCACCACGCTGGCCTTCACCGCGGCGGGCAACAACTTCGAGCTGGCCATCGCGGTGGCCGTCGCCACGTTCGGGGTGACCTCGGGCCAGGCCCTGGCCGGGGTCGTGGGACCGCTGATCGAGGTGCCGGTGCTGGTCGCCCTGGTCTACGTGTCCCTGGCCTGGCGGAAACGGTTCGCCCCGCAACTGCGATAGGGAACGCGTTGAGGAGCAGGACCCGCGTCAGACCGTCAGAGCGGGCCCTGCTCCTGCGTCCAGGGCGCGGCGCCTCCCCCGCGGCGACGGTCGCAGGCACGCAGCGGAGCATCGAAGACTCATGAAGGAGCGGGAATGTCCACCAAGCAACACCTCGTCGACGTCGCGGTCATCGGCGGCGGACAGGCTGGGCTCGCTGCCGGGTACTTCCTGCGCCGCGCCAAGGCGGACTTCGTCATCCTGGACGACCACGACGGGCCGGGAGGTGCGTGGCCCCAGTACTGGGACTCGCTGCGCCTGTTCTCCCCGGCCGCGCATAGCATGCTCCCCGGTTGGTGGATGCCCGAGGAGGAGGGGCGGGAGTATCCCTCGGCCTCCCACGTGGCGTGGTACCTGACCGAGTACGAACGCCGCTATGACCTGCCGGTCCACNTGCCCTGCCGGTCCCCCGGCCGGTCCGAGTGTGGCGGGTCGAGCGGGCGGACGACCGGCTGCGGCTGGTGACCGACGGGGGCACCTGGCTGGCCCGGCGGGTGATCAGTGCCACCGGAACCTGGAGGGCGCCCCACGTCCCCGACATCCCGGGCCGGGACGTCTTCGAGGGCGGGCAGCTGCACACTGTGGACTACCGGAGGCCGGAGGAGTTCACCGGGCAGCGGGTCGTGGTCGTGGGCGGAGGTAACTCCGCGGCGCAGATCCTGGCCGAGCTCTCCCGGGTCGCCGAGACCACCTGGGTGACGGCGCGCCCGCCCCGGTTCCTGCCCGACGACGTCGACGGACGAGCGCTCTTCGCCATCGCCACCGGATCCTGGAAGGCAGCCGAACTGGGAGGGTCGAACCCCAGGGGCATCGGCGACCTGGGCGACATCGTGGTCGTGCCGAGTGTGGGCGAGGCTCGTGAGCGCGGCGTCCTCAAGGCCGAGCCGATGTTCGACCACCTCACCCACACCGGCGTGGCCTGGGCCGACGGCTCCACCCGGGACTGCGACGTGATCCTGTGGTGCACAGGCTTCCGTCCAGTCCTCGGACACCTCGAACCTCTGGACCTGGTGGACGAACAGGGCCAGGTCGCGGTGGAGGGAACCCGGTCAGTGGCCGAACCCCACCTGCACCTTCTGGGCTACGGGGATTGGACCGGTCCGGCCTCGGCCACCCTCATCGGCGCGGCGCGCACGGCCAAGGGAGCCGTCGCACAGATCACCCAGGACCTTGAGTACGAGACGCAGACCGGAGCGGAGTGAGGCGCCGGGCGCTCAGTGCCACTGGAGAGCACGCGCACCACGCGCGGTGGCGTGGTACACCCCCGGCGCATCGGTGAGTTCGGCGTAGTCCAGGGACTCCAGGATCCACAGCAGCCGTCCGATGAGGTGGGCCCGGGCCGTGAGCGGGGTCTGGGCCCGCCACATGTCGGCGATGTCCTCGGCGGAGGTGGGTCCGTCGTCGCACAGGGTGCGCAGCGCCCGGCGCCTGGCCGCGCTGAGGTGGCGCGGGGAGGTCGCCTTCTCCTCCTCCGAACTGCCCGCCCCTGACACGGTGGCCTCCACCTGCTGCGTGGTCCTCTTCCTTCCAAGGTGTGTGATCCGGCCCGGACCGGCCTTCTTCGGGTGCGTTCGTCGGACAGGCGCGGACGTTTCCGTCATCGTCGCGCTCCAGCGAGCAGCCGCCGCACGACGTGACGGGCATCCCGGCCGACCCCGCGCAGGGTGGCCGAGGAGAAGCTGCGCTGGAACTCCAGCCCCACGTACCCCAGCCCGGGGACGGTGGTGGAAATTCCACCGTGGTGTAGCGGATGCCCGTGGGAGTCCAGCGCTCCGGTGGGGGCGAGGTAGTCCAGGGCGGGCCGGTAGCCGGTGGCCAGTAGGACGGTATCCACGCCCTCCACCGTGTCGTCGCACCAGACCACCTTGTCACCCTCCAGTCGGGTGAACATCTCCTGTCGGTCGGGGTTGCCCGAGGCGAACGCGGCCCGGTACCGGCCGTCGTCGTTGACCAGGGTCGGGCCCCTTTCCCACACGCGGCGCAGTGGGGCGGCGTCCAGGCCGCTGCGCACGAACCACCAGTGGACGTCTCGGCCCAGGGGCCGCTGGTTTGCCCAGGCCACCGGCGCGCGGGTGGCCAGACTGACCCTGGCCACCTCGGCCAGTTCCGCGGCGATCTGCACGCCGGAGTTACCGCCGCCGACCACCACGACGCGCTGACCGGCGAAGGGGGTCGGGGAACGGTAGTCGGACGCGTGCACCACGGTGCCGGTGAAGTCCCCCAGCCCCGGCAGTTCAGGATGGTGGGGGCGGGAGAAACCGCCGGTGGCGGCGACCACCGCGCGGGTCCGCACCTGGAAGCCGTCGGTGGTGGTGAGGGCGAACCCGTCCCCGTGGCGTTCGACCCGCTCCACCCGCTGGCCGCAGCGCAGGTCGAGGTCCAGACGGGAAGCGTAGTCGCGCAGGTAGTTCACCACCTCGTCGCGCCGCGGGTAGCGGTCAGGGTCCCCGGGCATCGTGTGGCCGGGCAGTGAGGAGAAACGGGCCGGGGAGAACAGCGTCAGGCTGTCGTAGTAGTGCGGCCACGCGCCGCCTGGCCGGTCGGCCGCCTCCAGCACGAGGGGCCGCA
>NZ_ANAX01000369.1 GCF_000341065.1 Nocardiopsis halotolerans DSM 44410 | reverse complement strand
CCACCCCCGCCTGTCCGGCTCCGATGACGGCGAGGGGAACGTCTTCCATGGCAGGGACTCCTTCGTTCGTGTGGAGGCGGAACCGCGCACGGGGAAGTGCGCTGGGGAGGCGGTCAGGAAAGGGTGGTGGAGGGGACCTGCTCACGCCTGGTGCGGGTGGCCAGGGCGGCCATCGCCGCTCCCGCCACCAGCCAGGCAGCAGCGAAGATCCACGGATTCGGGGCCAGGGCGAC
>NZ_ANAX01000368.1 GCF_000341065.1 Nocardiopsis halotolerans DSM 44410 | reverse complement strand
CGGCGGGAGCCGCGCCCAGGGCCGCCACCGTCATCGCCGGACGTGGGCCCCGGGCCCGCACCCAGTGCCCCATCGGGATACCCGCCAGACCTGCGGTGACCTGGGACACGGAGAACAGTGCGGTCACCGTGGTCAGGGGCCACCCGGTGTCGGCGGTGATACTCGAAGCCAGGACGGGGGAGGCGTAGAACAGCACCCCGTAACTGGCGGTGACGGTGACGCACAGGGCTGCCAGGCCCCGGCGCGCCCCGACCACGGTGGATGCGAGTGCGCCGGAGACCTGGTCGGACACAGGTGTCACGAGATCCGGTTCGGTTCGGCCAGCTCGGTCTTCTGCGGCGATGCGTCGGTGCAGCAGCCGCTCTCGGAGGACGCGGTGCGGTTGTCGTCGAGGGAGAGCACGGGTACTTCGGAGACGGCCAGGCCACCGCAGCAACCACCCTGCCCGGTCGCGGGCTCTTCCACGGCCTCGGGCACGGTGCCGCAGCAGCCGGCGCTCCCGGCCTCGGCCTCGGGCTCCTCGAACAGACCCGAACCGCCGCACACGCCCGTCTCGGGCAGGGTCAGCTCCACCCGGGCCGCGCCCTCGTGGTCACCGGCCAGGTGGGCGGCGACACTGCGCGCCTGCTCGTATCCGGTCAGGGCCAGGAAGGTGGGCGCGCGTCCGTAGGACTTCATCCCCGCCAGGAAGAACCCCTCCTCCGGATGGGAGAGCTCCTTCGCGCCGTGGGGGTAGACGGTGCCGCAGGAGTGCACGTTCGGGTCGATGAGCGGGGCCAGTTCCACCGGCGCCTGGAGGGTGCTGTCCAGGCCGAGACGCACCTCGGACAGGAAGGACAGGTCGGGGCGGAACCCGGTCAGCGCCACGGCCTCGTCCACCGGCTCCAACGCGCGCCCGCCCTCGCCGACGAGCACGAGACGCCCGGCGTCCGGGCGCACCTCGGCGGTACGGAAGCCGGTCACCACCTCGACGTGCCCGGCCTCCACCGCGGCCTTGGCGCGCTGCCCGAGCGCGCCGCGTGCGGCCAGCTGGTCGTCCGCGCCTCCGCCGAAGGCGTCGCCGACCTGGCCGCGGCGCAGCACCCACACCGCCTTGGTGCCCGGGTTCTCCTCGGCCAGCGCGGCCAGGGAGACCAGCGCGGTCAGCGCCGAGTGCCCGCTCCCGACCACGGCCGTGACGCGCCCGGCGTGGCGGATGCGGGTGCCCTCGTCACTCAGATCGGGGATGCGGTGGGAGATCCGTTCGGTGGCGGCCTCCTCGCCAAGAGCGGGCAGGCCGTCGCCGCCGAGGGGACTGGGGGAACCCCAGGTACCGGAGGCGTCGACGACCGCGCGGGCCAGCAGGCGCTCCTCGCCCGCGTCGCCGCGCACCCGCACGGTGAAGGGCTGCTCTTCGCGTCCGGCGTCCACGACCCGGTCCCGGCCCAGGCGGCTCACGCCGGTCACCTCGACGCCGAACCGCACGCGCTCTCCGAGGGCGTCGGCCAGAGGAGTCAGGTAGGAGTCGACCCACTCGCGACCGGTCGGGTACCCCTCGTCGCCGGGACGCCGCCAGCCGGTGGCGGTCAGCAGCTTCTCCGCCGCCGGATCCACCAGGTCGCGCCACATCGAGAACAGGCGCACGTGCCCCCACTCGACCACGGCCGCCCCCGCGGTGGCTCCCCTCTCCAGAACCAGGACGGGCAGACCGCGCTCGGTCAGCTCCGCCGCCGCGGCGAGCCCCACGGGACCGGCACCGATCACCACGACCGGATGGTTCGCAACCATGACACACCCTTTCATCGACTGGCGTCTATGAATGGGAACTCTATCGACGTCCACCGATGGACGCAACCATAGATCAGAGTCGATAATGTGAAGCATGACCGTGACGCAGCCCGAGCACACCGCTCCCGCACTACCCCAGGCCGACGCCGAGACCTACGCCGCCTGGTTCGCCTGCCTGGCCGAACCCATGCGCGTCCAGCTCCTGCACGCCATCGCCACCACTCCCGGCTCGGTCAGCGTGGGACAGCTCGCCGAGATGGTGGGCGTCCGCCAACCCACGGTCTCCCACCACCTGCGCAAGCTCGCCGACGTCGGGTTCGTGACGCTGACCAAGGTGGGTACCTCGACCCGAGTGGCGGTCAACCCGGCCTGCTGCACCGGTCTGCCGCACGCCGCCGACGCCGTCATGGGGATGCTCAACGCGCGCCCCTGCTGCCCCACCGACCTGCCCGCCGACGTCACCACCCGCGCCATGACCGACGCCGATCTGGCCGAGGTGCACCGAATCTATGCCGAGGGCATCGCCACCGAGGACGCCACCTTCGAGACCCAGACGCCCGCTGTCGAGGTCCTGAAAGGGAAGTGGATCTCGGGGCACCGGTGGGTCGCCGAACTCGACGGGGCCGTGGTGGGCTGGGCCGCTGCCTCGCCGGTCTCCGACCGGGCGGTGTACGCGGGGGTGGCCGAGACGTCCGTGTACGTCGCGGAGGACGCCCGTGGCCGGGGCGTGGGCAAGGCGCTGCTGTACCGGCAGGTCACCGAGGCCGACACCGCCGGGCTGTGGACCCTACAGACCTCGATCTTCCCCGAGAACCGCGCCAGCCTGGCCCTGCACCACTCCGCGGGATTCCGGACCGTGGGCGTGCGCGAGCGCGTCGCCCGGCACCGCGGCCGCTGGCGGGACACCGTCCTGCTGGAGCGCCGCCGACCGGACTACCCCGCCGACGACGCCTGCCCCTGCGGCCACGAGGAGGCGCCGCGGCCCTGACCGCCGTGGCCGGCGAACCCTGGCTGGCGGTCGACGACATCGCGTGGGCGGTCCGCGGAACATCCGTCCCCAACACCCGCTGACCACCGGAGCCGTCCCCGCTCGCCCCACCCGTGACCGGTGTCCGCACCGCGGTCCCGTGGACGTCTTCGACGGGTGGTGTGGGCCCCGAGCGGGGTGATCCGGACATGGATTCCGGCGGGCGGTACCCGGGGCCGGTGGGCTGACCGGCCCCGGGTACCGCTCAACCGACGATCGGCCGCTCCTCGGGCAGCTCGTACAGGCGGGGGCGACGCCGCAGCGCCAGTGCCGAGGCCAGCGTGATCGGCCCGATCCGCCCCACGAACATCAGGAAGACGAGCACCATCCGGCCCATCAGCGGCAGCTCCGCGGTGACACCGGTGGACAGGCCGACCGTGGCGAAGGCCGACGTCGTCTCGAACAGGACCTGGTCGAGCGTGAACGAGGTGACGGTCATCAGCGTCAGCGTCCCCGCCAGGACCAGCCCCAGCGCCAACAGCACCACCGTCGTCGCCTGGGAGGCGGTCCCCTCGGCCAGGCGGCGGCCCGCCACGTGGACCGTGGGCTCCCCGCGCACGTTGGCGTGGATCACGAAGGCCAGCACCGCGAAGCTCGTCACCTTGATGCCCCCGGCCGTGCCCGCGCTGCCTCCTCCGACGAACATCAGGATGTCGGTGACCAGCAGCGTCTGGGTGTTCATCTCCCCGAAGTCCAGGCTGTTGAAGCCCGCGGTGCGCGGCATCACCGCCTGGAAGAAGGCGGTGAGGAGCTTCCCGCGCGGGGACAGGCCGCCCATGGTCGCCGGGTTCGACCACTCCAGGGCGAGGAAGGCCACGAAGCCCACCACCAGCAACAGCCCCGTCATCACCAGCGTGATCCTGGCGTGCAGCGACCAGTGGTGGCGCTCCCGGCGGCGCCGGGTGAAGCGCCACAGCTCCACCCACACCGGGAACCCGAGCCCTCCTGCGATGACGCCCAACGCGACGGGCACGGTGATCCACGGATCGGTGGCGAAACCCGTCAGGCTGTCGGAGTAGAGCGCGAACCCGGCGTTGTTGAAGGCCGAGACGGCGTGGAAGAGCCCCGTGTAGGCGGCCTCGGGCAGCGGAAGGCCGTACCCCAGCCACCAGCGCAGCGTCAGCACGACCGCCAGCACCGACTCGAACACCGCCGTCACCATGAGGATGCCCGTGACCAGTTCACGCACCTCGCCCAGCGTGACGATCCTGGTCTCCGACCTGGTGCGCACCGCCATCCGCAGCCCCAGCCGCCGCCCCACGACCAGCGTCAGGACGGTGGCCAGCGCCATGATGCCGAACCCGCCCACCTGGATCAGACCCAGGACCACCGCCTCGCCGAAGGCCGACCAGTAGGAGGGGGTGTCCACCACGATCAGTCCGGTCACGCTGGCCGCCGAGGCGGAGGTGAACAGGGCCGTGTCCCAGGGCGCCCGCGCGTCGCCCGGCGTGGCGGCGGGCAGCGACAACAGGACCGCGCCGACCAGCACCAGGGACGCGAAGGCCGCCACCGTCAGTTGGGGCGGCTTGGCCCATCGGACCAGACGGCCCAACCCCCCGTCGGCACGGGTCCTGAACCGGGACGACACGCGTGAGGAACGCGAACCAGGTAAGAGCTCCTCGGTTCTCACGCCCCGTCCTCCCGCCCGGCGGCCCCGTCCTCCCCGGGCGCACCACCGCCCGGCCGGAACCGGTATCCCAGACCGGGCTCGGTGAGGAAGTAGCGCGGCCTGGGCGGATCCGGCTCCAGACGCTGGCGGATCTTGGTCATGAACACCCGCAGGTAGTTGGTCTCCCGCCCGTAGGCGGGCCCCCACACCTCGTTGAGCAGGTACTTGTGGGTGACCAGACGGTCGGGGTTGCGCGCCAGCACCTCCACGATGCGCCACTGCCGCGGCGTCAACCGCACCGGCTCCCCGCCCTGGAGGACCTGCTGGGCGGCCAGGTCGATCGTGAAGTCCGCGGTGACCACGGACGCCTCGTAGGCGGGCACGGCCGAACGGCGCATGGCCGCGCGCACCCGGGCGAACAGCTCGTCCATCCCGAAGGGCTTGATCACGTAGTCGTCGGCGCCCAGGTCCAGCGCCCGGACCTTCATCGGCTCGGTCTCGCGCCCCGAGAGCACGACCACCGGCACGTCCGTCCACCCGCGCAGCCCCCGCAGGACCTCCAGGCCGTCCATACCCGGCAGGCCCAGGTCGAGCAGGATCAGGTCGGGGTGGTGGCGCGCCACCAGCCGGAGCGCGTGCTCGCCGGTGTCGGCCAGGTAGGCGGTGTAGCCGCGCGCCCGCAGGTTGACCTCCAACGTCCTGCGGATGAGGGGGTCGTCGTCGACGACGAGGACCGTGGGCGCCCCGTCGGTACCCGTTCCTGTGTCCATGCTGGTCCGTATCTCCCCGTGCTGCCGCCCGCGGCCCCGGGTCGGGACCGGCGCAAACGATGGTAGGGGCGCCCGGGCCGCGGACGAGGACGGCCGCGAACGCACCGGACCGACTCTGCGAGGCGGCACCGGGACGGGGCAAGCACGCTAACGCTCCCTTAGCGGAACGAAGGCGTGATTTAGCGTCCCGTTAGCACGAAAACGTCCGAAACCACCTGTGTGACCAGGGAGTATGGAACCGGAGAAGGAGGGGCGCAGATGACACGCGGCCACTTGCGCGTCTACCTGGGCGCGGCCCCCGGTGTCGGCAAGACCTACCGGATGCTGGACGAGGCCCACCGGCGCCGCGACCGCGGAGCCGACGTGGTGGTCGGCTTCGTCGAGAGTCACGGCAGGGCCCTGACCGAGGCGATGGTCGACGACCTGGAGACCGTCCCGCGCACGGTGGTCACCCACCGGGACTCCCGGTTCGAGGAGATGGACCTGGACGCCGTGCTCGCCCGCCGCCCGCAGGTCGTCCTCGTGGACGACCTCGCCCACCGCAACGCCCCCGGCGCGCGCAACGCCAGGCGCTGGCAGGACATCGAGACCCTGCTGGAGGCGGGTATCACGGTGCTGTCCACGCTCGACGTCCGGCACCTGGAGTCACTCAACGACGTCGTCGAACGCATCACGGGCGTGCGCCAGGAGCAGACCGTCCCCGACGCGTGGGTGCGCGGGGCCGACCAGATCGAACTGGTGGACATGACCCCCCAGGCCCTGCGGCGGCGGCTGGCGCACGGCAACGTCTACGGCCCCGACCGGATCGACGCCGCGCTGGGCCACCACTTCCGGATCAGCACCCTGACCGCCCTGCGCGAACTGGCCCTGCTGTGGCTGGCGGGACGGGTGGACGACGAACTCAGGCGGTACCGCGGCGAGCACGCCGCGGACCCGGTGTGGGAGACCCGCGAACGCGTGGTCGTGGCCCTGAGCGGCGAACCCGGCGGGGAGGCGCTCATCCGCAGGGCCGCCCGGATCGCGGGACGCGGCAGGGGAGGCGACCTGCTGGCCGTACACGTGGCGCTGGGAGAGGGCCCGCTGGGCGCCGACCCGGCCCTGCTCGCACGGCAGAGGGTGCTGGTGGAGAACCTGGGCGGCACCTACCACCAGGTCCTGGGCGAGGACGTGCCCACCTCCCTGATCGCGTTCGCCCAGGGGGTCGACGCCACCCAGCTGGTCCTGGGCGCCAGCCGGCGGGGACGGCTCGCCAAGCTGCTGCGCCCCGGGGTGGGCGCGGCCACCGCGGCGCTGTCGGGACCCATCGACGTCCACCTGGTCACCCAGGCCGAGGCGGACGCGGGCCGCGGCCGGACACGTTCGGGCGCGGTCTCGCGTCGCCGCAAGCTCGCCGGATACGCGCTGGCCCTCACCGCGCTGGCGCTCTTGACCTTCGGCACCGGCGTCCCCCACAACGAGGCCTACCTCAGCAGCGGCATACTGCTCGTCTTCGCGACGGTGACGGCGACGGCCCTGGTCGGAGGGCTCTGGCCCGCCCTGGCGGCGGCGGTCAGCGGCTTCGTGGTGCTCAACCTGTTCTTCACCGAGCCCTACGAGACCCTGGTGGTGGACCAACCGCGCAACCTGTTCACCCTGGTCGTGTTCGTGTTCGTCGCCGTGGCCGTGAGCGTCGTGGTCGACCAGGCGGCACGGCGCACCCGGGACGCGGCCGGGGCCAGCACCGAGGCCCAGACCCTGGCCATCGTGGCCGGAAGCGTACTGCGGGGCTCGCGCCCCCTGCGAGCGCTGCTGGAGCGGCTGCACGAGACCTTCTCCCTGGAGTCGGTCGCCCTGCTGGAACGCCGCCCCGGCGCCTCCGCCCGACCCGACCACCGCAAGAACCCCGAGGAGTGGGACGTGGTGGCCTCCGTCGGCGAGCGGCCGTGCGACGCCCCGGGCGGGGCCGACGTGGACGTCCCCGTGGACGAGAACCTGTCCCTGGTCCTGCACGGACACCGGCCCCGCGCGGGCGAGCGGCGCATCATCGAGGCGTTCGCCGCGCAGGCCGCCGTCGCGCTGCGTCAGGAGAGGCTGGCCCGCGAGGCGGCCACGGTCAGGCCGCTGGCGGAGGCCGACCGGATGCGCACCGCCCTGCTCGCCGCGGTCAGCCACGACCTGCGCGCGCCCCTGGCCTCGGCCAAGGCGTCGGTGACCAGCCTGCGCAGCCAGGAGGTGCGCTTCAGCGAGGAGGTCCAGGCCGAACTGCTGGCCACGGCGGACGAGTCCCTGGACCGGTTGACCCGACTGGTGACGGACCTGCTGGACATGAGCCGCCTCCAGGCGGGTGTGCTGGGCGTGACGGTCACGGACCTGGCACTGCGCGAGTCGGTGTTCCCGGTCCTGGACGAGCTCGGCGAACAGGGGCGCACCGTACGGGTGGATATCCCCGAGGAACTGCCCGAGGTCGCGGCCGACCCGGGACTGCTGGACCGGGTGCTGGAGAACGTGCTGGGCAACGCGCTGCGCTTCAGCCCCGCCGACCGCCCGCCCGCGGTCACCGCCTCCTGGACCGGTGACCAGGTCGAACTCCTGGTCGCCGACCACGGCCCCGGGGTCCCCGAACAGGAGCGCGAGCGCATGTTCGTCCCCTTCCAGCGGCTCGGGGACACCGACAACGCGACCGGGCTCGGCCTGGGACTGGCGCTCTCACACGGGTTCATGGAGGCCATGGGAGGGTCGTTGCTGCCCGAGACCACGCCGGGCGGCGGGCTGACCCTGCGCCTGACCCTGCCCGTGGCCGGAACCGCGCCGTAGGGGCGGGGCACGGCGGCACGTGACCGCCCGGGGACGGAAGGGGAGGAAGCCGGAACCGGTCCACCTGCGGCCCGAGGACCGGAGCACTCCCTGACGGGACCGGTGGCGGGCACCCCGGTGGCCGCCCCGGGGTGCCCGGGACGCTCACGCGGGCAGGTCGCGGCGGCGCAGCGCCCACATCCCGGCGGCCGTGATCGCGGCGGCCAGGGCCACCAGCAGGAGGTGGGCGAACGGGGTGCTCTGGTAGTAGGGGTTGACGTGGGGGAAGGGCGAAACCACCAGGAACAGCGCCTCCGGCACCAGTCCGGCCTTCACCGCGATCTCGGTCAGGATCCCCACGGAGAGCACGGTCCACCCCACCGCCGCGCACAGGCGCGGAACCGCCCCGTGGGCCGCGACGGTGACGGCGACCACCACCCACACGGCGGGGGCCAGGGACAGGGTCAGCCCGGTGAACCGCGCGATGTCGGCCCACACCCCTCCCCCGCCCAGACCGGAGCCCAGACCGATGGAGACACCGAAGACGGCGAGCAGGAGCACGGGCACGGTGAAGGCGGCCGCGGCGTGCGCCAGCGCCCAGCCGGTTCGACCGGTCGGTCCCGCCAGCAGCAGCTCACCCGCTCCCGTGCTCTCCTCCTGGCGCACGCGCAGGGCCGTGAGCACGGCCTGGGCGGCGATCGGGAAGACGAAGGCGAAGATGACGTAGACGAAGAAGGTGTCGGCGGGCGCCACGTCCAACTCGGCGGTCAGAGCGCGCACCCACGGCATCCCGGCGTACTCGGCCATCGCCCCCGCCCCGGCGTGGCCCATGGCCAGGCCCATGACCGCGACCGCCACCGACCACAGCAGCAAGGAGGTCCGGTGGAGCCGCCAGACCAGGGCGGGCACCGACCGCAGCCACCCGGCCGCCCGCACGGGCCCGCCCCGTCGGGGGAACAGGCCGGACCCCAGGTCGCGCCGGTCGGCCAGGACGAACGCCAACGCGAAGGACAGCGCGACCCAGGCCAGGAGCGGGATCAGCACCCACCAGCGCTCGTCGGCGAAGGGACGCACGTTCTCCAACCACCCGTTGGGCACCAGCCAGGTCAACCACAGGGCGTCCCCGCCCGCCATCGCGCCCACGCCGCGCACCATGTGCATGACGTAGAACGTCCCCATCGCCAGGCCCGCCGCGGTACCGGAACCGTCGGTGAGCTGGACGGCGACGGCGGCCAGACCCGCGCCCACCCAGGCCGCGAGTGCGGTGACCAGGGCCAGCGCGACCGCACCGGCCACGGGCAGCCCGACGGCGAGCAGGCCGCCCGCGACGGCCGCGGCGAGCACGGCACCGGAGGCCAGCACCACGACCAGCGACGCGGCCAGGTCCGCGTGCCTTCCGAGGGAGGCTCCCCCGAGCAGTTCGCGCCTTCCCGAGGACTCCTCGGCGCGGGTACCGCGCACGACCACCAGCACCGCGCCGAGGGCCGCGCACAGCGTGGCGGCGGCGAACGCCTGCTGCGCGGCCAGGGCCTCCGCGCTGGCCGCGAAGGCCCTGCTCTGGAACAGGACGAACATGGGCACGCTCTGGAGCTGCTCCCAACGGTCCTGCCTCGCCTCGGGCGTGGGGTAGGTGGACCCGGCCGCCGCCGCGCCACCGAGGACGATCCCCGCCGTGGCCGACAGCCACACGGCGAGCAGGACCCGGTCCCGGCGCAGGGCCAGCCGCACCAGGTGCCCGGTACCGGCGAGGAGCGCGTGTCCGGCGGACCGGAGCGGCCGTGCGGCCGCGGGCGCGCTCACCGGGCCTCCTCCGCCCCCGCGCGGACGTCCGCCTCGGGAGCCGTGGTGTAGTGGCGCAGGAACAGTTCCTCCAGGGTGGGCGGCCGCACGGTGAGATCGCGCACGCCCAGGGCCGCCAGGCGCGCGCACAGGGCCTCCAGCCCCGACGGGTCGGCGTGCAGGCGCACGTTCGGCCCCTCGGCGACCAGGTCGTGCACACCCGGCAGGCCGGCGAGCCCGTCGGGGGGACCGGTGAGTTCGGCGGTGACGGTGACGCGGGACAGATGGCGCAGTTCGGCCAGCGTCCCGCTCTCCACCGTGCGCCCGGCGCGGATGATGCTGACCCGGTCGCAGAGCGCCTCGACCTCGGACAGGATGTGGCTGGAGAGCAGCACGGTGCGGCCCCGGGACCTCTCCTCGGCGATGACCTGGCGGAAGACCTCCTCCATGAGCGGGTCCAGCCCCGAGGTGGGCTCGTCCAGGATGAGCAGTTCGGTGTCGGCCGCCAGGGCCGCCACCAGCGCCACCTTCTGCCGGTTGCCCTTGGAGTAGGCGCGGCCCCGGGTGCGGAGGTCGAGCGCGAAGCGCTCCACGAGTTCGGCGCGGCGCCGCGGATCGGTTCCGCCGCGCACGCGTCCGAGCAGGTCGAGGATCTCGCCGCCGGAGAGGCCGGGCCACAGGGCGACGTCGCCGGGGACGTGGGCCAGCCGGTGGTGCAGGGCGGCGGCGTCGCGCCAGGGATCGTCTCCCAGCAGCCGGACCGTGCCGGAGTCGGCGCGGGTCAGGCCGAGCAGGATCCGGATGGCGGTGGTCTTACCCGCGCCGTTGGGGCCCAGGAGACCGTGGATCTCGCCGGTGCGCACACGCAGGTCCAGCCCGTCCAGTGCGGTGGTGGACCCGAAGCGCTTGGTCAGCTCCAGGACGCGTACGGCCTCGTTCATGAGTGCTCCCGGGGGTCGGAGGACGGAGCGTCCCCGTCGGAGAGGGCGTCGGAGATGCGCTGGCCCTGCTCGTCGGCGAAGAAGTCGGCCATCGTGGTGTAGATCCCGACCATGGCCGCGCCGACGCGGGGGGCGTGCTCGGGATCGAGTGAGTCGGCCCCCATGCCGCGGGACAGGTGGGTGTGCAGGACGAGGGTGCCCAGGTGCATGGCGCCCATCACGGCGGCGGCGTCCCTGGTGGAACGCGCGCCCGGGGGATAGCGGTCGGGCCAGCGCTCGGAGAGGAAGCGCTCGGCCATCGCGGTTCCGGCGTCGAAGAGGTCCGAGGCGGATCGCGACCCCTCCACCAGGGCGCGGGCGAGGTAGCGGGCGCTGGCCTCGCTGGACTGGTACATCGCCGCCGCGAAGCCCGGCGCGGCGGCGTCCTCCTCCAGACTGCGGCGGGCCTCGTCGAGCAGGGCGCCGATGGCGTGGGCGTCGCAGGCCGCGCGCAGCCCCTCCTTGGAGCCGAAGTGGTGGCGGATCAGACCGGTGGACACCCCCGCGGCGGAGGCGATGGCCTGGACCGTCGCGCCTTTGACGCCGTGTTCGGCGAAGACCCCCAGGGCCGCGTCGCGGATGCGGGCCCGCCCGGTGAGGTCGTCGTGGGAGGTGGATGGTGTGGCGTTCATGACCTCAGACTACACGTCCGTGTAGCAAACTACACGCCCGTGTAGCCACGGATCTCGCCAGCACCCTGTTGAAAACAAAAATCCAAAGTGTTCGTATAGATTCGAACGCTCGTGGAAGGAACCCTCATGGACGTGTTCACCGACTTCCTCACCTGGGCCTGGCCCCGCCACCTCAACCCGCTGAGCTGGTACGTCCGCCCGCTGTTCTTCCTGCCCATCGCCTACCTGTGCTGGACGCGCAGGCCCGTGCCGCTGGCCCTGACCATCGTGGCCATGCTCTCCAGCTTCTTCTGGTTCCCCGCACCCGAGCGGATCGATCCGGCGATGGCCGGGGTCCTGGAGATGGAGAAGGAACTGTTCACCGATCCCACCTGGGTCACCTGGGCCACCCTGCCACTGGTGCCCGCCCTGCTCGGCTCCCTGTGCGCGGCGTTCTGGTACCGCTCCCTGGGATGGGGACTGATCGTGATCAACGGCGGCCTGGCCCTCAAGATCGCCTGGACCGTCGCCAACTCCGGCGCGGACGGACTGGCCACCGTGCTCCCCCTGGGCCTGGGCATGGCCTTGATGACCACGGCCGTGGTCGCCGTGGCACGCTGGCGTTCACTCCCCCTGTCCCTGACCGGCCGCCGGCACACGCGGGGCGAGGAGTACCACCGGGCCACCGCCCGGTGACCAGGCACCCCAGCCGAGGAGGAGACCACCGTGCCACCCGCGTTCTCCGCGCAGGAGAAGACACGTATCACCGACCTGCTCCTGGAGTCGGGACGCGCGCTGTTCACCACCCGGGGACTGCGCAAGACCTCCCTGGAGGAACTCGTCACGCCCGCCGGTATCGCCAAGAGCAGCTTCTACGCCTTCTTCGACTCCAAGGAGGACCTCTACCTGGAACTGATGCTGCGCCAGATGGCCCAGGTCCGACAGCGCGTCATCGACCAGGCGCTGACCAGCACCGACGACACACGCGAGGGCCTGCGGCGGTTCCTGCGCGCCAGCCTGGACGAACTGTCCGCCAACCCCCTGTACGGGCGCCTCGTGACCCACCCCGAGGAGATGGACGCGGTCCTGCGCAGGGTCGGCTCCTCCCGGATGGCCTCCTCACCCGACAACCCCGCCACCGCGCTGCACGCCTTCGTCACGGCCGGCCGCGAGAGCGGCGCACTCGTGGACGCCCACCCCGCCGCGATCGTCGGCGTCCTCCAGGCGGTCCTGCTCCTGCCGGTCAACGCCGACCGCCTGGCCGCACCGGAGCACTACCACCACACCCTCGACCTGATGATCGACATCGTCGCCCGGGGACTCACCCCACCCAAGGAGTGACCGACATGCACGCCCTCCTCCTCACCCACGGCACCCGCGGAGACGTCCAGCCCTTCCTGGCCCTGGCCCGCGCACTGGAAACGGCCGGGCACACCAGCCTGGTGGCGGGCCCCGCGGCCTCCGCCCCGCTGGCCGCCGCACACGGTGTCACCTACCACCCCGTGGACGACGGCCCCCTCACCCTCATGGGCGACCCCGACCTGGGCGGCGCCATGGACACCGGCCTGCGCGGTCTGCGCGGCGCCGCCCACACGGTCACCCTCCTCCGGAGGATCACCCCGCTCATGCGCCGGGTCCACGCCGACATGGCCGAGACCGCCGACGGGGACGCGGACCTGGTCGTGTACCTGCCGGGCACACCGGGAGGACACATCGCCGAACGCCTGGGCGTGCCCTCCGTCCCGGTGGCCCTGCAACCCTCCTGGGTCCCCACGCGCGCCTTCCCCGCCCCCGGCGTGCCCTGGCCCTCCTGGCTGCCGGACGCGCTCAACCCGGTGACGTACCGGCTCACCGCCCTGGCCCTGCGCGGCCAGCGCTCGGCGGCCGAGGAGTTCCGCGAGAGCAGGATGGGGCTGCCCCCGCGCCCCGGCCGACACGACCCGCTGCGCCAACCGGACGGGACACCCTCCACCGTCCTGCACGCCTTCAGCCGCCACCTGCTCCCCCCGGAGGCGCACTACCCGCCGCAGGTGCGCACCACCGGCTTCTGGTTCCCGCCCCCGGACCGGGAATGGGTCCCCTCCCCCGCGCTGGAGGAGTTCCTCGCCTCCGGGAAGCCCCCGGTGTTCGTCGGTTTCAGCAGCCTGCCCACCACCGATCCGGCCACCACCGGACGCATGGTGGCCTCGGCCGCCCGCCGAGCGGGCGTACGCGCGGTCGTCGCCTCCGGCGCGAGCGGCATCGCCACCGGAACCGGTGAGGACCACGTCCTGACCATCGACCAGGCCCCGCACGAACGACTGTTCCTCCACTGCTCGGCGATCGTGCACCACGGCGGCGCCGGAACCACCGGAGTCGCGCTCGCCTCAGGCCGGCCACAGGTGGTGTGCCCCTTCTGGGGCGACCAGCCCTTCTGGGCGCGTCGAGCCCACGCCGCCGGGGTCGCCGCCGCCCCGCTGCGCGGACAGGGACTGACCGAGGACGCCCTGGCCTCGGCGCTGACCCGGGTGGTCAACGACACCGCGATCGTGGAACGGGCGCGCACCCTGGGCGAACGGGTCCACGCCGAGGACGGTACGGGCACGGCCGTCCGCCAGCTGGAGCGGGTCGCCCGGGGACAGGGCACCGCGTGAGTCCGGGGACCGCACGGGACACGCCGTGCGGGCCGCGGCGGCGCGGCCCCGCGTCCGCCCCCCTCCCCTGAAAGCGGCCCGCACCCCGTCAGAGCGACGACCTCCCAGGACCGCGCTACCGGGACAGCGCCCGCTCCGCCACATGCGCGGGGACGTCCACACCCTCCCGCAGACCGGGGTCCGGCTCCGGTGCGTCGAACACCCGCCGGATCGGCAGCACACCCGCCCAGACCGGCAGGTCGTGGTCCTCCTCGTCGCCCGTCGGCGGTCCCGTACGCACCTTCACCGACGCCTCCTCCAGCGACAGCGCCAGCACACGCGTGGCCACCATCTCCTTGGCCGTCGGCGCACGCACCGCCTCCCACCGCCCCGGAACCAACTGCTCGGTCAGCGCACGCAACCCGGCCCGCCGCTCCCGCTCGTCGGTGACCACGCGCGGCACGCCGTAGACCATGGCGGAGCGGTGGTTGACCGAGTGGTGGAAGGCCGACCTGGCCAGCACGAGACCGTCCAGCAGGGTCACGGTCACGCACACCTCACCGCCCGCGCGCAGCGACCGCGCCCCCGTCGAACCGTGCAGGTACAGGGTGTCGCCGACGCGCCCGTACGCGGTGGGCACCACCATGGGCGCGCCGTCGACCACCACCCCCATGTGGCAGACCATCCCCTCGTCCAGGAGGGCGTACAGGTCGGCGCGGTCGGTCCGGGCCTTGTGCCTGGCCCGGCGGAGTCTGGTGCGTTCTGTCGTGGAGAGCATGGCGTTAGCCTAGGAACGAAGTGGACACCCCGACCATGGCCACTTCCCCCTGGAAACGAAAGACCACTGTGCCCCGCCGCCTCACCGAACCGGCCTTCCACCTCGACCGCGACAGCCCCCGGCCGCTCACCGTCCAACTGTCCGACGCGCTGCGCCGGGCCATGTCCGAGGGCACGCTCGCACCCGGGGAACGCCTCCCCTCCAGCCGCGCGTTCGCCACCCAGCTCGGCGTGAGCAGAACCGTGGTCACCGAGGCCTACCAGCAGCTCTACGCCGAGGGCTGGCTGGAGGGACGGCACGGCTCGGGCACGTTCGTCGCCGAGCGCGAGGCCCCGCCCGCCACCGGGCACACCGCCCCTCCCCCGACCAGACCACCCGAGGCGAGGACCTCCACCCCGCGCCCCTCCCGGCGACGGGTCCGTGACCAGGGCATGGTCGACCTGCGCCCGGGCGCCCCCTGGGTCCGCGACCACGACCGCGCCGCGTGGCGCCGAGCCTGGCGGCACGCCGCCGAACACCCGCCGGACGACGACCCCGACCCCTTCGGCCTCCCCCGCCTGCGCGAACTCCTGGCCGGACACCTGCGCCGCACCCGGGGCGCGCGGATCGGACCGGACAACGTCATGGTCACCCGCGGCACCGGCAACGGCCTGGACCTGGTCGGAGCCGCCCTGCTCGGCGCGGGCACCCGCGCCGGTGTCGAGGAACCCGGCTACCAGAAGGCACGCTCCATCCTGGCCGCGCGCGGAGCACGGGTGGTCTCCTGCCCCGTGGACCAGGACGGCGTCCTGACCGAGCGGCTGCCCCGCGGCCTGTCCCTCGTCCACACCACCCCCGCCCACCAGTACCCCCTGGGCGGGCGGCTGCCGATCCCGCGCCGCGAACGCCTCCTGGCCTGGGCGCGCGAGAACGCGGCGATGGTCGTGGAGGACGACTACGACGCCGAGTTCCGCTACGACGTGTCCCCCCTGCCCGCCCTGTACGGCCTGGACCCCGAACGCGTGATCCTGCTCGGCACCCTGTCCAAGACCCTGTCCCCCGACGTGGGGATCGGCTGGATCGTCGCCGAGCCAGCGCTGCTGGAACGCCTGGCCGACGTCCGGGTCGACCTGTCCGACCGCACCAGCGTCCCCGTCCAGGCCGCGACCGCCCTGCTGCTGGAGCGCGGCGACCTCGACCGCCACCTGCGCCGGATGCGCCTGGAGTACGCCCGCCGCCGCAGGCTCCTCATCGAACTCCTCCACACGCGTCCGACCGGGGACACGGCGGGCCTGCACGTCATGCTCCCACTGCCCGAGCACGCCGTCGCGCCGGTGGTCGCCGAGGCCTCCGAGCGGGGCGTCCTGGTGGACGACACCACCCGGGCCAGCCACGGCGCCCCGAGCGTGCACGGGCTGATCCTCGGCTACGGGTCGGCGCACCCCACCGACCTGCGCCGCGCCTGCGCGGTCCTCAACGAGGCGATCGCCCGCCACGCCTGAAACGGACCGGGGACCGCCGGGACGGCGGACCCCGGCCTCTGACGCGCGCGTTTCGGGACGCGGATCCACGGCATGGGGCCGGGGCGGGTCACCGGCCCCCTCGTCGGATCACTTCTCGGCCCAGACGCCCAGTTCGTTGCCGCTGGGGTCGGTGAAGTGGAAGCGGCGCCCGCCGGGGAAGGCGTAGGGGCCCTTCACCACACGGCCGCCCGCGCTCTCCACGGCCTCGGCGGACCGGTCCAGGTCCTGCGAGTACAGCAGAACGAAGGGGCCGCCAGAACGCGTCTCCTCGCCCAGGGCGAGGCCGCCCACCTCCGGGGCGTCGGGGCCCTGCGGGTTCTGGATGCCCGTGTACTGGGGCCCGTAGTCGTTGAAGCGCCATCCGAACGCCTCGGAGTAGAAGCGCCGTGCCCGGTCCATGTCGGTGACCGTGAGCTCCAGGTAGTCGATGGCGTGGTGCCGGTGTGCTGTCTGTGCCATGGGCCGATGATCCACGACGGTGACGACAGTTCGCTCCGGAACACGCTCTCCGGCGTTGGGAACGCGCCCGGAGCGGCGCCCCGGAGGGAGTAAGGGAAGCCCGAGGCCAGTGATGGTTCGGTGTTTCTGGGTTTTTCCGAGGGATATCAAGCACGAGAAAGTCGGACATTTACGACGTAGATCTACATCCCGGATACAGGGGGCGGCGAAGACGACCTCCTCCTGCCGTGCGACCCGCTTCGTGTTCCCGGACGCCGCGGAGAACAGCCCGGCGCCGCCACCCCCTCGTCGGCGAAGCAAGGTTCGGCTAACCTCACTTGGAAGCGATCCCCGTACGCCCCGCACCCGTGACCCCAGGAGGAAGAGCCCCCGTGCGCGTCGAACAGCCCGGCCACCGCGCCATGATCCGCACCCGCGTGGTACGGACCGAGCGCCTGAGCAAGCACTTCGTCACCGTGACCCTGGGCGGCGCCGAACTGGCCGACTTCGCCTTCCTCGGCCGCGACCAGTTCGTGCGCCTGTTCCTGCCCCGCGCGGGACAGGAACGGCTGCACATGCCCGCGAGCGCCGACAAACGGTGGTTCGAGCAGCTCCGCGCCATGCCCCCGAGCCGCCAGCCGCACGTGCGCAGCTACTCGGTGCGCCGCTTCGACGCCGAGGCGCTGGAGATGGACGTCGAGTTCGTGGACCACGGCGACGCCGGTCCCGCCTCCGCGTGGGCGTCCGCGGCCGTTCCCGGCGACGAGGCGGGTCTGCTGGCGGACGGCGTGTACTACCTGCCGCCCGAGGACGCCGACTGGCAGCTGCTCGTGGGTGACGAGAGCGCCGTGCCCGCCCTGGTGTCGATCCTGGAGCAGGCCCCGGCCGACCTGCGGGCGCTGGTGTACCTGGAGGTGCCCTCCCCCGACGACGTGCGGACGCTCCCCCGCCTGCCCGGGGTGGAGGTGCACTGGCTGCCGCGCGAGGACGCGCACGCCGTCCCCGGTCAGCTGGCGCTGGAGACCGTCCGCGCCGCCGAACTGCCGGAAGGCCGCCCCTACTGCTTCCTCGCCGGGGAGAACGCCCTGCCCACCGGGCTGCGCCGCACCCTGGTGCGCGAACACGGCGTACCCAAGGAGGACATCGCCTTCATCGGCTACTGGCGCCACGGCCGAGCCGCCCTGGACTGAGCTCCGGCGGGGGAACGGCCCGGGCAGCACCCAACGTCGGACGCGTGTGAGAAGAGATCCCGTGGACCACGTGATCGAAGCGCCCCATGTCGATGACGCACCGGCGCTCGCGCGGGTGCTGTTGGCCGCCTGGCTCCAGACCTATCCCAACGAGGAAGCGGGGATCGACGAGGCGTGGATCCGCGAACACCGCGGTTCCGTCACCGCTGCTGAGGGAGTCGCCCAGTGGCGGGGATTCATCGCCCGTGCCGCGCACCAGCCCGATCGGTTCCTCTGCCGTGTCGTACGGCGCCGGGGTGAGATCGTCGGCTTCCTGTGCGGACGCCGGGAGGGGGAGGTGGTCAACCTCGGGCCGATGTACCTCCTGGAGGAGGCTCAGGGAGTCGGCCTCGGCGGTCAACTGATGGACGTGTTCCTCGACTGGGCCGGGGACACGCCGATGCGCCTGTGGGTGACCACCTACAACGAGGGAGCCGTCCGGTTCTACCAGCGCTACGGCTTCGAGGCCACCGGTGAACGGCAGCTCTGGCGGGGCAGGCTCCCGAACACGCGCATGGCCCGCACCCCCTGACCCGACCGTGTGCGTTCGATGATCCCGGAGGCGGCCAGAGCGTCCCCGGCCCGGCATCGCCCACAGCCCCTTGTCCACCCGACGCTGCGACAGTAACCATTCCTCACCGTCCACAACCGCCGCGCTGGTCGCGACCACCAAGCTGTTGGGAACGGGAGCTGCGGGGCCGTCGTAGTACTCAATACGAGTCATCACATCTCATCGCGTATCGGAGCCCTCGCGTCCGGTGAGTGCGTGACGGGCCCGCTCTACCAGTTCGAGAGCCGCACGACCCCTCACAGCGGCATGGGACAGCGCCGAGAACACGCGCCGGTAGGGCTCCACCGCGTCGGCGTCGGTCAGGAACAGCTCCGCGCCCACGGTCTCGACGATCACCTGGTGGTCGTCATAGATCCAGAACCCGTGCATCGGTGAGGCCATCAGTTGCGCTGACAGAGGGACGATTCCGATGCCGCCACGACCGCCGCGAATGCATTCCGCCAGATACCCGAGTTGCCCGGCTTGGACCTCGAGAGACGCGTGTCGTGTGCGCAGGGCCGGTTCCCACAGCAGAATCCGCAATTGCTTGCCGCGTTCTTCCAGAGCAGCGCGGCGCTCCATTCGCTTACGTACGCCTTCCTCCACGTCCGTCGGAGTTCCGTGGAGGTCCACCGCTCCGGAGATCATGGCACGGGCGTAGTCGGGTGTCTGTAGGAGCCCGGGAACGCACACCGACTCGAAGACGTGCAACTTACGCGTGCGGCCTTCCAGGTCGACGGCGTTCTGCTGTCGCGCCTGATTGCCCGCTGACAGCCTGCGGCGCCAACTCGTGTAGTGGGTCTCCAATGACCCCAGTTGGGCGATGAGTCCCTGGGCCGCGTCGTCGCGCCCACACAGCCGTGCCCAGCGGCGCAGATCCTCGGCGGCCGCGGTCTGGTTCCCGCGTTCGAGACGGGACACCTTGGAGGGGTGCCAACCGGCACGGGAGGCCAACTCCCGACCGGACAGCCCGGCCTCCTCCCGGAGTTCGCGCAGACGAACGCCGAGGGAGAACCGGGCTGTCTGGTAGTCGGTCATTCCGCCCTTGTCGCCATGTACTGCGTGAACGTCAGTGCATGGTGCCATGCGGCGTCGCGCGCCTGCACGGCGGCCAGCACATGGGCGGGGTCCTCGCTCAGCGAGGCGCCCAGCACACTGCCCTGTTCGTCGAACTCCAGGCGGGCCACCGTGCGGCTGTCGAACACCCAGAAGTCGTGGTCGGGCAGTTCCGCCACGATCGGGTGGGTGCGCGGCAGGTAGCGGATGTCCTCGCCGATGCCGAGGTTGTAGGGGGTCCCCCACAGCTCCCAGCGCAGGTAGTCCGAGGGTGGGTCGTCGATGAGGCGGACCCGCTCCATGCGTTTGCCGGTGGCCAGTTCCGCACGCATCATCTTCAGCCAGGGCTTGAACCACTCGATGTCGGAGTCGTCCCCGACCAACCACCGCTGGAACGGCTCGTTCTCGTGTAGGACTCCGTAGAAGGTACGGGTTTCCAGACGCCAGGCGGTGTGGTGGTACTGCCGGAAGAGGTCGTTGAATTCCTCTCCGGAGACGAGATCGGACACGTCACCCCTTCGGTGAGAATCGGGTCAGGAGTTCGCGGGGCACCACGACGAACTCCTCGTTGGGCAGCACGTCCGCGAGTTGGGAGAGCGCCTCGGGGTCGGTGAGCCGGTAGCCCTGGACGACGATGCTGCCGCTGTCGGTCTCATACAAGGTGGGACAGTTCCCGCCGTGGGAGGTCGTGCCGAGTTTGCGGAGTTTCATGGTCCTCCTCGGTTCAGGGGGTGCCCCACGAGTATCCCGGGAGAAGGACGACCGGGGCAGGGGTTGGCGTATCTCGCGGACGCAATCTCGCGCAATCCCCGCGCCCCGCGTACCCCTGCCTGCCTACGTTCGTGCCGTCCCCGTTCTCCTCGGATGCCAAGGCGGTACCGGCCATGTCCCCTGACGCTGTCCACCACGGTCCTCCGCGCGTACTCGCCCCCTATGTGCGGGTCGGGGTCCAGGACGCGACCCTGTTCCTCGGTTTCGGTTCGATACGCCAGTCCGTACACGACCGCGCGTTGTGGGAGCCGCTGCTGCTCCTGGCCGACCACTTCCGCGAACCACGCACCCGTGAGGCGGCCTCGGCCTACCTGCGCTCCTGCGGTGTGGACGCCGCCTCGACCGAGGCGGCGATGCTGCTGCTCGAACACGGCAACTGCCTGATCCCCGCACACGCCTACGACCGCGCCGACCGCTACAGCAGGCACGCGCTGTTCTACGAGCTCTCCGGGTCCGGCGCCGAGCGGGTACAGCGCCGTCTGGGTGAGGCCAGCGTCGTGCTGCTCGGATGCGGCGGGATCGGCAGCCTGGTCGCGGCCACCCTGGCCACGGCCGGGGTCGGGGAACTGGTCCTGGTGGACGGTGATCACGTGGAGCTGAGTAACCTGACTCGCCAGTTCCTGTTCACCGAGGCCGACATCGGTCTGCCCAAGGCGGAGGTGCTCGCCCGGGAGCTGGGGCGGCGCAACTCCTCGTGCCGGGTACGGCCGGTGGTTCGCGGCGTGGCGGACGCGGCGGATCTGGAGCACCTGCCCGCGTGCGATCTCCTCGTGGTCTCGGCGGACTCCCCCGGCCTGACCGGCCTGGTGAACGCTCACTGCGTCGCGTCGGGAACGGCGTGGTTGAACGCCTGCTACGTCAACGACATCGCGGTGTGGGGGCCGCTGGTGGTGCCGGGGACGACCGGATGCTGGGACTGTCGACCGCTGACCGCGCGTCCTCCCGAGGACGACGCCGAACTGGCTTCCCTCGCCGCGCGGATCAACGGGCGCCACCAGGCGCCCTCCAACGGTCCGGTCAACATGCTGGCCTCCTCCCTGGCCGCGCTGGACGTGCTGCGCCACCTGGGCGGGTTCGGAACACCGGCCTCGCTGAACCGCCGCGTGGGAGTGTGGTCGCACGACCTCACCCTCGACCAGCAGGCAGCGGAGCGCGCCCCCGCCTGCCCCACGTGTGCCGATGCCGTGCTGTCCCGTGAAGGAGTCCGATGAACACCGACCGCGACCCAAGGTGTGTCTTCTGCCGAATCGTGTCCGGGGACGCACCCGCCCACCGGATCTGGGAGGACGCCGACCACCTGGCGTTCCTGTCGATCTTCCCCAACACCGAGGGGTTCTCCGTCGTCATCCCCAAGGCCCACCGCACCAGCTACGTGGTCGAGATGGAACCGTCGGAGTACACCGCGCTGCACTTGGCGGCCCGCGAGGTCGCCCGCCGCCTGGACGCCGCCTTCGACGACGTGGCCCGTACCGGGATCATGTACGAGGGCTACGGGGTCGACCACGCCCACGCCAAGCTCTTCCCCATGCACCACACCGCGGGCAACGCGGGCGAGGACTGGCGCGAGGTCGTCTCACCGATCGAGGGTTACTTCGACCGCTACCAGGGCTACCTGTCCTCCCACGACCACACCCGCGCCGACGACGCCTGGCTCGCGGACGTGGCCCAGCACATCCGACAGATCGCGCCCTGAACTCAGCAGTCACATCTCATGCATATNCGGCTCCAGGAGAGCCGCCCCGCCGTCGTCGTGTCCGTGGTTCTAGTTGTTGCCGTCGTCGTTCACAGCGGCCTCCTCCCCAGTACGGGGGTCTGGTCACAGGCCCTGGACGTCCCGGGTGGTCCAACGGCCCGTGACGACCATGAAAACCGGTGCTTCGGTGCGGGCCAACGCCCTTGCGTGAGATTGCGTGCGGCCCTCCGGGAGGCAAGGGCGCGTCCGAGACGCACCACTGAGAGGCGACGCCATGGCGACGGCCGCGCCGGGTCCGATGTGGGGTCCGGCGCGGCCGTCGTGGTGTGGGCGGGTCGGGGTGGGTCGCTACAGCAGGACCGTGGCCAGGTGGTGGGCCAGGGCTCCGAAGCTGCTGGCGAGGGTGTAGGCGGCCAGCAGGCGGGTCGGGCCGGTACGGGTGGTACCGCCGAGGCGGCGGAGGTGACCGAACCGGTTGAGCTTGCGGCGGCGGCCGTGCGGACGCTTCGAGCGGCGGCGCGGCAGCGGCGGGCGCTCCCGGCGGGGCGGGAACGGGCCGTCGTCGGGGGCCGGGCGCGGACGCGGAACCACGGGTTCGGCCGGGCGTTCCGGCTGCGGGGCGGGCCTGCGCGGGCGCTCCTCCGGGCGTTCGGTGGTCTGGGCGTCGCGTTCGGCCAGCCGGGCGGCGTGGACGTACATCCACTCAGGCAGAACCCCGTGAGCCTGCCGGTAGGCCACCCGGGGGTTGCCCTTCATCTGGGCGAGCAGGCGCTGCTCCCGGGTGAGCGGGGTCGGGTAGCTGGGCTTGGAGAAGCGCCGTCCCCGAGGCGCGTCCAACACCGCGCGCACCCCCGAGGAAACCGGTTCGGCGCTCATCGGTCCGCTCCGGCGGGAGCGGTACCGGCGTGGGTGGTGGGGGTGAGGGTGAACTCCGCCCACACGACCGTGCCCAGCCCTGCGCAGAACGGAAAGTCCACCACCGCCCTACTCCCCCAACGCGTGGCCAGGGAGTTGATGAGCAGCAGGCCCCGGCCCCGTTCGGCCTCCGCCCACTCTTCGTCCGTGCGCTGGTAAGGAATCTCCGGAAGCGTGGGAGCGGCCTCCCGCACGCCGTCGTCGACGACGCCCAAGTGCAGGACATCAGCGGCGGGCATGGACAGGTTACGGATCACCCGGCCGTCCGCCTCGCCGGAACGGGAGTGGTCGACCCCGTTCGCGAACATCTCGCTCGCGCACAGCACCACGGTCTCGGCCAGGTCGGGGCACAGGCCCTCCAGCCGGAACAGGTCCGCGCGCAGGTCCTCACGCACCCACGCGGCCTGGGACAGGTCGCCGGGGTAGACGCGGGAAGCCCAGCGTCGCCCAGCGAAGGGCGGGGTGGGGGTGTGGAACGGCGCGCGGGGACGCGGCACAATGGTCATGACGCACAACTCCTTGTTCACAGCGGATCTTGTGTTGTCGGTCTGGGCTCTGGGGGCGCGGCTATCGCCCCCAGAGCCCGTTTTCGTATGGCCACCCGTAACCGGCGGCGTTCTCAGCACGGGACAAAGGTGGATTCCCCCGTGCCCGAACCAGCCCTGGCGGTGACCGGCCCGGATGGCGCACCTGCCCACACCCAACTCGCCATGCTCGCTGGGGACCGAGCGGAACCTGCCCACCAGCCATGGCAGTCCTCCTGACCGGATTGAGCACCCCAGCGCCACGAAGCGTGTGAGCTCAACTACAGTAAAACTCAGCAGACAGCGACTTACAACCATGCAAGTTAAAGGCGTGTAGATCACCCCAGAAGATCCGTTTTGCGCGCGAAAGCGCAGTTCAGAGGCATGGCAGAGTAAAACCACGACGTTGACGAACGAAGGATGCGATGGCTGAACCGATCCCCACCGTGCGGCAGTACCGGCTCGCGCAGTCCCTACGTGAACTCCGCGCTGAGGCGAAGATGACTCAGGAGCAGGTTGCCGCTCGCATGGACTGGCACGTCTCCAAGCTCTTCCGTTTGGAGAACGCTCGTAGCCCCCGGGTGAACTGGTTGGACATCCAAGGGTTGCTCGACCTCTACGGCGTGGCCAGCCCGCAACGAGAAGCCCTCATTCAGTTGGCGAAGGATGCCAAGAAACGTGGCTGGTGGACGAGTTACCAGGACGTCTTCACCGGCTCCCTCGTAGCCCTCGAAGACGAAACCCACCTCATCCGGCGCTACTCCTCAGAGCTGATCCCTGGCCTGCTCCAGACCGAGGCATACGCACGCGCCGTTATCCAAGCGCTGCGCCCGCGTTACGACGAGCAGAGCGTGGAACGCCGGGTAACAGCGCGCATGGCGCGTCAGCGAATCCTCAAGCGCGAGAAGCCGCTCCACCTGGACTTCGTCCTCAATGAGGCTGTACTCAGACGCCAGGTCGGTGACAACGATCTGATGGCCGAGCAGCTACAAGCTTTGCGCAAGGCGGCCGAGGACCCGGATGTAACTCTTCGCCTGCTCTCCTTCGATGCCGGTGCGCACAGCGCCATGGAAGGAGCCTTCACCATCTTTTCGTTCCCGGAGGACCAGTATCCAGATGTCGTCTACATCGAAGGCATGATGGGCGACCTCTACTTGGAGAGTGTCGAAAGCGTCAATCGCTACAGGACAGCGTTCGAAAGCCTGCGCGACTCGGCTCTGTCCCCGTCTGACACGATGGACTTCATCACCTCGAAGGCAAGGGAGTTCCGGTGATCCAGTGGTTCAAGTCCAGCTACAGCGGAGGGGACAACGATTGCGTGGAAGCAGCACATGTCCCCGCGCAGCCATGGCACAAGGCCAGCTACAGCGTTGAGCAAGGCGAATGCGTAGAGGTTGCCGAAGGACCGCTCACCGGAGTCCGGGACACCAAGCACCGCGAGCTGGGCGCGCTCTTCTTCGCCTCCGCCGAATGGCAGGCCTTCATCGACAGCGCCAAGGGGGCCTGACACCACTTTCGGCCAGTCTTCCGTAGATGATCTTGTACTTATAGCGAGGTTCGACCGCCGAGAGTAGCCATAAGTACAAGATCAACGAGGTTCGGCTCCGCCCGCGGTGCATCAGCAGGCGGAGCCGCACGCGTCATGGACCCGGCGAGAACACACCGGCCCCACCACCGCCCAGCGCGGACCCGCCCGGGGGCCGTCCACAGGTTCCGACTGCCCCTGGCGGGGCCATGTCCGTTCGCGGTTCACTGGAAAACGGGGGGATCCCCACCCCCGCGGGCTTTGTCGTGCCCGCGCACAGGGCCGCCGCGTACCAACCACCGCTCAGCACGGCCCCGCCCGTCAGCGCGAGACCAGCCCTCCCTCGTCCGACGTGCCCTGCCAGCTGCGCCACAGGGCGGCGTAGCGCCCACCGGCGTCGACCAGGTCGGTGTGCGCGCCCTCCTCGACGACGCGGCCCCGGTCCATGACCACCACGCGGTCGGCGGTCTCGGCCTGCGTGAGCCGGTGCGCCANCGGCGGCGGCCCGCTCCAGACGCCGGGCGCCGGAACTGCCCGCCTCCGCGGTGGCCTCGTCCAGGACGGCCACGTCCGGGTCGGCCAGCACCAGCCGGGCCAGCGCCAGGTGTTGGGCCTGCTCCGCGGTCAGGGCGTGTCCGCCCTCACCGACCACCGTGTCCAGCCCCTCGGGCAGGGCGCGCACCCACTCCAGGGCGCCGACGGTCTCCAGGGCGGCCTCCGCCTCGGCCGCGTCGGCCCCCGCGCGGGCCAGGCGCAGGTCCTCCAGCAGGGTTCCGGCGAACACGTGGGTCTCCTGGCTGACGAGGAAGACGTGTTCGCGCACCCGCTGCTCCCCCAGTTCCTCCAGGGGGATCCCGCCCAGGTACACGGCCCCCTCGGTGGGCGTGCGCAACCCGCTGACCAGGGCGGCCAGGGTGGTCTTGCCCGCGCCGCTGGCCCCGACCAGGGCCACGCGCTCGCCCGGGGCGACCTCCAGCGACACCTCCTCCAGGGCGGGCGGGCCGCCGGTGCCGTAGGAGTGGGTGACCCCCGCCACACGGACCGAGGATCCTGCTGGCCCCTCCTCGACGCCCGGCCCCTCCCCCGCCGGAAGGTCGACCACACCGGCCAGGCGGGCCAGACTCGCCCCCGCCGACTGCACCTCGTTGAAGTTCATGACCAGGAAGATCAGCGGCCCGAACAGGCGGTGGAAGTACAGCGCGGCGGCGGTGACCATGCCGATGGTCGCCATGTCCGCGCGCACCAGCCAGAACCCGACCACCAGCACCGAGGTCAGACCGACGCACTCGGCGGCGTTGAGCCGCGATCCGAAACGGGTGAACAGGCGGAACACCGAGACCGTGATGTCCATGGCGTCACGGGAGCGGTCGCGGACACGACCCTCGTGCTCGTCCTCCAGCCGGTAGGCGCGCACGGTGCCGCGTCCCCGCAGGGCGCCCATCATCGCGTGCGAGCGCTCGCCCATGGCCACGCGCTCACGGGCGTAGTAGGGGCCAGAACGGGGCAGGTACCAGCGCAACGCCAGCACGTAGACCGGCACGCAGAGCATTCCGGCCAGGCCCAGGCGCCAGTCCAGTGCGGTCATGCCCACGGCGGTCAGCAGCACGGTGGCCAGGGCGACGACGGCGTGGGGACCGCTGCGGGCGATGCTGGTGGTGACCACGGCGACGTCGTCACCGACCCGGGAGAGCAGGTCGCCGATGCGGACCCGCTCCAGGCGGGCGGCGGGCATGCGCAGCACTCGGTCCATGACGCGTTCGCGCAGGCGGGCCAGGATCGTCTCGCCGACCCGGCTGACCAACCAGGCGCCCACGCCCGTCAGCAGACCTCCGAGCAGACCCGTCACGGCGATCAGGGCGACCGAGGACAAGACGGTCTCCAGGCCCTCCCCCTCCGCGATGGCGTCGACCATCCGGCCCAGCACCCACGGGGCCACCAGCCCGGCTGCGCTGCCTGCGAGCACGGTGGCCAGGGCCAGCGGGGTGCCCCAGCCGGTGGCGCGCACCCCCTCGCCCAGTACGGCCCAGGTGCGGCGGGCCGGGGCGGTGGGGAGCAGATCCCCGTGTTCGCGCGCGGGTTCCTCCGCCGGCGTGCTCATCGGTCGTCCTCGGGGTCGTGGGTGGCTGCGAGGGGGTCGGGGAACTCGGGGGGACACGTTCCGGACGATCGGCGGTCGGCCTCGGTGGACGGGAGGGACCCACCGAACGGCCTCCTCCGTCGTCGAACCGCGCCTGGTCGTGGGTCCCGGAACGGGAGCGGCCCGCGAACGGCGCTCGGCGGGGCGGTCGTCGCGGCACCGCCCTCCGGTGGGTGCCATCCTCCCCGACCGGCCACGTGTGACCGCGGACTCCGTGGTGGCGACGGCTCACGGGCGGTGCCCCACACGCAGGTCATCGGAGTACCGCCTCACGGTAGTCCGGGTCCTCCTCGACCAGCCGCGCGTGCGTCCCCGTGCGGCGGACCCGCCCCCCGGACAGCACCACGACGCGGTCGGCCCGGGACAGCAGCGCCGGGCTGTTGGCCACGACCAGGGTGGACCCGGCCGGGACCCGGCCCGCCCGGGCGGCGGCCACGCCCCGGGCGATGGCCTCCTCGGTGACGGCGTCCACGGCGGTGGTGGGGTCGTGCAGAACCAGGACGGGAGGGTCGGCGACCAGGGCGCGGGCCAGGGCCACGCGCTGGCGCTGGCCGCCGGAGAGGTTGGCGGCGCGGTCGGCGACCGGCCGGTCCAGGCCGTCGGGGTGTCCGTCGACCAGGTCGTCGGCCGCGGCGGCGCGCAGGGCGTCCAGGAGGCGTTCCTCGTCGGCCCCGGCACCGGTCAGGTTGGTGCGCAGGGTGCCCTCGAACAGCGCGGCCCCGTGCTCCTCCACCAGGACCGCCTCGCGCAGGGCGTCCAGGGCGAGTTCGGGGACGGGGACTCCGCCCACGGTGAGCGTGCCCTCGATCCGCCCGGGGTCGGCCCGGCCCGAGAGCAGTTCCAGCAGCGCCTCGGCGTCGCGGGGATCGGTGGTGAGCACTCCCACGAGTTCGCCGGGGGTGAGTTCGAGGTCCACCCTGCGCAGCGTGCGGTAGCCGACCCCGGACAGGGCGACGACCGGTTCCCCGTCACAGGCGCGGTCGCCGGGGGCGACGGCGGCGGGGGCGTTGAGCAGGCGCACCAACCGCTGGGCTGAGGCGCGCGCGGTGGCGAACACCTGACCGATCATGCCCAGCCCCTGAACGGGTTCGGCCAGGAACTGGGCGAGTCCGATGACGGTGACGAACTCGCCGACGCTGAGGCGGCCGTTGAGCGCCATCCACCCGGCCACGCCCGCGACGCAGGCGAGCAGGACCGCGCTGGCGGCGGTGACCAGCCCCTGGTAGACGCCGTTGCTGGCGGCGGCGCCGACCGAGGCGTCCAGGGCGCGGGTGCTGGCCCGGCGGTAGCGGTCGGCGGCGTTGTACCGGGCGCCGATGCCCATGAGGACGCGCAGGCCGCTGACCAGGTCGGTGGCCAGGGCCGTGGCCCCGGCGGCGGTGGCCTGCTTGGCCTCGCTGCGCCGGGTGATGCGTGCGGCGGGCAGGCGCAGGAGCAGCATGAGCAGGGGAACGCCGACGAGCACGCCGATCCCGAGGGGGACGTCGACGGCCAGGAGGGCGACGGTGGTGACGGCGATGGCGACCACGAGGGCGATCGACGACGACCAGGCGCGCACGTACTGGGCGGCCTGTTCGGCGTCGGAGGTGGCCACCGACAGGACCTCGCCCGCGCGCAGGCCGCTGCGCT
>NZ_ANAX01000367.1 GCF_000341065.1 Nocardiopsis halotolerans DSM 44410 | reverse complement strand
CCTCCACCCGCAGCAGGTGGGCCTCGTTCTCGACGGCGCGCAGGGCGAAGCGGGCGCCGTTGCGGTAGGCCTGGGCCAGGACGGTGAAGAGCGCCACCATGCCCGCGACGCAGGCCGCCAGGGCGCGGACGTCGCCGGAGACGATGGCCCAGTCGATGGTCAGGCCGATGGCGACGGGGACGAGGGCCTCGGCGACCTGGTGCAGGGAGAGCAGGGCCACGCCGAGGGTGACGTGGAGGCGGTTGCGCCGCAGGGTGCGCCCGCGAAGGGCGCGCACGCTGGCGGGAGGCTCCCCAGTGGGGGTTCGCGGGGAGCGCCGTTCGCGTTCGGCTTCGGGGGCGGCGACGGCGCTCACGTGGCGTGCCCGCTCGGCGCGGGGCGCACGGCCCCGTACAGACGTGTGCTCATCCGATGTCGTACCCCTCCGCCGTGTCGTACCCGGGCCAGGTTAGTGCGCCGGTCGTCCCCGCCGGTGCCCCGGTGGCCGGGACCCGGACCCACCATGCCACGCCAACCTTGGTTAGGCTAACCTTGCCCGAGTCGACAACGGTCACCGGCGCCAGAAACCGGACGACCCGGACGTACCCGAAACCCTCCGAACCGACCGAAGGGGCCGCGCCTTGCGCATCAGTTATCCGAGCCGCCGCGCCATGATCCGCACCCGCGTGGCGCGCGTCGAGCGGACCACCGAGCACTTCCTCACGGTGACGCTCACCGGCGAGGAGCTGGCCGGACTGGAGTTCCTGGGACTGGACCAGTGCACGCGGATCCTCTTCCCCCGGCCCGGCCAGGACACGCTGAACATGCCCGCCACCGGCGACGACGGCGACGCCAACGGGTGGGTGGCCGAGTTCCGCGCCATGCCCGACGACCGTCGCCCGCACGTGCGCAACTACACGATCCGCCGTTTCGACCCGGAGGCGCTGGAACTGGACATCGAGTTCGTCGCGCACGGGGACGAGGGGCCGGCGTCGGCGTGGGCGCTGTCCGCCCGGCCCGGGGACGAACTGGGGCTCTACCCCGAGGGCGTCTACTACCTGCCCACCGAGGGCACGGACTGGCACCTGCTGGTGGGCGACGAGAGCGCCGTCCCCGCGCTGCTGTCCATCCTCGAACAGGCCCCGGCCGACCTGCGGGGGCTGGCGTTCCTGGAGGTACCCTCCCCCGACGACGTCCGCCCCGTCCGCGCCCCGGCCGGGGTGGAGGTGCACTGGCTGCCGCGCACGGACGCGCACGCCGTCCCCGGGCGGCTGGCGCTGGAGACCGTGCGCGCCGCCGAGCTCCCCGAGGGCCGCCCCTACTGCTTCGTGGCCGGGGAGAACGCCCTGCCCACCGAGCTGCGCCGCACGCTGGTCCGTGAGCGCGGGGTGCCCAAGGACGACATCGCCTTCATCGGGTACTGGCGCCACGGCGTGGAGGCCTACCCGTGATGGTGTGACGCTCCCCACTTCCATGGCCGCGCAACGCCTGACGCGCGTTCACCGAACCTCACCGGAGAAGGCTCCCTCCGGGCGTCGGACGACCTCTCCGAGCGCCCCGACATGGGCTTGCGCGAAGCCGCCCCCTCCACCACCATGGCCTGTGCTTAGGCAAGGCTAAGCTGACCCACCGACGAATGAGGCCACATGAACCCCGGTCCGCTGACCCGCCGCGGCACGATCGCCGCCGGTGCGCTGTCCCTCCTGCTCCTCACCGCCTGCGGCGCCCAGAACACCGGCTCCGAAGGGGGCGGGACGGACGGCGAGGTCGCCGAGGGTTACCCGGTCACCGTCGAGACCCTGTTCGGGGACGTGACCATCGAGGACAAGCCGACCAACGTCGTCGCCACGGGCTGGTCCGACGCCGAGACCGCCCTCGCCCTGGGNGGGCCAGCCGGTCGGCGTGGCCGACTGGCAGGCCTACGGCGGCACAGGCGTGGGCCCCTGGGCGGCCGACCTGTTCGACGAGGAACCGGTCATGGTCGGCACCATGGAGCCCAACCTGGAGGCGATCGCCTCCCTGGAGCCCGACGTCATCCTCGACACCCGCTCCGACAACAGCCAGGAGCGCCACGACCTGCTCTCCCCGGTGGCCCCGGTGGTCGGACCGCCGCCCGGGGTGGAGGTCACCTACGGCACCACCTGGCAGCAGCAGACCCGCCAGGTCGCCCGGGTGCTCGGCGAGGAGGAGCGCGGCGAGGAGCTCATCACCGAGCTGGAGGGCCGCTTCGCCCAGATCCGCGAGGACAACCCCGGGTTCGCGGACACGACCATCGCGGTCGGCGCCTACTACGACGGCCAGTACGGCGCCTACGTCCCCGGCGACTCGCGGGTGGACCTGCTCCAGGACCTCGGGTTCCAGTACAAGTCCGAGATCACCGAGATGGCCGACGGCGCGTTCTACGTGGACCTGAGCCCGGAGCTGGTGGAGGTCCTGGACGCGGACCTGACCGTCATCTTCCCCATCGGCGACACCGCGGAGTTCCTGCACGAGGACCCGGTCCTCCAGAGCGTCCCCTCCGCGGAGGACGGCCGCATGATCATCCTGGACGACCCGGAACTGGCCAACGCCTTCTCCAGCGGCTCGACCCTGGGCGTCTCCCACGCCCTGGACGGGATCGTCCCCCTGATCCAGGAGGCCCTGGAGGGCTGAGGCGCCGACCCGCCGAACCGTCACCGGGCCCCGTGGAACACGCGTTCCGCGGGGCCCGCGCGTGCGGGGTCAGGGGCGGAAGACGACCTTGAACACGTCGTCCCGCTTCTTCTGGAACCTCTCGTAGGCCAGCGAGGCGGCGTCCAGACCCACGTGGTGGCTGGCGAAGTCGTCCACGCCCAGGACGTCGGAGTCCTCCAGCAGCGGCAGGATCTCCGGGACCCAACGACGCACGTTGGCCTGCCCCATGCGCAGCTGGATCTGCTTGTCGAAGAGCGTGAGCATCGGGATCGGGTCGGTCATGCCCCCGTACACGCCGATCAGGGACACGGTCCCGCCGCGCCGCACCAGTTCGATGGCGGTCCGCAACGCGGCCAGCCGGTCCACCCCCATCGTCCTCATCATCCTGGCCGCCGCGCCCCTGGGCATGAGGTTGGCCATCCGCTGGGCGGCCTTCGCCGTGCCGTGCCCGGACGCCTCCATGCCGACCGCGTCGATGACCGCGTCCGGGCCGCGCCCGTCGGTGCGGTCACGGATCTCCTGGACCACCTCGTCGGTGCCCCTGGCGGAGTCCAACACCTCCGCGCCCCATGCGGCGGCGCGGGCCCGCCGCTCGGGCACCGGGTCCACGCCGAACACCTTCTCCGCGCCCAGGTGCCTGGCGACACGGCAGGACATGTCGCCGATCGGCCCCAGGCCCAGGACCGCCACCGATCCGCCCTGGGGCACGTCGGCGTAGCGGACGGCCTGCCACGCGGTCGGCAACACGTCGGACAGGAACAGGTAGCGGTCGTCGGGTCCCTGCTCGGGCACGGGGATCGCGGTGCTCTCGGCGCGCGGGACCCGCAGGTACTCGGCCTGCCCGCCGGGCACCGCGCCGTAGAGTTTGCTGTAGCCGAAGAGCGCGGCGCCCATGCCCTGCGCCTCGACCTGGGTGTTCTCGCACTGGCTCTGGAGACCCGTCTCACACATGAGGCAGTGCCCGCAGGAGATCTGGAAGGGGACGACGACCCGCTGGCCGGGGGCCAGGGAGGTGACGGCGGGGCCGACGTCCTCGACCACGCCCATGGGCTCGTGCCCGAGGATGTCCCCGGGGGTCATGAACGGGCCGAGTACCTCGTACAGGTGCAGGTCCGAGCCGCACAGTCCCGAACTGGTGACCCGGATGACCGCGTCACCGGGCTCCTCGATCCGGGGGTCGGGGACGTTCGCGGTGCCGACGTCCCGGGTTCCGTTCCACACCACTGCCTTCATGGTTCCCCCTGGTCTCACGAACGGTGGTGGTCGGGGAGCCCGCGGCCCCCTGGGCTGCCCTCACCCACTACCCGGGGCACGTCGGAGGAAACGGGCTCACCACGTCGGTTCCGAGGTGTCCCTGACCGGGGTGTCCTCGGCACGGGAACCGGGAGCCCCCCGGTCGGCGGTGGCGGGGCTGTGCGCGTGCTGTGTCGGAGGCGGTTCCGTGTCGTCATCGGCGCCCGCGCCCTCCGGTGGGATACGCAGGGCGAGCAGCGCGACGTCGTCGCCGCCGGGATCGATGCGGACGAGGAGCTCGTCGAGGAAGTCCTCGACGTCGTGCCGGGCCAGCTCGGCCGCGTGGCGGCGCAGGTTGTCCAGGCCCGTGTCGATGGGGTGGTCACGGCTCTCGACCAGGCCGTCGGTGTAGAACAGCAGGGTGGACCGTGCCGGGATCTCCTCACGGGCGTCGGGCCACTCCAGTCCCATGTGCAGGGTGGCGCTCATGCCCAGGAGGGGACCGTGTCCGCCCTCGAGGTAGCGGGTGCGGCCGTCGGCGGTGACGAGCAGCGGCGGGGGGTGCCCGGCGTTGACCCAGTGCAGGTGCCAGGGCCCGCCCTCGGGGCCCTCGACACGGGCGAAGACGGCGGTGGCCATGGGGGCGTCACTGGTGTTGGTCATGGCCTCGTCCAACCGCCGCATGATCAGACTGGGGGGTTCCTGGCGGTCCCAGGCCAGGGCACGCAGCATGTTGCGGACCTCGGCCATGTGCGCCGCGGCCCGGAGGTCGTGGCCGACCACGTCGCCGATGACCATGGCCATGACGCCGTCACCGAGGAGGAAGGCGTCGTACCAGTCTCCGCCGATCTCGGCGACCTGCTGCGCGGGCTGGTAGCGGGCGGCCATCCGGAGGTGGTCGACCTGGGGCAGGGGCGTCAGGAGCTGGCGCTGCATGGTCTCGGCGACGTGGCGCTGCCGTTCGAAGAGCTGGATGTTCTCCATCGCCAGACCGGCGCGTCGGGCGATGTCGCCCAGCACGAGGACCTCGGCGTCGGTGTAGGCGGGCTGCCGACCGGTGCGGGCCACGGTCAGCACGCCGAGGACCTGTCTTCGGGTGTACAGCGGCACCACCACCGCGGAGTGCCCGCCCAGGCGGTCGAACAGTTGTCGCTGTGCCCGGGCGAGCGGCTCGTCCGACTCACCCGCCAGGTCCCGTGCGTCGAGCAGGACGGGCTGGGTTCTGCGCAGAACGCGCACCAGCGCCGCGTGGGGGGTGGGCGGCAGCGGCGACAGCGGGCCCTTCAGGGAGTCGGCCGCGTCCCGGTCCTCGGGGATGTGCGCGGCGACGCGCCGCATCTCCTCCCCCTGTCCGGCCGTGACCAGGTCGACCACCGCCCAGTCACCCAGTTCCGGCACCAGCAGCCGGACCAGTCTGTCCAGCATCTCGCCGCTGTCCAGGGTGGCGATGAGGAGCGCGGAGACCTCCGCCACCATGCTCAGCCGGGCGGTGAGCTCCTCCAGGGCCGCCAGGTGCGCCGCGGTCTGCTCGGCGGCGTCGCGGTGCGCCTTGAAGTTACGGAAGACGATGACCGCGCCGTACAGGCGTCCCTCGCGCCGGAGGGGGGTGGCCGCCCAGATGACGGGCACGAGCGTTCCGTCGCCCCGGAGGTAGAACTCGTCGCTTCCCTCGGCTGGCCGGCCGGTGTCGAGCACGGCCAGGACGGGGCACTCCTCCCGTGGCATCCCGCTCCCGTCCGAACGACGGTGGAGCAGGGCGTGCAGGTCACGGCCCAGCATCCGTTCCTCGGGCCGGTCGAGGATCCGTTGCGCGTAGGGGTTGGCGACGGTGGCGCGGCCCGTGGTGTCGACGACGAACGTGCCCGCGCCCAGGTTGTCGAACACCGCGCGCAACAGGTCGGCCTCCAGTGGCCAGCCGGTGCCACTCATCGCCCCTACCTCCGGGTCCTCCGATCCCGCCGGACTCGGCCGGGGGCGCTCGCGGGGTCCGTACACCCACGCTCCCCTGGCACGACCGTGACCGGCGGGGCCCAGTCTGCCCCGCCAGCCAGCCCAAGGAGGGCATTGCGCCGTCAGCGGCATGTCATGCGGCACCGGACGGGAGGATCCCGTCGACGCCGTACCCGCTGACCCCGCGAGGGTGCGCGCCCGGGCGTGAGGGCGTAGCCTGCACCGCAACCGGGACGAAAGGAGAGCACATGGAAGGCGGGGAGGAGCTGCCCGAGCGCAGCCAGCGGGTGGCCGACGCCCTGGAGGCGTTCGGCGCGCGGGGACGGGTGCGTGAGTTGCCCGCCTCCACGCGCACGGCCGCCGAGGCGGCCGAGGCGCTGGGGTGCGAGGTCGGCGCGATCGCCAACAGCCTGGTGTTCATGGCCGATGACAGGCCGTTGCTGGTGATGACCAGCGGTCGGCACCGGGTGGAGGTGAGGCTGCTCGCCGAGCGCCTGGGCAGGAGGGTGATCCGGCGTGCCAGGCCCGAGGAGGTACGCGCCGCCACCGGCCAGGCCATCGGCNGTGGCGCCCCTGGGGCACCCCGAGCCGGTGGAGACCGTGGTGGACACCGCGCTGGAGGAGTACCCCCGGCTGTGGGCTGCGGGCGGGACCCTGAACACCATCTTCCCGACCGACTACGCCGAGCTGGTGAAGATGACGAACGGTACGCCCTCCGCCGTCAACTGAGGGCCGGAGGACGCCCGCTAGCGTCGGGGCGAACCGCCGGATCCGCGCGGAGGGAGGGACGGCTGATGGCCAACCGCCCGGTGTGCTCACGCCAGGACCGAACCACCAAGGTGTCCGCCGTGGTCCGGGAGGGCACCACGACCACACGGGTCACCGGGTCGTCCACGATCCGTGCGTGGGACGAACGGTCGTGGCTGGGCGGTGAGACGACGGTCGGTAGGGCGCGGCACACCGCCACCTCCCACTCCCAGAGCACGCTCGCGGCGCAGCTGAGTTTTCCCGCGCGGCCCGAGGTCCCGCCCAGGATCGCGCTGTGGGCCGGGGTCGCCCTGCTCGTGCTCTGCGCTCCGTACGTGTTCCTGCTCGGGGTCCTCGGCGGCGTGCCCGCCGCGATCACCGCTCTGGTCCTGCGCTGGTGGCTGGGCAGGGACTGGAGGACCACGCTCGTCGTGTCCGGCGCGGTCCTCGTCCTCGTGGGAGCGGTCGTCCACGGCGTCGGGAGCCTGTTCGACGGAGTGGACGCGTTCCTCTCCTTCCCGGCCTCCCTGGTCGCGATGGCCACCATGGCCGGGGCGGGTGTCGCGCTGGTCCTGTGGGACGCGCGCAGCACCGGGGAGATCAGGAACCGGGACGAGCCCCTCAGGGCCCACGCGTGGCGGGTCTGGCAGCGGCTGTACTTCTGCTCCCGCGACGACGTGGTCTTCGACGCCGCCTCCGGCGCCCACTGCCCTCCCCACGCGGTGCGGCAGCTCATCGGGTACCCGGTCAGAACGTGACGGCCCGGGTCGGGCGCGGCCCGGGACCACGCCCCGCGAGCCCCCCATCAGGGCGGACGGTGCCAGAATGCGGGTGTGAGACACCAGAACCCGGAGAAGCCGGACCCCGCGCAGGACGCCCCGAAGGTCAGCCCGCCCAAGAGCAGCGCGGCGGGGCTCCCCGCCGTACTCAACAGCGTCCGCCACCTCGGCGAGCAGACGGGGGTGCGGCGCGGTCTGCCCGCGATGCTCGCGATCAACCAGAAGCGCGGCTTCGACTGCCCCGGTTGTGCCTGGCCCGAGGGGGACAGGCGGCACCGGGCCGAGTTCTGTGAGAACGGCGCCAAGGCCGTCGCCGAGGAGGCCACCGCCAAGGCGCTGACCGCCGAGTTCTTCGGAAGGCACTCGGTGGCCGACCTCGCCGACCGCTCCGGCTACTGGCTTGGCCAGCAGGGGCGCCTCACCGAGCCGCTGTACCTGGCCGAGGGCGCCACGCACTACGAGCCGATCGGTTGGGACCGCGCCCTGGACCTGGTCGCCGAGGACCTCAGGGCGCTGGACTCCCCCGACGAGGCGGTCTTCTACACCTCCGGGCGCACCAGCAACGAGGCGGCGTTCTGCTACCAGTTGTTCGCCCGCGCGCTCGGCACCAACAACCTTCCCGACTGCTCCAACATGTGCCACGAGTCGTCCGGGTCGGCCCTGACCGAGACCCTGGGCGTGGGCAAGGGCAGCGTGTCCCTGGAGGACCTGCGCGAGGCCGACCTCATCATCGTGGCCGGGCAGAACCCCGGTACCAACCACCCGCGCATGCTCACCGCCCTGGAGAGGGCGAAGAAGGCGGGGACGCGGATCGTCACCGTCAACCCGCTGCCCGAGGCGGGGATGCGCGAGTTCCGCAACCCCCAGCGCGCGGGCGGCCTGCTGGGGCGCGGCACCGAACTGACCGACCTGTTCGCGCAGATCCGCCTGGGCGGCGACCTCGCCCTGTTCTCCGCCCTCAACCGCCTGCTGCTGGAGGCCGACGAGCGCGGCGAACAGGTTCTGGACCGGGAGTTCGTCACCACGCACACCCACGGGTTCGAGGAGTTCGCCAAGACGCTGTTGGCCGAACCGGACGAGGAGTTCTGGCCGCGCACCGAGCGGGCCACCGGGCTGGGCCGGGAGCTGATCGAGCGCATCGCCGCGATGGTCACCGCCTCGGAGCGGATCGTGGTGTGCTGGGCGATGGGCCTGACCCAGCACCGGCACTCGGTGCCCACCATCCGCGAGGTGGTCAACTTCCTGCTGCTGCGCGGCAACGTGGGCCGCCCCGGCGCGGGCGTGTGCCCGGTGCGCGGCCACTCCAACGTGCAGGGCGACCGCACGATGGGGATCTTCGAGCGCCCCGCGGACGCGTTCCTGGACGCCTTGGGCGCCGAGTTCGGGTTCGCGCCGCCGCGCGAGCACGGGTACGACACCGTCAACGCCATCCGCGCCATGGCCGACGGTGACGTCCGGGTGTTCTTCGCGATGGGCGGCAACTTCGTCTCGGCCACACCCGACACCCTGGTCACCGAGGACGCCATGCGCCGGGTGGGGTTGACGGTGCACGTGTCCACCAAGCTGAACCGCTCGCACGTGGTGACGGGGACACGGGCGCTGATCCTGCCCGCGCTGGGGCGCAGTGACCGCGACCTGCGCGGCGGCCAGCCCCGGTGGGTGACGGTGGAGGACTCCATGGGGAAGGTACACGCCTCCCACGGGGTGCTCCCGCCGTTGTCGGAGGGCATGCGCTCGGAGGTGGACATCATCTGCGACCTGGCCCGGCGCGTGCTCGGCGACGTCCCGGTGGCGTGGTCGGAGCTGGCCGACTACGACCGGGTGCGCGAGCACGTGGCCGCGGTCGTGCCGGGGTTCGAGGACTTCAACGCCCGTGCGCGGCGCCCCGGAGGGTTCACCCTGCCGCACGCCCCGCGCGACGACCGGCGCTTCCCCACCGCGACCGGGCTGGCCAACTTCACGGTGAACGGCACGTACGCGCCGGAGGTCCCCGAGGGGCGGCTGCTGTTGCAGACGCTGCGCTCGCACGACCAGTACAACACCACGGTGTACGGCCTCGACGACCGCTACCGCGGTGTCACCGGTGGTCGCCGGGTGGTCCTGGTCCACCCCGAGGACGCCCGGGAGCTGGGGCTGGCCGACGGCTCGTACACCGACATCGTGGGCGAGTGGCGGGACGGCAGGGAGCGGCGCGCGGCGCACTTCCGGGTCGTGTACTACCCGACGGCTCGCGGGTGTGCGGCCTCCTACTTCCCCGAGACGAACGTGCTGGTGCCGCTGGACTCCACGGCCGAGGTGAGCAACACGCCGACGTCGAAGTCGGTGGTGGTGCGGTTCGAGCCGGACTCCGGCGCCGACGCCGTCTGATGCGGTGACCGGAACGGTCCACCGGCCCGCCCTGTGGCGCCTAGATGAGTGAGTCCGATGTCTTCAGTGG
>NZ_ANAX01000366.1 GCF_000341065.1 Nocardiopsis halotolerans DSM 44410 | reverse complement strand
GGGAGCGCTGCAACGCCTCGGTGCGGGTGCGGCCGGTCACGATCAGCTTGGCGACCATGGAGTCGAAGGCCTGGGGCACCGTGAACCCGGCCTCGCACCCGGTGTCCACGCGCACGCCCGGACCCGTGGGCAGCGCCAGTTCGGTGATGGTGCCCGGTGCGGGCATGAAGTTCCGGCCCGCGTCCTCGGCGTTGATCCGAAACTCCAAGGAGTGCCCGCGCACCTGGGGGTCGCCGTAGTCCAGTTCCCCGCCCTGGGCGATGCGCAACATCTCCCTGACCAGGTCGATGCCGGTGACCTCCTCGGTGACCGGGTGCTCGACCTGCAGGCGGGTGTTGACCTCCAAAAAGGAGATGGTGCCGTCGGTCCCGACCAGGAACTCGACCGTGCCCGCGCCCACGTAGCCGGCCTCGGCCAGGATGGCCTTGGAGGAGGTGTAGAGCCGTTCGGTCTGGTCGGGGGTCAGGAACGGCGCGGGGGCTTCCTCGACCAGTTTCTGGTGGCGGCGCTGCAGGGAGCAGTCGCGGGTGGAGACCACCACGACGTTGCCGTGTTGGTCGGCCAGGCACTGGGTCTCCACGTGCCGGGGCCGGTCGAGGTAGCGCTCGACGAAGCACTCGCCGCGGCCGAAGGCGGTGACGGCCTCGCGTACCGCGGACTCGTAGGCGTCGGTGACCTCGTCCAGGGTGTGGGCGACCTTGAGTCCGCGTCCGCCGCCGCCGAAGGCGGCCTTGATCGCGATGGGTAGGCCGTGTTCGGTGGCGAAGGCCCGGGCCTGTTCGGCCGACTCGACGGGGTCGGGGGTGCCGGCGACCAGGGGGGCGCCGACCTTCTGGGCGATGTGGCGGGCTTGGACCTTGTCGCCCAGGGCGGTGATCGCGGAGGGGGGTGGGCCGATCCAGGTCAGGTCGGCGTCGATGACGGCCTGGGCGAAGTCGGCGTTCTCGGCCAGGAATCCGTAGCCGGGGTGGACGGCGTCGGCGCCGGAGGCTTTGGCGATGGCCAGGAGTTTGGTGATGTCGAGGTAGGAGTCGGTTGGGGTGGTTCCGCCCAGGGCGTGGGCCTCGTCGGCGATTTTGGTGTGCAGGGCGTCCAGGTCGGGTTCGGCGTAGACGGCGATGCTGGTCAGGCCCGCGTCGT
>NZ_ANAX01000365.1 GCF_000341065.1 Nocardiopsis halotolerans DSM 44410 | reverse complement strand
GTTGGCGATCAGTACTTTACGCACGGTGGTACGACCTCCTCTCCAGGTCGTGTCCGGACCGGCCGCGCCATGACGGCTGCACCACCGGCTCCTCGCCCCGCCGTGACCAGTTGGCCCGCCTCGGACCGGGATCGCCCATGTCCGCCCCCCTCACCCGGGACAACCCGTACACGATGGAGATCACGGCGGCCACCTCCTCCTCGCTCATTCCGTGGGTGAGTACTCCCGCACCAGGGGAGCTCCCAGAACCCGTCCGCATGTTTCCTCCCTCTCTCCATGCCCGGTCTTCGGGAACCACTACGTCGGCTGGTTTCCGTGCTTGCGGAACGGCAGGTCCCGGTGCTTGTCACGAAGCACCTCCAAGGACCGGATGAGCGTCCCGCGCGTGTCGGCGGGGCTCACGACGTCGTCGACCAACCCCCGCTCGGCCGCGTAGTAGGGGTGCATCAGTTCGCGCCGGTACTCGGCGACCTTCTCGGCGCGTTTGCCCTCCGGATCCGACGCGGCGGCGACCTCCTTGCGGAAGACGACGTTGGCGGCGGCCTCCGCGCCCATGACGGCGATCTCGTTCCCCGGCCAGGCGTAGGACAGGTCGGCTCCGATGGACCGGGAGTCCATCACGATGTAGGCGCCGCCGTAGGCCTTGCGCAGGATGACCTGTATCCGGGGCACGGTCGCGTTGCAGTAGGCGTACAGCAGTTTCGCGCCGTGCCTGATGATCCCCTGGTGTTCCTGCTCCACCCCCGGGAGGAAGCCGGGAACGTCCACCAGCGTGACGAGCGGGATGTTGAAGGCATCGCAGAACTGGACGAAACGCGCGGCCTTCTCCGAGGCGGATATGTCCAGCACCCCGGCGAGAACCGCGGGCTGGTCCGCGACGACACCCACGGTCCGCCCGCCCAGATGGGCCAGCCCACAGACGATGTTCCCGGCCCACGCGGGGTGCACTTCGAAGAACTCACCGTCGTCGACGATCTCCTCGATGATGCGCAGGACGTCGTAGGACTGGTTGGGGCTGTCGGGTACCGCGTCCAGCAGGGCGTCGTTGGGTCGGTCGACCGGGTCGTCCGACGGCTCCAGTGGAGGAAGCTCGCGGTTGTTGGAGGGCAGGAAGGTGAGGAGGTCACGGACGTCCTCCAGGCAGGTGCGCTCGTCGTCATAGGCCAGGGTCGCCACTCCCGACGAGGCCTCATGCACCCGTGCGCCGCCCAGTTCGTCCATGGTCATGGACTCGCCGGTGACCGCGGTGACGACGTCCGGTCCGGTGATGAACATCTGCGAGGTGTCCCGCACCATGAAGACGAAGTCGGTCAGGGCGGGCGCGTAGGCCGCACCTCCGGCGCACGGCCCCATGATCACGCTGATCTGCGGAATGACGCCGGAGTTGCGGACGATTCGGCGGAAGATCCCGCCGTAGCCGGCCAGGGCCGTCACGCCTTCCTGGATGCGGGCCCCGGCGCCGTCGCAGAGTCCGATCAACGGCGCTCCCACCGACTCCGCCAGGTCCATGATCTTGTGGATCTTCTCGGCGTGCGCCTCGCCCAGGGCGCCGCCGAAGATCCTGAAGTCGTGGGCGTAGACGAACACCTTCCGCCCGTACACCGTGCCCCAGCCGGTGATGACGCCGTCGGTGTAGGGCTTCTTGTCCTTCATACCGAACTCCGTGGCTCGGTGGCGCCGCAGCGTCTCGATCTCCTGGAAGGACCCCGGATCGAGGAGGATCTCGATGCGCTCCCTCGCGGTGAGCTTCCCCCGGTCGTGCTGGGCCCTGGTCGCGCGGCCGCCTCCTGGTTCCAACGCTTCGGCGCGGACGAGGTCGAGCTCGGCGAGGCGTTCCCTGTTGGTGAACCGCGCGACCGTGTCGGGGGCCGGTCGCGCGGTCGGGGGCGAGGCCGGACGTGGATCGGTGGTGGTCATCGGATCTGCTCCAAGGGGGTGTGGGACGAATCGCGCGTACTGGCCCCGTGGCGTCGCAGGAACCACTCGGCGATGACGAGGTTGGGAACCCAGCACAGCCACGGAACGACCTGGTAGACCTCGCGGAAGAAGGTCTCCTGGTCGCCGCCGTAGACGGTGTCGAGCTGGGGTGAGTACAGCACGAGGAGGAGCGGGAGGAGCACCCGGAGGGTGACCGCCGCGAGCAGCAGGGCGTACTGGCGGATCATCCACTCCCGGTGCTCGGCCACACGTCTGGCCCGCGCAGCCCGCAGGCCCTGCACCGCAGTGACGAACCACAGGACGGACAGCATGCCGAACCCGAACTGCGCCGTGGGGCCGTAGGTGGTGAGCACCGCGACACAGAACCCGCTGACCGCTCCGGGAAACACCCCGGCGAAGAGGTAGATCCGCCCGACGGTCCTGTGCACCCGTCTCCGCCGCCTGAGCGCTGGCATGAGCTGGAGGGTTCCCAGGCAGAGCGCGAGGACCGACGTGGCGATATGGACGAGGAGGAGCGGGTAGTGCGACGTGGTGTCCTGACGGATGTCCACCCGTGAGGACTCCGGATCCAGCGTCAGATAGGCGGCCAGGGAGAACAGGGCCACGGCCACACACACCGACGCCGTGGCCGTGAGGCCGTGACGCGTCAGGGTACGCAAGGCTGGAACCTTTCGTCGGGGAGACAGTGACGGATGTCGTGGACGATGTCGGCGACGACGTCGGAAACGCGGTCCTGGAAGTAGAAGTGGCCGCCCGGGTAGACACGGACTCCGAGAACGCGGGAGGCCAGCCCGTGCCAACCCCGCATCCCGTCGGAGGCGATCACGGGATCCCGCTGTCCGCGGTACAGGGACAGCGGGGTGCGGACGTGGGACCTCCCCGCCGTCCGGGAGTCCAGCAGCGCCAGGTCCCGGCGTAGCCGCGTCTCGACCTCCGGCCACAGGTGATCACTGTCCAGGACGATCTGCGGCAGGCCGCCCAGACGCGCCGCCAGCTCACGCAGGCGTTCGGAAGGCAGCAGGTGACGTCCGGGTTCGTGCGGCGCGGGCTGGGGGTAGGCGGACACCCCCAACCACACCGGCGGGCGTTCCCCGTGTGCTTCGAGGCGGGCGGTGACGTCGAAGGCGAGGAGTCCGCCCATGCTGTGGCCGAAGAGCGCGTACGGCCCGTGGGCGTGGTCACCGATGGCGGAGGCGAGATGCCCGACCGCCGCGGACCAGTCCG
>NZ_ANAX01000364.1 GCF_000341065.1 Nocardiopsis halotolerans DSM 44410 | reverse complement strand
GGGCAGCCAGCGACGGTACTGGCTCGCGGACCCTCCCGCGTGGTGGAGGAGGAAGAGGTGGAGGGGCGGCTGCCCGCCGGGGGCAGGGGCGACAGCCGTGACGCTCGAGTCAGGGCGCGGCATCGACTGACGCACCTTCGCTCTCGCGTACCACCAAGGCACCGGTGTTGCCGTCCGCGCCCACACTGGTGATGAGTGCGTGACGGCGCCGAGCCGAGGGCCGGACCTTCCACAGGGCCAGGACCGCGGCGAGTTGGAGCGCCCCGCTCGCGCTGTAGGTCTCGCCCAGCGACTGGACGAACGGAACCGCGGGCCGGTCACCGACCACGGCGGAGAGCGCACGCGCCTCGGCGCGTCCGGTGCCGACGTGTCCGTTCGCTCCCGGCACGACCATGTCGATCTGGTCGGACGTGACGGAGCTCCGGGCCAACGCCACACGGATGTCGCGGGTGAGCGACTCGCTGAGCCCGCGCCTGGCGGCGAAGGAGACCTCGCAGCCCAGGAGTTCGGCCATGGTCGAGTCGGCGCCTCCCGGTACCGCGGCGTCGTCACCTCCGCGCCCCAGGTCGAAGACGGCACCCCCTTCCCCGACCGGGGTCTCCTCCGTCAGGCCGCCGCTGAGGTACCAGGCCCAGGCCGTGGGAGCGGTCAGCTCCTCCACCCCGCCGACCAGGAGCCGGTCGGCCCTGCCCTGGGACAGCGCGATCCGCGCGTGCCGGAACGCCGTCAGGCTGGAGAGCCGGCCCGCGGCCAGGGTCGCGTTCATACCTCGGAACCCGTTGCGGATGGCGATGCGCCCCGCGCAGCTGTTCATCACCGTGTTCGGGAAACGGGAGGGGTTGATGAGGTACGGGCGTTCCTGGAGCAGGGTGTCCCTGGCGAGTTCACTCAGACTCTGGACGCTCCCCGTGCTCGTGCCGATGACGATGCCGGTCCGGTCCTTGGCCGCCGGAGGCGCGTCGGTCGCCTGGAGGGCCAGGTCGCAGGCGACCAGCCCGAACCCGGTGAGCCGGTCCAGGTGACGGGTGCCCTTGCGGCCGATGTGGTCGGCGAGCCGGAAGCCTCCGACCGGACGTACCGGGACCAGGGGGTAGTCACCCAGGCCGTCGTCTTCGGGCTCGGTATGGGCGGGGGTGCCGCCGGAGACCAACTCGGCCAGCGGAGCCAGGCCGATACCGGCCGTGCTCACGACACCCGCCGCTCTGACGGGGAGGGGTTCGACCGTGGTGAGGTCGGTGGGAGACTCCATGGTCGCCGTCATGAGGCCCTCCCCAGGATGGTGATGACGTTGTTGCCGCCGAAGGCGAACCCGTGGTTCTGGACGATGTCGACCTTCGCCGGGCGGGCCTTCCCCGGGACGCAGTCCAGGTCGGGGCCGAGCTGGGGATCGACCTCGCTGACGTTGGCGGTGGGCGGGAGCATCCCCTCCTGGATCGCCATGCAGCAGACCACGGCGCCGAATCCGCTCGCCGCTCCCATGGTGTGGCCGATCATCGACTTGATGGAACTGATCGGGGGCGGTGAGCCCGTGAAGACGTCGCGCACCGCCTCGATCTCGGTCGCGTCGTTCGTGGGCGTCCCGGTGCCGTGGGCGCAGATGTAGTCGACCTGTTCGGGAGTGATCCCCGCCGACTCGTGGGCGTCCCGGACACACCGGGAGATACTCACCGGATCGGGGTGGACCATGTGCTCGGCGTCGCAGTTGACTCCGTAGCCGAGCACCTCGGCGTAGACGTGGGCTCCCCGCTCCCTGGCCCGCTCCAGCGGCTCCAGGTAGAGGGCCACACCGCCCTCCCCGGTCAGGATTCCGCTGCGGTTGGCGTCGAACGGGCGGCACATGTCCTCCGCCAGCGCTCCCAGGCGGTGGAACCCGGCGTGTGTGTGCCTGTTGACCGCGTCCGCACCGCCGGCGAACATCCCGTCCACCTCCCCCGTCCGCACCATGTCGAAGGCGTAGCCCAAGGCGTAGTTGCTGGCCGAACACGCGGTGGGGATGGTGAGCGCCTCACCGGTCAGGGCGAGTTCGGTGTTGACGGCGTTCGCGATCTGGCTCGCGGGAGCCTGTTGGACGTGGGAGGGGTTCAGCCCCTTGAGGCCGTCGGCCACCCACTGTTCGCACAGGCTCTGCATGATCGTTGACTCACCGCTGGTGGTGCCCATGGCGGAGCCGGTACGGGACGACGACAGGACGTCTGCCCCGAGCCCGGCGTCCTGGGCGGCCTGGCGGGCGGCGGCCGCCGCCAGAAGGCCGCTGCGGCCCCAGTCCTCGGGCTTCAGCACCTCCAGAAGGGAGTCCGGATCGAAGTCGGTGACCTCGCTGGCCTTCTGGTACGGAAAGCCGCTCACGTCGAAGCTGGACACCGTGGCCGCGCCGACGCGCCCCTCCCAGATGGCGGAGGAGAACGCCTGGACACCGATGCCGATGCTGCTGACGGCTCCGAGCCCGGTGATGGCGACACGTCTGCTCTCAGACACCGGAGCCCTCCGCGTGCTTGACGACGGCGGCGTGGAGCAGAAGCAGGTTGGTGAGCTCCGGAAGCTCCTCTGAGGGAACCTTGACGCCCATCTCCTTCTCGATGCGTGCGACCACCGTGATCAGGGAAAGGGAGTCGGCCTCGAACTCCTCGACGAAGTCGGCCTCGTCGGTGAGCTCGCCCTCCTCCAGTTCGAGTTCCTGGTTGATGATCTCCTCGATGTGCTCCTTGGCGTTCGAGGGGGTGAGGCCCGTCATTTCCGCGGTCATGGGGAATCTCCGTTTCCTTCGGTTGGTTTCGCCTCTGATTTCGAGGACGCGGCCAACGCTAAGCGCAGATTCCAGACTTGGGAATGCCAATGTCACCAAAGTGGCACAGGCGGGAACCGAAAGAAATGCACCGGACGCACTGCGTTGATCAACATGGATTTTCGTGTGCGCCAACGGGATCTCCATGCTGCTTTTATGTGGGAGTGCAAAGATCGAATTAACTGAAAACCGGTTGGCGAAGGAGTGCAGGTGACTGTTCATGCCGGCGAGGAGGTGTGCTTCCCTCCGCGCGAACTCGACTTCTCACAGAACATCGACCGCAGGCTGGTGCACCGTTCGGCCGTCTCCGAGGTCTTCATCACCGACATCCTCCCGGTCGGGGAGGACCGGGTGTGGTGCGCGGCCCAACTGCCCCTGACGCACAGCTACTACAACGACCACCTCCAGCGCGCCCGCCTGTTCGATCCGGTGCTCATGGTCGAGTGCTGCCGCCAGGCCGCCATCGCGGGTTCCCACTCCCACATGGAGATCCCCGACGGGACGACCATGATCGTGGACCACTTCGAGTACGAGGCCGACTGGCTCCCCGGAACGGTGATCGGTCGCGGGCCGGGCGAGCTGCGCGTCGACACGGTCTTCTCCAAGGAGACGAGCGCCCGTACGGGCCGGTTGCGCAGGGGAAGGGTCGCGCAGCGGCTGTACGTGGACGACTCGCGCGTCGGGCTGCACACCATGAGGGTCTCCTTCCTCAAGGGCAGCCAGGCCGCGGCGCTCCGACACTCCCAGAGGGGTACCCCGGCTCCGTCGACCTCGCAGTTCCGGGAGGGGGCGCCCCCTCCCCTGACACCGGAGCTGGTGGGCCGGTCCAACCCCGCCAACGTGGTGCTCTCCCAGCCCTTCACCGAGTCCGGTACGGTCCGCGCGACCGTCACGCCCTGGCTGGGCAACAAGGCGCTCTTCGACCACGACTACGACCACTATCCGGCGATGACGTTGGTGGAGGCCGCGCGGCAGCTGGCCCTTCTGGGGACGTCCGAGCCCTCGGAGTACCACCCGACGGCGTTCGCGGCCGAATTCCTCAGCTACGCGGAACTGGACGCACCCCTGACCGCGCGGGCGGAACGCCCCGACGGTGACACGTTCGAACCGAGCACCACGGCGGTCCTGGAACAGTCCGGCCGTGAGGTCGCCCGGATCTCCGTGGCCCTGCGCCGTATGGAGGGACACCGATGAGCGGGCGGAACGCGGGGTCGGTGACCGCGGTCTGGACGGACTTCGGCGGTGTGCTCACGCCCCCCATCGCCGACACGATGCGGACCTTCTGCTCGCGGCACGGACTGGATCCCCGCGCCCTGGGGAGGGCGACGCTCAAGGTCGCCGGGGACTTCGGTACCGACGACGTCATGGAGCCGGTGGACACCCCCCTGATGAGCGAACGGGAATGGATCAGGCGGATCAGTGACGCCCTGGTGAGCGAGGGCCATCCCCCGGTGGAGCTTGAGACGATCGCCGACGCCTGGTTCGACGGGCGCGAGGTGAACACGGCCTGGCTCCGCGCCCTGACGGCCCAGCGGAGGACCGGGGTGTACGTCGGCATGCTGTCGAACATGGTCCCGACCTGGGACGACCACTGGCGCCGCATGCTCGCCCCGGAACCGCACTTCGACGCCGTCGTCCTGTCCTTCGAGGTCGGTCACCGCAAACCCGATCCCGGAATGTTCCGTCTGGCTCAGGAACGGGCCGGAGTTCCGGCGCACGAGTGCGTGCTGGTGGACGACATCGAGGCCAACTGCGCGGGGGCCAGGGACGCGGGCTGGAACGCGGTCCACTTCACCTCCACCGCCGACGCCATCGAGGAGCTGACGGCCCTCACCGGCCGTCCCACATCTATCGGGAGCAATCCATGAGCCGTTCCGTACTCGTGACCGGCGGCAACCGGGGTATCGGCCTCGCCGTCGCCCGCAGGTTCGCCGACAGCGGCGACAAGGTCGTGGTCACCCACCGGTCCGGAACCCCTCCGGAGGGGACGTCCGGGGTGTTCTGCGAGATCACCGACCCCGCCTCGGTCGCGGCCGCCGTGCAGGAGGCGCGCGCCCTGCACGGGCCCGTCGAAGTCCTGGTCGCCAACGCCGGCATCACCCGCGACGGCCTGTTGCTGGGAATGAGCGACGAGGACTTCGTGGAGGTCGTCACCACCAACCTCCTGGGGGCCGTGCGCGCCGCACGGGAGGTTCTCACGGACATGGCGAAGGCCCGCCGCGGCCGCATCGTCTTCGTCTCCTCGGTGTCCGGCCTCGCCGGATCCCCGGGGCAGACCAACTACACGGCCGCGAAGGCGGGGCTCCTCGGCTTCGCGCGGTCGCTGGCCAAGGAGATGGGTCCCCGTGGCATCACCGTCAACGTGGTCTCGCCCGGGCTCATCGACACGGACATGGCCCAGGGAGTGACCGGGAGCCGCCGGGACCAGCTTCTCGGAGAGACGGCGCTCCGGAGGGCCGGAACTCCCGAGGAGGTCGCCAGCGCAGTCCACTACCTCGCCAGTGAGTCCGCCGGATACATCACGGGAGCGAATCTTCCCGTGTCCGGCGGCGGAATGCTCGGAAACTGAATCCGGGAAATCTACGAAAAGATTGGAGTTCGCTGTGACTGAGAGCGTTCTGGAGATCTCCCAGAAAATGGGTGACATCTTCAACGAACTGAACGCCGAGGTGGCGTACAAGTACCTTCACGAGGACTTCGTCGACTACGAGGCCCCTCCGGGGACGCCCGGAGGCCCCGAGGGCTACCTGGGCACGGCCCGGTGGATGAACTCGGTCTTCGAGGGCGCGCACTGGGAGCACCTGGACAGCTTCTACCAGGACGACCGTGCGGTCATCCGGGTGCGCTTCACGGGCAAGCACGTCGGTGACTTCCTCGGGTTCGCTCCCACCAACCGCGAGGTGTCCATCGAGCAGATGCACATCTACAAGCTCGTGGACGGCAAGGTCATCGAGCACTGGGGGTGCCGCCAGGACCTCGACCTGATGGTGCAGCTGGGCGTCATCGAGATCAAGCCGCCGGCCCCGGCCTCTTCCTGACCCCCGGGTGTCCGGGCTCCGGCCCGGACACCCGCGTCGGTCGACGGCGCCCCGGGCGACCTGTGGTGGGCGCGCACCGGCGGCGGAGGAAGCGGCGGGAGGGGCCGGGAGGACCCGGCCCCTCCCTCACGGCGCGTCAGCGGTCACGCGGGAGGAGGCGGCCCTTCGCCGCACCTCCTCCGGGAGAACCGGTGGGCCGTGGTGATGCCGCCGTCGGTGGAGTCCCTCGTCATGGGACCGACCTCGTCGGTCGAGGTCCTC
>NZ_ANAX01000363.1 GCF_000341065.1 Nocardiopsis halotolerans DSM 44410 | reverse complement strand
CCCCGACCCGCCAGTCGTTCGCGTGCGGCTCGGAGAGTCCGTGCGCGGCGGGAACGGCGTGCTCCGTCCCCTGGGAGCAGGAGGTCGCCTTCCGTGTCCCCGTGGCACCCTCGGCGGGGGCGGCGGCCGGGGCTCACCCCTTCCGGGCGCTGTGGGCGCGGACGTGGATCTCACGCAGGGCGAGGAATCCGCCGACACCCGGGACGAAGGCGAGCCACCTGGCCCTGCGCGACGCGGTCGGCAGCAGCGAGGTGGCCGCGACGACGGTCAGGTAGGACATGCCGTGGGTGGGGCCGCAGACGTTGCCGACCACCTCGACGTGGGCGGTGAACAGGTTGGTGAGCATGATCGCCAGGGTGAGGGCCTCGACGGCGGCGGCGACGCGCAGGACGAGCACGCCGGTCACACCTCCGAGCCGGGGCGGACGATCATGAGCACGACGACGACCGCCCACACCAGGTTGTAGATCCCGGCGAGCATCGACAGCGTGCGCAGCCCGCGGGGGTCGCCGGGCTCACGGAGCGCGTCGCGTTGGCGCGGGTGGATCTGCGTGGCGAGCAGCATGCCGGCGGCGGCGGTGAGGATCATCGCCACGGTGATCCAGACCTCTCCCATCCGGTCCTGTACGGCGGCCAGGATGATCCCGACCACGGGAACGATGATCCCGGCGATGGCGTAGCCGCGGGTGATCCGGTGCAGCAGGGCGGCCACCGCGTGGTCGCGCTCACCGGGGGACGCGTCTTCGGCGGCCGGGCCGGGGACGGCGACCGCGACCGGTGCGAACCGTGGGAACAGGCTCGTCGCGACGGCCGACCCGCCGACGAAGACGATGCTGGCGAGGACGTGTATCGAGAGCAGCAGGGGTTCCATGGGGCCTCCTCCAACCTTCAGGTTCCCTGAGGCTTACCCTGAGCTTCAGGCATGCTGAAGGCAGGGTCGGTTCACGACCCCGGAGGGCGGAGGGGGTCAGGAGGCGTCGGAGGAGCCCAGGGCGCCGAACGCGGTACGCACGGCGTCACCCACCTGCCGCTGGAGGGGGTCGGACTCCGGGCCGAACAGCGTGGTGTCCACCGCCGCCACCGCCTCCTTGGCGGCGTCGAGCAGGCGGGCGCCCTCGGGCGTGATCTCGATCGCCGAGGCGGAACCGGCCCGGGCCGTGTGGTCGCGCACCAGTCCCGCGGCGGCCAGCGACTTCACCGAACCGTGCACACTCTGGACCGTGATCCCCGACATGCGCGCCAGTTCGCTGAACGAGGCGCCCGGCACCCCGGCGATGTGACCGAGTAGTCCGAGCCGGGCGACCGTGAGGTCCAGCGGCGCGAGCGCGGTGTTCAGTTCGGCCTCAACGCGGCGCGCCAGGGTCAGGATGATGACGGAGGGGCTGGTCGCGGGTGGACCGGGGCGTCGGTTCTCGGTGCTCACCCCTCCAGTCTCGCCCACCCCGCCGGACGGCGGGGCCGACGCTCTCCTACCGGCGCCGACGGCCACCGCGCCCGTGGCCGCGGGGCGGGTCTCCCAGGTGCATGTCGCCGCCCTGGATCACGGTGCCACCGGACACGTTGCCCACGGTGTTGGTCACCTGGGAGTTGTCCTCGGACACTCCCCGGGGCACGGTCCCCGGAGGAGGCGGCGGGGGAGCGGCGGAGTCCCTGCTGGNCCCCCCCCAGCCACAGCGCCGCGGTGACGGCGCCGATCCAGGAGGCCGCCTCCCATCCGTCGCGCGTGGTGGGACCGCCTCCGAACCACAGCCCGGCACCCACCGCGGCCGGGATCACGATCACCGCCGCCACCGCACAGACCCACCTCGTCTTGTTCATGCCTCCGATTGTGGCGCCACGGCCCCCGTTCGATAAGGGGTACGGCGGAATCGGCCGTGTGCGGCCCCTGCGCCGCCCGCTCCCTCCCACGCGGTGGCCCGGGCCGGGGCGCGCCCGGGGAAGAGAAGCTGGCTGGCCAGGTGACACGTGAGAGCGCGCTCCTCCCGAAGAGTGTTACCCATGCGTGATACATACGCTACGGAAAGTGAAAGCGCAGGGCCTGTTCTCTCATCCCTCGGAACCAGGTGGAGGAAACACCGCATGACCCCGCACCGCCATACCCCCGCGGAGGGCGCGGCAGCCTTCCCCGCCGCCGAACCGGGCCGGTCCCGCGACGCCTTCGAGGGGACTCTGTGAAGCGCGAGGCCGTCGTCACCGGTATCGGAGTGGTCGCCCCCGGAGCGATCGGCGCGACCGCGTTCTGGGACCTGCTCACCGCGGGCCGCACCGCCACCCGCCACGTCACCCTGTTCGACGCGACCACCTTCCGGTCCAGGATCGCCGCCGAGGTCGACTTCGATCCCGCGGAGCACGGGCTGGACGAGGAGCAGGCCGCGCGCATGGACAGGTACGTGCAGTTCGCCGCCGTCGCCGCCGCCGAGGCCCTGGCCGACAGCGCCCCGCCCCTGGCCGAGGTCCCGCCCTGGCGTGTGGGGGTGAGCATGGGGACGGCGGTCGGCGGTACCACGCGCCTGGAGCGGGACTACGTGGAGATGAGCCAGGAGGGCGCGGACTGGGTCGTCGACCGCTCGGCCGCCTCGCCCCACCTGTACCGGGCCCTGACACCGAGCGTCCTGTCCGGGGAGATCGCCGAGCTGGTCGGGGCGCGCGGGCCGGTACGCACGGTCTCCACGGGGTGCACCTCCGGCCTGGACGCGGTCGGCTACGCCGCGCAGGCCATCGAGGACGACCTCGCGGACGTGGTCGTCACCGGAGCGGCCGAGTCCCCGATCTCCCCCATCGCCATGGCCTGCTTCGACGCCATCAAGGCGACGTCGGACAGCAACGACGACCCCGCGCGGGCGTCCCGGCCCTTCGACCGCGACCGCAACGGTTTCGTCATGGGCGAGGGCGCGGCCGTCCTCGTTCTGGAGGAGGCGTCGATCGCCCGGCGCCGGGGCGCCCGGATCCGCTGCCGGGTGGCGGGCTTCGCCAACCACGGCAACGCCTTCCACATGACCGGCCTGCGCCGCGAGGGGGAGGAGATGGCCCGGGCCGTCACCACCGCCCTGGACCGGGCACGGCGTTCGGCCACCGACGTGGACTACGTCAACGCGCACGGGTCGGGCACCGTGCAGAACGACCGGCACGAGACCGACGCCGTCAAGCGCTCCCTGGGCGAGCACGCGCGGCGCGTGCCCGTGTCCTCGATCAAGTCGATGGTGGGCCACTCCCTGGGAGCGATCGGTTCGATCGAACTCGCCGCCTGCGTGCTGGCCATGGACACCGGAGTCGTGCCGCCGACGGCCAACCTGAGCGCACCGGACCCCGAGTGCGACCTGGACTACGTGCCGGTGACCGCCCGCGAGCACAGGACCGACGTGGCCCTCTCCGTGGGCAGCGGTTTCGGGGGTTTCCAGTCGGCGGTCGTCCTGGACCGCGGGGAGTGAGGAACGGCCATGACAGTGGTGATCACGGGGCTCGGAACGGTCTCGCCCGCGGGGGTGGGCACCGACGGCTACTGGGACGCGGTCAGCGAGGGACGGTCACTCATCGCGCCGATCCCCGACTTCGACACCGACGGCTTCCACGTGCGCCTCTGCGGGAAGGTTCCCGGATTCGACCCGCACCAGCACATCGAGGGCCGGTACGTCGTCCAGACCGACGCGTTCAGCTGGTTCGCGATGGTCGCCGCCGACGAGGCGCTGCGTGACTCCGGACTGGACACCGGAACTGACCCCTACGCGACCGGCGTGCTGATCTGTAGCTGCGCGGGAGGGGTCGAGTTCGGGCAGCACGAGATCGCGGCCCTGTGGAGTGGGGGACCGGACCACGTGGGCCCGTACCAGTCCATCGCCTGGTTCTACGCGGCGAGCACCGGGCAGATCTCGATCCGCAACGGCCTCAAAGGCATGTGCGGGGTCCTGGTCACCGACGAACCGGGCATGCTCGACGCCCTGGGACAGAGCGAGGGGGCCCTGCGGCGCGGAACCTCCGCGATGCTGGTCGGCGGCAGCGAGGCCCCGCTCGGGTCCCCGTTCTCCCTGGCCTGCCAGGCGGGCGCCGACGTGCTCAGCGCCGGTGACGACCCCTCATCGGCCTACCTCCCCTTCACCGAGAGGGCCAGCGGCTACGTCCCCGCCGAGGGCGCGGCGGTCGCGGTCGCGGAGGACGCGGCCACCGCCCGGGCGCGGGGGGCCAGGATCCGGGCCGTGGTCGCGGGACACGCGAGCACCTTCGGCGGGGTCGGCGCGTTCGACCCGGGCGGCGCCGGCCTCCTGCACGCGGCGCGGGGAGCGATGGACCGCGCCGGGATCGGGCCGGACGACGTGGACGTGGTCTTCGCCGACGCCGTGGGCACGCCGAAGGCCGACGCCGACGAGGCCGCGATGCTGCGGGAGCTGTTCCCCGGGGGAGTGCCCGTCACGGCGCCCAAGGCGGGCTTCGGCCGCGCCTACGCCGGTGCGGGCGCACTGGACGTGGCCGCGGCCGTGCTGAGCCTGGAGCACCAGGTCATCCCGCCCACACCCCAGGTCTCCGACGCGCCCTGCGGTCTCGACCTGGTCGTCCGGGTCCCCCGCGTCGCACCCCTGCGCACCGCGCTGGTGCTGTCGCGCGGCCTGGGCGGAGGGAACTCCGCGGTCGTCCTGAGACATCCCGACCACGCCTGACCGAACTCGACAGAGTCCGACGGACACGAGATCAGAGGAGACCCATGTCCAACCACATCACGATCGAGGAACTGGTGGAACTCATGTCCACATGCGCCGGGGTCAGAACCGACGTCGGTACCGCCGTCACGAGCACCTTCGAGGACCTGGGGGTCGACTCCCTGGGCGTCCTCGGCGTCGTGTCCGTGATCGAACGCCGTCTGGGCCGCAAGCTCGGCGCGGACGCCGAGGCCGTGCCCTCCCCGGCGGCGCTGGTCGCGCTCGTCAACGACGGTGCCCCCGTCTCCACGGAGAGGGTGTGATCGACGTGCCCGGACGCACCGAACACAGTGTCGTCGTCGACGCGCCCCAGGACCTGCTCTGGGACATGACCAACGACGTGGCCTCCTGGCCCGAACTGTTCACCGAGCACGCCTCGGTGGAGGTCCTCGAACAGGAGGGGAACACCGTCCGCTTCCGCGTCACCAAGCACCCCGACGAGCAGGGCCGCGTGTGGAGCTGGGTGTCCGAACGCGTCATGGACCGCGCCGCCGGAGAGGTGCGGGCCCACCGGGTGGAGACGGGGCCGTTCGAGTACATGAGGATCCACTGGTCCTACGAGGAGACGGACGAGGGGATCCGCATGACCTGGCGGCACGACTTCGCCCTGAAGCCCGACGCCCCCGTCGACGACGAGCAGATGACGGCCCGGCTCAACCGGAACATCCCGTCCGAGATGGAGCTCATCAGGGAGAAGGTGGAGGCGGTGGCGCGGGCCCGGGCGGAGGAGACCCTGGCCTGAGTACCGTCCACCGGGACCGGAGGCGAACCCGCTCACGGCGGGACCCGGTCCCGGCGCCGTCCTCCGGCGTCGGGACCGGGTCACCGGACGCCCGGTGGGGGAGACGCGCGTGATGAGGTCCGGTGCTCCCGGTGGAGGAGGCGGTGTTATCCTCCCCATACCCTCTACGGGTAAGAGGTAAGGCGGGAGCATCGGTTCGGAGGAGTGGTGCGGTTGACCAGCGCGTCCGGTCGTGCCGTCCCGTCCTCCCCGCTCGTCGCGGCCCCCGTCCTGGAGACGGTGGGCAGGGCGGCGCGTGAACGCGCGGCGCACCCCGGTCTGATCTGGGTGCGGATGCTGCTCCTGGTGTCACTGCTGTTCGGCGTGGCCGCCATGCACACGCTGGGACATCCCCCGGAGGACGGGCACCAGCCCGCCTCCTCCTTCACGGTCGCCGCGCACCCGGCCCCCGCGCCGGAGAAGCAGGCCGACTCCGACTCCCCGGTCATGGATCCGACGTCGATGTGCCTGGCGATCGTCGGCATGGTGGCCGCCCTGATCGGCCTGGCCGCGGTGGTGTTCGTCCCCTGGCCGGGGCCGCTGCTGCGACCACCGTCGTCACTCCGGCGCTCGGTGGTGCGTGTCGTGCGCCCCGATCCCCCCTCTCTGGCGAGATTGCAGGTCCTGAGGGTGTAGATGCCCCTCCCGGGTAACCCTGCGGTCACACGGACCCCGGTACCCGGTCCCACGCATGTTCACCACGCCGTGGCGCCATGCGCCATGCGCGGAAACCGCCATGAGAAGGACCGAGAATGATCGACACCCGTACGCGTGCCCTCCTGCTGGCTCCGGCCTCGCTGGCCGCCGCCCTGTCCCTCGCCTCCTGCGGCGCGGAGGACACCTCCGCCGACCCCGCCCCCGAGCCCTCGGAGCAGGCCGCCGTCGAGTTCAACGACGCCGACGTCACGTTCGCCCGGACGATGATCCCGCACCACGAGCAGGCCGTGGACATGGCGCGGCTCGCCGAGAGCCGGGCGGGTGACGGGGTCGGGGACCTCGCGGTCGAGATCGAGGCCGCCCAGGGTCCCGAGATCGAGCGGCTCCGGCGGATGCTGGACGCCTGGGGCGTCGAACCCGCGGACGACGGGGGTCACGAGGGCATGTCCGGGATGATGACCGAGGAGCGGATGACGGAGTTGGAACAGGCCGAGGGGGAGGCCTTCGACACGCTGTTCCTGGAGATGATGATCGCCCACCACGAGGGTGCGGTCGAGATGGCCAGGGACCAGCTGTCGAAGGGGGTCAACCCCGAGGCCGGCGCGCTCGCCCAGGACGTCGTCGACGCCCAGGAGGCCGAGATCGACCGGATGAACGAGATGCTCGGCCAGGAGGACTCCGACCAGGAGGGTTCCGAGGAGGGCGCCGAGTAGGCCGGGAGCGGGGATCACGGGAACCCGCCACGTGACGCCGGTGCCCCGGGCCGTACGGCCCGGGGCACCGGCGTGCTCGGAGGGGTCAGGCGGCCGGGGCGGCCTCCCTGCGCTCCGCCGCGGTGCGCGGGGCGGCGTCGTCGTTGCCCGCGAGCGGCTTGAAGCCCCGCAGCCGCAGGCTGTTGCTGATGACGAAGACGCTGGAGAAGGCCATGGCCGCACCGGCGATCATGGGGTTGAGCAGCCCCGCCGCCGCCAGGGGGAGCGCGGCCGTGTTGTAGGCGAAGGCCCAGAACAGGTTGCCCTTGATGGTGCCCAGGGTGCGGCGGGAGAGGCGGATGGCGTCGGCGGCGGCGCGCAGGTCGCCGCGGACCAGGGTCAGGTCACTGGCCTCGATGGCCACGTCGGTACCGGTGCCCATGGCCAGGCCCAGGTCGGCCTGGGCCAGGGCGGCGGCGTCGTTGACCCCGTCGCCGACCATCGCCACCGTGCGTCCCTCGGCCTGGAGCCGCCTGACGACGTCCACCTTGTCCTGGGGCAGCACCTCGGCCACGACCTCGTCGACACCGACCCGGGCCGCCACCGAACGGGCCACGGCCTCGTTGTCCCCGGTGAGCAGGATCGGGGTCAGCCCCAGTTCGCGGAACTGGCCGATGGCCTGCGCGCTGGTGGGCTTGACCGCGTCGGCGACCACGAGCACCGCGCGGGCCCGTCCGTCCCAGCCCACGGCCACGGCGGTGCGGCCCTCGGCCTCGGCGTCGGCCTTGGCGCGCTCCAGGTCCGCGGGCAGGTCCTGCGACCACTCCGCGAGCAGCGAGGAGCGCCCGACGAGGACGGCGTGGCCGTCCACGACCCCCTGGACGCCCAGGCCCTCGATGTTGGCGAAGTCCTCGACCCTCCCCAGCTCACCGGTGCGCGCCGCGGCGCCCCGTGCGATCGCCTGGGCGATGGGGTGTTCGGAGGCGTTCTCCAGGGCTCCGGCCAGGCGCAGGACCTCCTGCTCGTCCTGCCCGTCGGCGGTGAACACGTCGGTGAGGGCCATCCGGCCGGTGGTGACGGTGCCGGTCTTGTCCAGCACGATCGTGTCGATGCCGCGGGTGGTCTCCAGTACCTCCGGGCCCTTGATGAGGATGCCCAGCTGGGCGCCGCGCCCGGTGCCCACCAGCAGCGCGGTCGGCGTGGCCAGGCCCAGGGCGCACGGGCAGGCGATGATGAGGACCGCGACCGCGGCGGTGAAGGCCGTCGCCGTCGAGCCGGTGGCGCCGATCCAGAACCCGAGGGTGATGACGGCCAGCACGATGACGATGGGCACGAAGACCCCGGAGACGCGGTCGGCGAGGCGTTGGACCTCGGCCTTGCCGCTCTGGGCCTCCTCCACCAGACGCGCCATCTGGGCGAGCTGGGTGTCCGAACCCACCCGGGTGGCCCGCACGACCAGGCGTCCGCCCGCGTTGACGGTGGCGCCCACGACCGCGCTGCCGGGTGAGACCTCCACCGGCACGGACTCGCCGGTGAGCATGCTCATGTCCACGGCCGAGGTGCCCTCCTCGACCACGCCGTCCGTGGCGACCTTCTCCCCGGGCCGGACCACGAACAGGTCGTCCCGGGTCAGGTCGGCGACGGGGATCCGCCGCTCGGCGCCGCCGCGCAGGACGGTGACCTCCTTGGCGCCGAGTTCGAGCAGCGCGCGCAGGGCGGCGCCGGCGCGGCGCTTGGAGCGGGCCTCGAAGTACCGGCCGAGGAGGATGAAGGTGGTGACCCCGGCGGCGACCTCCAGGTAGATGTTGGCCGATCCGTCGCCACGGGCGATGGTGAACTCGAAGGGGTGGGTCATCCCCGGTTCGCCAGCCGTACCGAGGAACAGCGCGTACAGCGACCAGGCGAACGCCGCCGTGACACCGAGGGAGACCAGGGTGTCCATGGTGGCGGTGCCCAGTCTGAGGTTCTTCCACGCCGCGACGTGGAAGGGCAGGGCGCCCCAGACGAGCACCGGAGCCGCCAGGGTGAGCGAGGCCCACTGCCAGTGGGTGAACTGGAGCGCGGGGATCATCGCCATGGCGATGACCGGTACCGACAGCACGGCGCTGATGATCACCCGGTCGCGCAGCGCACGGGTGGGGTCGGCCGACTCGCCGCCGTCCTCGCCGTTGGCGGGGGCGGTCTCCTCGGGCGTCGGGGGCGGAGCGGCGGTGTAGCCCGCCTTCTCGACCTGGGCGATCAGCTCCTCGACGGCCACCGGTGCGTCGTCGAAGACCACACGGGCCTTCTCCGTGGCGTAGTTGACGGTGGCGGTGACTCCGTCCATCCTGTTGAGCCGCTTCTCGACCCGGTTGGCGCAGGCGGCGCAGGTCATGCCGCCGATGGCCAGTTCGAGTTGTTCCCGCGACCGTGTCCGGTCGGCGGGTCCACCGTTCGTCATCGCTCGCTCCTGTCGTCGGGCTCGCCGTGGTCGCCTTCGGCGGACTCTCCGGGTTCCGTGTGGTCCTCGACCGGGCCGCTCGTGACGGACTCGGGGAGCAGGGGGCTGGCCAGGGCACCCGCCCCCAGGGCTCCGCCGAAGGCCACCACGAGTCCCAGCCCGTAGAGGCCGAGCCTGAGGGGAACGTTCATCGTCGGTCCTTCGTCTCGTGTCCGGTCCCGGCGTCGACCGCGTGGCCTGGCCCGTGCGCGGGTGGACGTGTCGGGAACTCCATCCGATAACCCTATGGATACCATACCCCTCTAGGGTATACAAGTGCCATGTCGGATGCCCGGCGCGGTGCGTGCCCGGAGGTGCGCCGACCCGCGGGAACGCGGCGGCACGGGATCCGTGCGCGCCGGGGGTTCACCGCGCTCCGGGGTACCCCCCGGGCGTAGGAACGGCGTTCTCCGGACCCCGGGCTGGTGGGGGGCGAACGGGGCCGCGCACCGGAGGCGGAACGCCTCGGCGCCGCGTGTGACGGAAGGCGGCGCCGAGCCGTTCCGGGCCGTCAGGCGTCGGCCACCTCGGGCAGGACGGAGGCGAACAGCTCGACCACCCGGCGGGGGTCGCTGAACCCCTGGCCGTACCCGTAGGCGACCGTGAACCCGGTCTCCGCCGTCTCCAGCAGCTGCCCGACCAGCGCGTCCCGTGTGGTGTCGGGTGTGACGGAGAAGATCGTGGTCTTCTCGATCCGGTCGTAGTCGCGGCCCAGTGCCTCGCAGTGCCCCTTGAGCACGTCGAGCTTGTGCGCCGCGTCGGGGCCGCCGAAGACGTTGCACGCGTCCGCGTACTGGGCGACCATCCGCAGGGTCCTGCGCTCGCCGCTGCCGCCGACCATCAGGTACGGGTGCGGCTCGGAGACGCTCTGCGGTGAGTTGAGCGTGTGGTCCAGCCGGTGGTGCTGGCCCCGGTAGGGGCCCTCGTCGTCGCTCCACATCTGGAGGCAGATCTGGATCGTCTCCTCCAACCGCTCGAACCGCTCAGCGGTGGACGGGAACGGGATGCCCAGACCGTGCGCCTCGTCCGCGTACCAGGCGGCCCCCACACCCAGTCCGGCGCGCCCACCGGACAGGGCGTCGAGTGTGCTGATCTGCTTGGCCAGCACACCCGGTTCGTGGTACACGGCCCCCGTCACCAGGGTGTGCAGGAGGACCCGCTCGGTGTGCGCGGCCAGGAACCCCAGGGTGGTGTAGGCCTCCAGCATGGCGTTCTCCCGGGGGCCGACCTCGTTGCCCATCTGCCAGAAGTGGTCCATCACCGTGAGCCGCGCGATACCCGCCGCCTCCGCCTGACGGGCGGTGTCGGCGAGTGTGGGGCCGATGGCGGGGGTGCCGCCGTCCCAGGTGAAGTCGGCGACGTGCAGACCGAGTTCCATGTGTCCTCCTCGACGGGTGTACGGCCCCGGGCGTGACTCAGTCTGCTGCCCCTACCCCGTGTGCACCGGTCCGCGACACGGCCCCACGCGCGGGGTCCGGACGCGACGGGAGCCCCGGGCACGGCCCCGCGCGGGACGGCCGACGCGGGGGCGGAAGCGGCCCGTGTGGAGACGGAACGTGCTGATCACGGCTCCGGGCCCTAGGGTGGAACACGCTCGGCCGTGACCCGGATCCCGTCGCTGCCCTGCCCGACGTCCCACAGCCGGTTGGAGTATCCGTGGTCGGTTTCAGCCACAGACCCGGTCGCCGCGGCCAGCCCGGACCACCGGCCGCGTCCGGTCCCGAGGGCCGGACGGGCCCGCGGGGGGACCGCGCCCTCGCGTCCGGCGTACGCGTCACGGAGAGGCTGCGCCTGGACCCCATCGGCTCCGAGCACGCCGACGAGCTGTGGCGGCTGCACCGGGACCCCGGCGTCGCGCGGTGGTACGGCGGCAGGTGGACCCGGGGAGAGGCCTGGGAGAGCGCCCTCCACATGGGGCACGCCTGGGAGGTCGACGGCGTCCACAAGTGGATCGCCCACGACCGCGGGTCCGGCGAACTGGTGGGACGCGGCGGCCTGTCCTACGCGGTGGTGGACTGCCTCCGGCGCCTGGAGATCGGTTGGGCGGTCCGCGAACGGTTCTGGGGGCTCGGCTACGCCAGCGAGATCGGACGCGCCGGACTGACGTTCGCCTTCGACGACCTCGACGCGGACGAGGTGGTCTCCTTCACCGAGGTCCACAACCGCCGCTCCCGTGCGGTCATGGAACGGCTCGGCTTCCACTTCGTGCGCGAGATCCGCCACGGGGGAGAGCCCTTCGCGCTCTACCTGCTCCGGCGTCCCTGAGGACGACGGCCCCGCACGCGCCCCCGGTACGCCGTCGGGTCAGGGATCGTCCCTCCCGCGCTCGGGCGCCTCCTCCGGGTCGGGGAGGGTGAGCGGGCCGGTGTGGCGTTCCACGGCGTCGAAGTACACGCGGTCGGCGCGCTCCTGGGCGCGTTCCTCCGCCGCCAGACGCAACTGGAGCCGTTTGGTCTCCTCCCGTTCGCGGGCGAGGGCGCGCTCGTGGGCGCCCCGGAAGCCCTGTCCGACACCCCAGACGATCCACCCGCCGAAGACCAGCAGGAACATGAACAGGAAACCGAGTGCCGTCTCCACCGCGTCACGTCTCCTTTCTGCGCCGCAGGATCCAGCGTACGACGAGCGCCAGGAGCACACCCTCGGCGGTCAGCGCCAGCACGGCCCACACCGGCCCCCACAGCGCGGCCAGGGTCAGGTACCAGACGGTGAGCACGCCCGCGACCGCGGGCCCCAGGACCGCCGCCGCCAGCAGGGCGTACCCGGAGTGGACGACGCGGGCGCGGACCGGGTAGTCGCCCGCACGGCCCCGGAGGGCGAGCCCGACGAACCGCAGTGTCTGGCTCTGCAGGTGCAGCGTCGACAGCGCGTGCCCCACCATGTGGTAGCCGTCCAGGCCCAGCACGGGGACCAGGTTGACCAGCGCGGCCACCGTGCCGAAGAGCAGCAGCGCTCCGGCCAGCCCGTGCCACCACCCGGTGTCGGGGCCCCACCACCACAGCGCCGCCACGGGCAGCAGCGACACGAGGTTGACGTAGGTGCCCGCGAAGGAGGTCGCCACCCGCTGCCCCGCCCGGGGGAAGAGCACCTGCTCGTCGGTCTTGCAGTACAGCGCGACCAGCGGCAGG
>NZ_ANAX01000362.1 GCF_000341065.1 Nocardiopsis halotolerans DSM 44410 | reverse complement strand
CCCCCCGCCGTAGCGGTGGCAGGCCACCGCGTGCCCGTACTCGTGCGCGCACACCACGGCCCACAGGACCAGGAGCGACACCAGGGTGACGCTCCAGGGGGAGGGGGCCGAGGTGAAGGCCTCGTACGGCCCGCGCCAGGAGAACAGCGTGTAGCCGCAGACCAGCAGACCGGCGAGGGTGAGCGGGGCAGCCACCGCCGGTGCGAGCAGCCAGCCCAGGGCGCGGGCCACGGCGGGGACGCGCTCGGCCGCGCCGCGGAGGGGCAGCCGCCAGCGCAGCGGCGACCTGCCCTCCACGCGGCGCGCGGCCTCGGCGGAGGCGCGCACCCGGTCGAGGAGTTCGGGGGAGGCACCGACCAGCAGGCCGCGCGGTTCCACCAGCGCCAGCAGGGACCGCCAGTGGTCGGCCGACAGGCGGCGCCCGAAGCGCCGCGCGTAGTCGTCACCGATCGCGGACAGCGGGGTGTCCCCGTCCAGGCGCGAGAGCAGGAACGCCTCGCGTTCACCCACCCGCAGGAACGCCCCGGTCTCGCGGTCGCCGACGACGTGGACCCGGCGCGGCCCCTCCCACAGGGCGGGTCCCACCCGTACGCTCGGGCGCAGCCGGGGACGGGCCTCCTCCAGCCACCCGTCCCCGACCTCGGTTCCGGCGGCGGTCACGCGGCCCCCGCGCCCACGCGCTCGGTGAGAGTCCGTTCGACCAGGTAGGACAGGTACACCTCGTCGAGGATGGCCGCGCCCAGCCGGTTGTTGGTCATGTGGACGTAGGAGCTGAGCAGCACCGCGGCCAGGTCCTCGGGGGCGTCCACGGCCGTGGGAGCGCCCCGCCCCCGCCGGCCGAAGAGCAGCTCCCCCCGCCCGGCGGCCTCCTCCACCCTGTGGCGCAGCTCGGCGCAGTGCCCGATCCACCTCTGCTCGATGCGCGAGCGCACCGCCCCGTTCCCGTCGGCGGTGATGTCGCGGATGCGGTCGATCCGGGTGCGCAGCGAGTCACGGGTGCGCGTGAAGCTCCGGTCGAAGGACTCGTGCTGTTCGTCGGAGGGCTGTTGGTAGGAGGTCTCCCAGAAGGCGCGGTAGCGCTGGAAGAACCGCAGCACCGCCGCGTCGTCGCGGAGGAAGGTGTAGGCGGTCATCAGCGCCAGCTGGGTCGCCAGTCCCAGGAGCACCGGCCGGACGTGGGTGTTGGAGGAGGCCAGCAGTTCGGCCACCATGTCGCTGGAGTGCTCGAAGTGCCACTCCGCGATCTCGATCCCCACCGGACCGCCGTACCGGTCCAGTTCCCGCTCGTAGGGCCGGACCTCGACGGTGTTGTTGGGGCGGAACGGGATGGCGCCCGAGGCCCCGTACTCGGCCTCCCACCGCTCCTCCCCGTACTCGGCGACGAACATCTGCTGGTACAGCTCGTCGAGCCCCTCGGTGTCGGTGTCGTACAGGGCGGGACGCCTGCGCAGGAAGTCCTCCAGGGCCGACCGCGCGCGTTCGGTCACCTCCGCGCGCCGGGACGCGTCGCTCGGGCGGAACCGGACCCGCAGGTGCGGCCCCTCCATCCAGTACTTGAGGAAGAACCAGCCGCTGATCATGCCCTCGGCGCGCAGTTCGGCCACCAGGGGACGCACGGCCTCGACCACGATCGGGTTGGCGTCACTGGCGTAGAAGACGTGGAATGCCACCCATTCATCGGACATGGCGGTCCCTTCCGGTGTCGTAGAGTTCGATCAGCATCTCGCTGACGTGCGGGCGGCCGTGCTCGTCGCGCAGCCACAGCCCGTCGGTGTCGGGAAGGGCCTCGGTCAGCACGAGCCGGGAGGACGCGGCCAGCACCATCTGCTCCAGCAGCTGGACCGAGTGCCAGCTGCCGAAGTCCACGGGCAGCGGTTTGCGCCCGGCGGCGCGTTTGGTCCCGCCCCCCTCCTGGACCGGCTCCTCCGACTCGACGGCGCCGCTCCTCGTGGCGGCGTTGTCGATCTGGGCGAAGATCCGCTCCGGCAGGCCCAGGTCGCGCTGCCAGCGCCGCACCCGCAGGAAGTACTCGGCGTCGTCACGGCCGGGGTCGCGCTCGGGGAAGTCCGCGACGCTCATCTTCCACATCCGGCGCTGGAGCACCAGGTCACCCAGGACCAGGCGCGGATAGGGGGTGACCCCCTGCTGGGGAACGGGCTGCCCGGTCCCCGCCCACAGGTCCATCTGCGCCATCCCGCTGGGGGAGAAGCACAGAAGTACCTGCTGGACCTCCGGCAGCGCCAACGGCATGAGGTACCCCAGGTAGACGGGGACGACCTCCCGCTCCAGCCGCCGCGAGACGAGCCGAACGCGGTCCGCGGCCTCGTCGTGGACCAGGAAGAGGTCGTCGAGCAGGATCTGCTCTTCGGCGGGGCGGTCGCTGTGGTCGCCGGGGCAGACGATCTCGTAGTCGGTCACCACCGGGTGGATGTTCAGGTTGGTCGTCTCGTACCCGCCGTGCAGCTCGGCCAGCACAGCCCCGTCGGGGGCGTAGCCGCGCAGGGTGTCCCTGAGCAGGTCGGGCGCTCCCTGGTCGGCGAGGCTGTGGGCGAACCGGGAGAACATCAGGGTCATCCCGGCGTAGGCCTGGTTCAGCACGGTGCGGCCCGGGGCGCCGTCCGCGCCCGCGTCCACCTGGAGCAGGAACGACCAGGGCTGAGCGGTGACCGTCGCGGGAGGCAGGTGGGGCAGCACCCGTTCGGCCAGTTCCGGACCCAACCGGATCTCCTCGGTGCCGGGCGGTGCCGAGGCCAGGCGCTCGCCCACGTACGCGGCGATGTCGTGCCGGGCCCGGTCCAGCCCCTCGATCTGCTCGGACCTGAACCAGTTCTCCTGGGGAACGTGGTTGTTGTCCTCGTCGAAGGCGCGGCGGCGCGTCGACCGTTGCAGGTAGGGATCGAAGAAGTCGCGCTGGAACTCGTGGCAGAACCGCACCACGTCGTCGCAGTGCCCGCCGGAGCCGTACCGGGCGACGAAGAACTCCCTGGCGGTCAGCCGCCGGGGCAGGTTCAGGTCGAAGGCCGGAAGCAGGTCGGCCAGGGCGGCCAGGTCGGGCAGCAGGGCCCGCTCGGCGGCGTCGCGGTCGGCGTCGGCGCCCCGGAAGGTGGTGTCCTCGTAGACGAGCGTGCGCGGCACCAGGTCGTCGTCGGCGCCCACCGCGGCGAAGCACTCCTCCACGGACGCGCGGACGCTCGCCAGGACACGCGCGCGCTCGCGCGCCGGAGTGCGGGAGTAGGCCGTCACCCGGTCACGGACGTGCCGCAGCGCGCGGGCGGCGCGTCGCAGCGCGGCGTGCTCCTGCGCCTCCAGCGCCGCGGTGAAGGCCTCCCCGGGGTCGTCGGAGCGCAGGTCCATCTGGAGGTCGGGCACGATCAGGAACCCCAGGCGCAGCAGATGCCCCAACAGCCGGTCGGTGTCGGCCGTGTCGCTCTCACCGTGGGCGTCGGCCACCCTGGCGCTGAGCTCCCGCAGCGTGGGGGAGCCGTCCCGGACCAGACCGGCCACCTTGTTCAGGACCGGGCCGCTGGGCAGGAAGAACAGGTCCTCGTGGACGGTGTCGATCGCCACCACCGCGTCGGGGTCGGCCCCCGCGGTGGTGCGGCGGCGCACGTAACGCATCCGGTCGCCGTCGGTGTCGGCGTCCGGGGCCAGTGTGACGGAGAAGTCCGACCGCAGCCGCGGATCGGCCAGGATCACCGCGGCCAGGCGGGCCAGGACGGCGACGTTGAGCCGGACGGTGGAACGTTTGCGCAGGTCGTCCGGGTTGGGTAGCGCGCTCGGCGCGTCCGGGCGGAACCGGCCGATGCCCACGGAGGTGAGGGTGCTGAACGGGCTGGTCTTCAGCGACGCCCGGTACAGCAGCTCCAGCAGCGTGCGTTCGAGGTGGCGCGCGGACTTGTCGAACTTCCGGCCGGGGTCCAGATAGCGGTCCATGTTCCGCTCCAGGACCTGGGACTGGAGCAGGACGGCGCCGCGCAGTTCGTCGTCGGACAGCGCGGCCCGGGCGTGCTCCCGGGCCCGGACCGTGTCCTCGGCCAGCGCCCGGGAGCCGCGCTCCCGGGCGGACGCGAGCGCGTCGAGGGCGTCCAGCCACGAGCGCAGCCGCTCCCGGGCCGCGGCGTCGAGCCCCGGCCGCGCGCGCGTCAGGGTCGCCGGACGGGGGCGCCGGGAGTTGAACACGTCCCGGCGCAGGTTGATCAGGGCGCCCCGGTCGTCGCCGGAGGCCCGGGAGACGGCCTCCTCCAGCACGGCGCGCAACTCCTCACCGCGCAGGTCGCGGAGTTCCTCGCGGTCCAGGACGTCCAGGGCCCACTCCAGCGCGAGGGGGGAA
>NZ_ANAX01000361.1 GCF_000341065.1 Nocardiopsis halotolerans DSM 44410 | reverse complement strand
GCCGGCCCGCCGCACGGAGCAGGAATCCCTCGCCCAACCGCCAGTGGCCGAGGGCGGAGTGGGGCGTCTCGGGCGGGTGGAGCAGGTCGGTCATCGCGGGTCCCCTTCCGGTGTCCGGCGCGGACGGTACAGGTCGTGGTCGTAGCCGGTGCGGGGAGAACGCCTCCGGCCCAGCAGCAGGAAGAGCATGCTGCGCTCGTCGCTTCCGGAGACGCCCAGCATCGTGTCGATGGCCTCGTTGTCCAGCCCCAGGACCGCACCGATCGCCAGGTCGGCCTCCGTCGCGGCGAGGTAGGCGCTCTGGGCGGCCTGGCCGACCTCGATGCTCAGCATCCGGTAACCCCGCGCCCCGTAGGCGGCCACCAGGGGTTCCAGACGCCCGCACACGACGACGACGGCGGCGCACTGCCTCAGGTCGTAGTTGGTGAGCGCGTAGTGGCGTTGCAGGTCGGCGAAGTCCACGGAGGGGCCGGACAGGAGCCGGTGGGAGTCGCCGTCGTAGGCGTAGGCGCGCTGCTCCAGCCCTTCCACGGAGTTGGCCAGGACCCGCAGCCGCACCCAGGGCCGCGGGCGCGGGGACGGCGCCACGTCGGTGGCGCAGTGCCCGATCCGTTCGGCGGCCGAGAGCACCCGGCCCAGTTCGCCGGCGCCCAGGTCGGGCCGCGCGGACATCACACCGAAACCCGAGCGGCGGGTCCGCAGCGCCCGCTCCAGCCCGTCGCCGTCCGCGGCGGACGGCACCGGGGGAAGGGGCACCGACGGAACGTCGTCGGGCAGCGGGTCGGCCGTGCCCTCGGCCCCCGCCTCGGGGGAGGGGCGGGGAGCGTCACCCACCAGGGTCGCGGCGTGGACCCGCTCGACCATGTCGAAGGAGCGCACCCGCCTCGACCTCTCCCACACCCGGGGAGGGGCGGTGGGCGGTTGGGCCGAAGCGCCGGGGGACGCGGCGTCTGCCCGCTCCCCCAGGGGAACCACCGCGAACGGCGCCTCGGTACGGCCGTCGACGCCCACGGCCGCGCCCACGGGCGCCTCGTCGAACCACAGGACCGGCCGCGGCGTGTGGCCGAAGGCGCCCAGCACCATCCGCCAGGACCCCAGAAGGGCACCGGTGTCCTGGGTGACCACGTGGTAGGAGAAGGAGTTGTACTTGAAGGAGTTCTTCCAGAACCGCAGCGTCGCCACCAGGTACAGGGGCGCCCGCACGCCGCTGGCACCGGCCAGTGCGTCGGACCGGTCCCGTGTGGACAGCCGGTCGAGCGCGTGGTGGGCGGTGTCGTAGTGGTAGACGCCGCACGGCAGCACGGCTCCGGGGCCGGCGACCAGGTAACTCTCCACCGGGTACATACCGCCGCCCGACGCGGTGGGGCGCGACCACACGGCCAGGTCGGAACGGAGCCGCCGCGCGCTGTCGTCGTTCCAGTCGGGGGAGGTGCGGCGCCCGGTCACCGTGTAGCACGCCAGCGCCGTGGCCAGTTCCCCCAGGCTGGGATCACAGCGGTCGTCCGTGCGCGCCCGGTCCACGGATCCCAGGACGCCGCCGGGAACGGGAACGTCGAAGGGGGCGGGCAGGGGCACCTTCGGGGCGTCCCGGTAGAAGGTGTGGCGGAAGGGCTGGTCGTCCCAGTCCACCCGGAACCCCGGAGGCGGTAGGGGGACGCGTTGGCGTTCGAACATCCGGCGGGCGTAGTCGAGCGCCACGGCCGCTCCAGCCCCGCTGTGGCCGGAGCGGCCGTTGGTGTCGGCTGCTGTAGTCAAACTCAACTCCTTGCTGGAGGAACGTCTGCGGGCCTCGACCGTGGCGGTCAGGGGAAGGGGTGGGGGACGCGGTGGAGTTCGTCGTCGCGCAGCGGCCGGGACGTCAGCCCGGCGTGGTGGGGCGCCCACCGGGTGCGCGGCAGGTGCAGCGCGCGCTGGCGTTCCCAACCGAAGTCGATGGGGACCAGGCCGGGAACGATGACCGAGACTGTGTGCAGGCCCAGGAGCCGCTGCTCGGGGGTGGTCTGGTCGACCACGACGGTGTCCATGCCGCGCTCGGCCAGCATGGCGACGAGTTCCCGCACGGGGGCGCGGAGGTCGCCGGGCGCCTCACGGCCCGTCGTCCAGTCGGAGAACACCTCGTCCAGGGGCAGGCGCGTGTCCTGGCGCAGCCAGTGGTCGGCCTTTGGGGCCATCCTGGGCAGCCCGAACAGGAGCGCGTGGTGGGACAGTTCGGTCATCAGCCGGTAGTCGTCGGCCATGCGCTCGGTGCGTTCCAGTTCGGCCTCCACCCGCTCGGGGAAGCCGGAGATGTAGGAGGCGGTCTCGCACACGGCCGCCCGCACCGCGTCCGCCGGATCCAGTGACGCGCCGCCCGCGAAGCACAGCGTTCCCAGACCGTCACCGCGGCGTACCGAGACCGCGCCGACCGCGGGCACCGGCAGGTCGGTGCGGATGTCGAAGCAGCGGAGGTCGTAGCCGTAGAGGTCCACGTGCGCGCGCATCTGCTGGACCAGGGCGGAGTCGACGGTGTCCAGGTCGATCTCGGCCGGGGTCAGGCCGGCGTACCAGCTGACGAGGAAGGCGTCCCGCTCCATGAGTTCGAGCAGGCCGTGCAGGACGGCCTCGGTCGGGGAGCTGCCCGAGGCGCACCCGTTGGAGCACTCCTGCACGGTGTTGCGGTGGTCGGTGCGGTGGTCCAGGTAGTAGACGAGCTGTTCGGGGACGAGCAGCGGGCGCTCGTCCCGGAGCGAGTAGCCCCACACCCACGGCACTTCGGGCTGTTCGGACCAGGGGACGTACTGGTGGCTGTGGTGCCGGTAGAACTCCTCGGAGTAGAGCCCGCACTCGGACGGGTCCAGGTGGGGGACGTCCAGGTCCGCGGCGCGGGCGCGCAGGGCGACACGGGCGCGCCGCGGCTGCTGTCCGGCGTCGCGTTCCAACCCCTCCAGGGCCGCCAGGAGCTCACTGCGGGCGTAGCTCTCGGCGTGCCCGCTCCACCACAGTTCGTGCAGCGCGTACTTGCTGCGGACGTTGAACCATCCGCTGACCGGCGCGGTCGCCGTCGCCTGGTAGGCGCGCATCGCCGGACCGCCGAGCATGCCGCAGACCGAGTTGGCCAGTGCCTCCATCGGCAGGTCGAGGTCCTCCGGCCGCCGGGCGCGGGTGGCGCCGGGGGAGACCACGGGGACCGGCTCCAGCACGACGCGGGCGCCCTCGGCGGTGTCCTCGACCGGTCGGGCGCACCGCTCGCACGCGGAGTCGCGGATCAGGCCGAACCGGTTGACGGCCGAGGTCAGCGTGTCGACCTCCCACACCGGTGAGCTGCGCGGGTCGTCCTCGGCCAGGGCCGCCTCGACCAGGGCGGCGGTGACCGCGGCGGTGTGGGGTCCCGGAACGACCACGGTGGAGGCGAGGACGCCGTGCGGGTCCTCCAGGGCCTGGCGTTCCGCCTTGGGACGGCACACCAGCCACCTGCGGTCCAGGCAGCACGGGCAGGGCCCAGGCGCTCCGGGGGTGGCGGCGACGACGACACTCGATCCGTACAGGCGGACGCTCACCCGGGCCCTCGCGTCCCCGCCGCCCAGCGCGACCACCTCCCCGGAGTCCGCGCCGGGGATCCCCAGGACGGCCACGTCGATCGCTCCGTCGGCACCGCGTACACGGTCGGCGACCATCCGGCCGAACACCGCTGCCGGTGTCCCGGGACCGGCGACCGGGGACGGGGTCATCATCGTCATCTGACACCTCTTGCTCTCGTCGTACGGGGGATGGGGGTGACGCCACGGACCCCGTCCGCGGCGTCACCGGGCGGCGGGA
>NZ_ANAX01000360.1 GCF_000341065.1 Nocardiopsis halotolerans DSM 44410 | reverse complement strand
GGTGCTGGTGCTGCACGAGCAGCAGCTGGAGGTGGAGCAGGAGGAGCAGCTGGAGCAGGAGCAGCTGGAGCTGCACACTCCGGCCATGTCCTGGCCGACGTCGGAGAGGTCCTCGACCTCGAAGGTGACGGCCTCGAGCTCGAGGAGCTCACGGCCGAGGGTCTGGTTGGACACGGGGGTTTCTCCCTTTCTTTCTCTGTGGGGGATTCAGCGCCTCAGCCGCAGCTGGAGGTGCTGGTGCTGCACGAGCAGCAGCTGGAGGTGGAGCAGGAGGAGCAGCTGGAGCAGGAGCAGCTGGAGCTGCACACTCCGGCCATGTCCTGGCCCACGTCGGAGAGGTCCTCGACCTCGAAGGTGACGGCCTCAAGCTCGAGGAGCTCACGGCCGAGGGTCTGGTTGGACACGGGGGTTCCTTCCTTGCGTTCTCTTGGTGGGGCCCGGCGGGATCAGCCGCCGCAACCGGTGCTGGTGCTGCACGAGCAGCAGCTGGAGGTGGAGCAGGAGGAGCAGCTGGAGCAGGAGCAGCTGGAACTGCACCAGCCGGCCAGGTCCTGGCCGACGACGGCGATCTCCTCGATCTCGAAGGTCGCCGTCTCCAGGCTCAGGAGTTCCTCATGCAGGCTCATGGGGGTTCACCTCCCTCCGGAGGTCTCACGCGGGTGTGAACCGCCGCGCCGTCCGCGGCGGGAGCACGGGCCTACGCCTGGTAGACCAGGGCACGGGCCACGTGCACCACCCCGACCAGGTCGGGCGGGGTGAGTTCGGTGAGCGCTGTACGACGTCCCTCCTCGCCCAGCCGGGCGAGGACCCGCTCCGGGTCGCCCACGAGTTCCAGAGCGGTCGGGTCGCCCAACGGCGCGCCGGCGGGGACGTCCGGGAGGTCGTCGGAGGCGCCCAACAGGGGAGCGGGGGCCTCGACGTCCCCGAGTTGCAGGCGCCCCGCCAGTTCGCGCAGTGCCGTCTCGGCGGCCTCGGCCCAAGTGCGACCCGTGCGGGCCAGGGTCCGCTCGGCGGTCCGGACCACGGCCACCGGGGCCGGGCCGGGGGCCAGGAACAGCTCGGGGCGCCGACCCGACGAGTCCAGCTCCGCGGTGAACATCGCCAGCCGGGCGCGTTCGGAGTCGTCGAGCACCTTGTCGATCAGCTCGGTGCCCACCGGCCGCAGCGGCACGTCGCCGCGGGTCACCAGGGACACCGTCCGGGCCGCGGCGGCGTCCCGCAGCGCCCGTTCGGCCGCCTCCCGTGCGGTCGAACCGGCGGCCAGACCGGTCAGGGCCGGTTCGAAGCGGGCGGTGTCACGGTCCCAGGGGCCGGTGAGGACGGCGTCACGGTCCACGGCCAGCGCGGAACCGTCGGCCATGTCGCGCGCCGCGACCGGTGTGCCCTCCGCCACCGCGGCACCCAGCCAGGTCTCCATCCGGGCGGCCTCGACGGTGAGCGCGTCCCCGTCGGGGGTCGGCAGCGAGGAGCGGCGGCGGTGCACGCCCAACGCGTACTCGGCGGACGCCTGCTCCAACGCCGACAGGCGTGCCCGCATCACCGTGTCGGAGGCGAACGCCACCACCGGCTCCGGACGCACGGCGGGTGCCCGCAGCACGGAGATCTTGACCGGGATCTGCGGCAGGGGATCGTCGTCGAACCGGCTCATGACCCCGGTGGTCTCGGCGATCAGGGGCTCGAACCGCAGGTAGGCGGCCTCCGTGTCGGAGAGGTCGTCCGACGTGTCGGGTTCGTGGGGCGGGACGGGCTGTGTGTCCCCCGCGGGATGGGCCACCACCGGTTCGGTGCGCGCGGTCAGGAACCGTGAGTCGACGACGACCGTCCGTCCGTCGACGTCGGGGGGCAGTACGCCGCCGAGCGCCTTGAAGACCTCGAAACCCATGATCTCCACGGCCACCGTCGTGGAGGTTCCGGGAAGGGCGGGAAGCGCGGGTGCGGCGGTTCCCGCCCCGATGGCCTGCCACATCCCGAGGGTCTCGGGGACCGCGTTGTCGCTCATGCGCAACAGCAGGGAGCACAGGTCCACGCCCCCGTCCGGTGCCTGCCACGGCCCGACGAGCAGACGGTCGCCCGTGCGCAGCAGCGCCAGGAACGCGGCTCCCGAGGCCCGGGCGGCCCGGGCCAGCTCCAGGAGGCGGGGTTGGGGGCCCTCGACGGCCAGCGCGCACACCAGGTCCACGTCGGAGGGGTCGACGTCCCCGTCGACGGGGTGCACGGTGACGCCGCCCCGGGCACCGACCCCGTTGGCCGCCAACGCGTCGGCGAGCGCGTCGCCGACGCGTGCGCTGTCGGAGACGACGGCCACGCGCGCTCCGGCGATCCGGAGGAAGCCGTGCCCGTCATCGCCGTGGTGCTCCAGCAGCGACACCTGTGCGGCGAAGCGCTCCCGTAGAGCGTCCTCGACCACGGCCCCCGGTTCGGGGGCGTCGAGGACGGCTCCGCGCTCGGTGAGCTGGGCCAGGAGGGAGCGGACCGCGTTGGCGTGGGCCTCGGGCAGGCTCGCGGTGATGTCCTCGGTCGTCTTCGTGCCGTCCAGGTGCGGCACCAGCACCGACAGGTAGCGGTAGGCGCCCTTGCCGCGGACGATGAAACTGTCCTCGGCACCGCGGACGAACACACCTTCGGGGATCTCCAGTACCACGGTGTCCTGGCGCAGTCGTGGACGGTGGGGCGGCAGAGTGGGCAACGGTCCTCCAGGGGATGACGGGGATGTGGGGGAGGGAGGGGAGGAGTCAGGCGACGTCCCTGCGGCGGAGCAGCCAGACGGCCACGAGGGTCGAGACCACGGTGTAGGCGAGCAGGACCGCGACCGCCGCGGGCCCGGTCAGGTGGTCCACCACTCCGGGGGTCCCGCCCTCGGACTGGGTGGGCGCGCCGATGGCCGCCACCAGCGAGCCGCTGGCCGTGCCCAGCAGAACGGCGCGCAGCGGTTCCAGGACGGTGAACATCGACGCCAGGCCGGAGACGGCGTTCTCCAGCCCGAGGGTCCACACCAGGCCGACGGCGAGGGCGACGCTGGTGCCGCGGAAGACCACCGCCAGAGTCGCGCCCAGGCTGGCCCACGCGACCGAGATCAGGGCCGCGCCGCCCAGGGAGGCCAGCAGGTCGGTCACCGCCGGCCAGGTCATGGGCTGCCCGGTGGCGACCGAGATCACGGCGGCGGCCGCGACCGAGGCGAGCATCGCGGCCACGGCGATGAGGCAGGCGGCGATCGCGCCCGCGCCGAACTTGGCCGACACCACCTGCGTCCGGTTCGGCCCCTGGGACAGGCGGACGGTCCAGGTCCTCCAGCGGTACTCCGAACCGGTGAGCAGCACGCCCAGCACGAGCATGAGCGCGCCGCCGAAGAGCGGGTAACTGCTCACGGCGGTACTCCCCACCGACGCGGGGAGCAGGATCCGCAGGATCTGTTCGCGTTCGGCGGCGGTCTCCAGGTTGAGGTAGACGATGTAGGGGATGAGGAACGCGAAGCACACGACCATCACGACCCAGGCGGTGCCCACCGCGTAGGGTGCCGTGCGACGGCGGAGCAGCAGCAGTTCGGAGTTGAGCGCGGCGATCACGGGTGTTCCTCCTGGCTCCCGGTCAGTGCGAAGAAGACCTCCTCCAGCGACTGGCGCTCCTTGCGGACCTCGTGGACGTCGGCGCCGGCCTCGACGAGGGCGCGGACGATGCGGGGAACCTCGTCGGGGGCCACGCTCGTCCTCCAGCGGCCCTCCTCCCCGCGCACCGGCGTACCCGCCCCGGCGGACTCCGTGAGCACCCGCTCGACCAGGTGGTCGGGCTCGGCGTGGACGTGCAGGGAGACGTCGGGGGTGCGGATGTTGTCCATCGAGTCCTCGGCGACGACGGTGCCGCCGTTGACGACCACCACGCGGTCGCACACCTGCTGGACCTCACCGAGCATGTGCGAGGAGAACAGCACGGTGTGCCCGGACCCGCTCAGCTCGCGTACGAGGGAGCGCATCCACACCACGCCCTCCGGGTCGAGTCCGTTGGTGGGCTCGTCCAGGATGAGCAGGCGCGGGTCGCCCAGCAGGGTGGCGGCGACCCCCAGGCGTTGACGCATGCCCAGGGAGTATCCGGCGAAGCGGTCGTCCGCGCGTTCGGCCAGGTCCACCAGGCGCAGGACGCGGTCGACCTCGGTGTCGGAGAGGCCGCGCGCACGTGCCAGGACGCGCAGGTTGGTGCGCCCGCTCAGGCCCGGGACGAAGGCCGGGGCCTCGATGAGCGCGCCGATGTCGCGCAGTGCGCGCCGGTCGCCCGGTGCGTGTCCGAGGACGGAGACCGTGCCGCTGTCGGGGCGGACCAGGCCCAGGAGGATGCGCAGGAGCGTCGTCTTGCCGGCGCCGTTGGGGCCGAGGACCCCGTAGACCTGCCCGGACGAGATGCTCAGGGTGACGTCGTCGAGTGCGCGGAGGCGACCGAAGGACTTGGTGATGTTGCTGATGGACACGGCGTCGTCCGGTTCGGAACGCGGTGGTGCGGACGACGACGCATCAGTTTCGGTGATCAAACGTTTACCGTTTCTTTCCGCTCTGGATCCGGTTCTTCCCGCGGCGGGAAATGTGATTCCAGGGGAGCTGTGCGGTCGGGCTGTGGCTGTTGCTCCGAGGGCGCGTGGGGGATGGAGGGGGATGTTCTGATGGTTGCGTCTTGAATGATCGCGAGAACGCTAATCAATCCTGCTGTCTTTGGGAAGGCCTCGAAGAAGATACGGCGTGAATCGGAAGAATATTGTCTTATGGGGTTGTATGTCCGTTCTCTCGGAGTGTGCTCGGGTGGGGGCTCCACGTGTTTTTGTGCCTTCTTCCATGTTTCGGGATCCCTGCTGTGAGGAAACGGCGGGAACCGGGTGTCCCCTTTCTGCCTGTGGGTGACCGTGCGGGCGTGAGGAGTAGTTCTGCTTGGCTCTTCCTCCAATTCCCTATCGAGTTGATTGGGAGGATGGAGTGGTCCGCGGGGTAAGTTTTTGTGGAACTCTTTCGGAATTTGGGTTGTCTTCCTGGGGGTATTGATTCCTGGGTTGGTGGTGCCATCGCGTCGCGGTAGCATCGCGAAAGCGAAAGGGTCGACGTGCGGCGGCGCGGCCGCGTCCGGTGCCCGACGTCCGGGGGGCGTGGACCGCCGTGGGCGGACGGGGATGGCGTTTTTCGTGAGGCGGCCCTGTCCGACCTGGTCAGGCGCGACGCGCGCGAGCGGCGTCGGTGGGGGTGTCCCGGGTTTCGAGAAGAAGAGGATGTGCCGACACGTGGAAGCCGATGCCGATCTGCTGCTCCGCCGCGTCCTGGCCACGACCGTCGACTACACCCTGGCGGCGATCCCCCCGGCCGCGCTGGGAGCGCTGGTGCTCAGCCGGGGACGTCCCGTGGCCGACGCGGAGCCCACCGCAGGGCTCCGGCTGGGCGTCGCGTTCGGACTGACCGTTCCGGCCGTCGCCGCCCTGGCCGTCGGGGAGGCCCGGGGAGCCACCCCGGGCAAGCGCCTCCTGGGGCTGCGGGTGAGCGGCCCGGACGGCGGTCCGCCGGGTTTCCCGCGTGCGTTCGCCCGACTGCTCGCGAAGACCGCCCTGCCCTGGGAACTGGGTCACCAGTCGGTGTGGGACCTGCGGGGCGGAGCCCACACCCGGGGGACGGTGCTGGCCGCGGTCGCCCACGTCGCGGTGGGCGCGCAACTGGCCGCCGCGGTCCGCGGAACCGGACGCACCTACGCCGACCTGGTGGCCGGAACCCGGGTCGAGAGGGCGCGGGGGACCGGGAGGCGGTTCCGGCGCCCCGGGGACCGGCGGAAGGACCCGGCGCGCGAACACCCGGACGCGTTCCACGTCGGGTAGGCGGCGCCGCGCCGCACACGGTTTCGGCCGTGAACACCCGGAAGCGGTGTCCTCCACGTTGTCCACAGGAACGAGGAAGGTCTGGCGCCGCCGGGTGTTTCGCGGTTCCCTGGATACAGGGGGCCCACAGGTGAGGGAGGCATCGTGCTGCCCGCACACCCTGACGGGCCCCGATCCGGAGACCGGGGCCCGCGCCGTCAGCGGTCCG
>NZ_ANAX01000359.1 GCF_000341065.1 Nocardiopsis halotolerans DSM 44410 | reverse complement strand
CCCCCCCCCCGCCACGGGACGGTGCCGGGAGCGCCGAACCTCACCGCGAGCACGGGGCCACGGCCACGCGACCACGGGCCGCGCCACGTGCGGCGTGCCCGTGAACCCCTCCGGTCACCGCGCTAGGCGGTCCTCCCGATCACGAGGTCCGCGACGGCCTTCGGCACCTCGGCGTGGGAGTCGAACTCCATCGTGTGGTCCGCCCTCCCCGACGTGCGGCTGCGCAGTTCACCCACGTAGCCGAACATCTCCGACAACGGCACCAGCGCCGACACCACCTTGGCGCCGTACCGGTCCGCCATCGCCCGCACCCGGCCGCGCCGGGCGCCGAGGTCGCCGATCACGTCACCCATGTACTCCTCGGGCGTCGTCACCTCCACGTCCATCACCGGTTCCAGGAGCACCGGATCCGCCTGAGCCACCGCATCCCGGAAGGCGTTCGAGGCCGCGGTCCGGAACGCCGCCTCCGACGAGTCCTCGGTGTGGAACGCGCCGTCGAGCAGCCGCACCCGCACACCCGTCATCTCGTACCCGGCGAGGACACCGGACCGCATCGCCTGCCGACAGCCCTGGTCCACGGACGGGACGAACTCCCCGGGCACCCGGCCGCCGGTCACCTCGCTCACGAACTCGTACCCTTCCTCCAGGGGCTCCACGGCGATCCGCACCCGCGCGAACTGCCCCTTGCCGCCGTTCTGCTTGCGGTGGGTGTGCTCCACCTCCGCGACCGCGCGCCGGATCGTCTCCCGGTAGGCCACCTGCGGCCTGCCCACATGGGCGTCCACGTCGAACTCGCGGCGCATCCGGCGCACCAGCACGTCCAGGTGCAGCTCACCCATCCCGCCCAGGATGGTCTGGCCGGTCTCGGGATCGCTGTGCACCCGAAACGACGGGTCCTCCTCGGCGAGGCGCCCGATGGCACCGGACAGCCTGTCCTGGTCGGCCTTGGATCTGGGCTCCACCGCGACCCGGATGACCGGGTCGGGGAAGTCCACGGACTCCAGCACGACCGGGTCCGCCGGATCGCACAGGGTCTCACCGGTCGCGGTCTGCCGCAGCCCCATGACGGCGACGATGTCACCGGCGCCCGCCGACGCGATCTCCGCGCGTTTGTCGGCGTGCATGCGGTAGATCTTGCCGATCCGCTCCTTCCTCCCCCTCGCGGGGTTGTGGACCTGCGCGCCCGTGTCGATCCGCCCCGAGTACAGGCGGAGGAACGTGAGCCTGCCCAGGTGGGGGTCGCTCATGATCTTGAAGGCCAGGGCGGCCACCGGGGCGTCCTCGGACGGCGGGCGCCCGACCACCGCGTCCGGGTCGCCCGGGCGGTGCCCCTCCACCGCCCCCGCGTCCAGCGGGGAGGGCAGATAACGGACCACCGCGTCCAGCAGCGGTTGCACACCCCTGTTCCTGAACGCCGTGCCGCACAGCACGGGCGTCACGGTGGTGGCCCCGCCGACGGAGCGCACCGTGGCGCGTCGGACCGCCGCGTGCAGGGCCTCCTCCGAGGGCTCCACACCCGCAACGTACAGTTCCATCAGCTCGTCGTCGTGCTCGGCGACCGCCTCCAGCAGGCGGGCACGCCACTCCCGCGCCTGGTCGGCCAACTCGTCGGGAACGCCGACGACCTCGTAGGACGCGCCGAGTCCGGTGTCGGCCGACGATGACCACACGAGCGCCCGCATGCCGACGAGGTCGACCACGCCGCGGAAGTCCGACTCGGCGCCGACGGGCAGTTGCAGCACCAGCGGTGCCGCGCCCAGGCGTCCGGCGATCATGTCCACGCAGCGCGCGAAGTCGGCGCCCACGCGGTCCAGCTTGTTGACGAAGCACACGCGCGGCACGCCGTAACGGTCCGCCTGCCGCCACACGGTCTCGGACTGCGGTTCGACACCGGCGACGCCGTCGAACACCGCGACCGCGCCGTCGAGCACGCGCAGGCAGCGTTCCACCTCGACGGTGAAGTCGATGTGGCCGGGGGTGTCGATGAGGTTCACGGTGTGCTCGACCCCGTCCACCGCCCAGTGGCAGGTGACCGCCGCGGACGTGATGGTGATGCCGTGCTCGCGCTCCTCCGGCATGAAGTCCGTGGCGGTGGTGCCGTCGTGGACCTCGCCGACCTTGTGGGAGGAACCGGTGTAGTACAGGATGCGCTCGGTGGTCGTCGTCTTGCCCGCGTCGATGTGGGCCATGATCCCGATGTTGCGGACCTTGGCCAGTTCCCGGTGGTTGGTGGCCATGAGTGTCCGTCCTTTCGTGGTGGTCGGGGTGGGAGACGGGGAAGGAGCGCGCGCATACCTGTACGGCCGCGGGTGCGGCCGTGCCGCCTGGCGTGAGCGTAGGCCGCCGTGTCCGGGGTGTTCCACAGGTTTTGTGCCGTTCGCGGGGTCCGGGTGCCGGGTCCCCCGGGGAGGGAAGGCAGTGCGCGACCAGGCGCGTTAATCGATTGCTCCGTGTCCGCGCGGACGGCTAGCGTCCCTGCCATGAGAGCTTTGACTGAGCAGGACGTCCGGACGTCGTTCGTGAACTGCTCGAAGGGGGAGGCGAAGCGGCTCTCGGTGCCGCGTGACCTGGACAGCCGCCCCTGGGAGGACCTGGACTTCTTCGGCTGGCGCGACCGCACCGCGCACGAGCGCGCCTACCTCGTCACCGAGCGCGGCGACCGGCTCGTGGGCGTCGCCTTCCGGCTGTCGGCCACCCGTCCAGGCCCGCGCCCGAGCATGTGTTCGGTGTGCCTGACCACCCATCCCGGGCAGGGGGTGTCCCTGCTGGCCGCGCCCAAGGCGGGAAAGTCCGGCCGTGACGGCAACACCGTGGGCCTGTACATGTGCACCGACTTCGCATGCTCGCTGTACGTGCGGGGGAAGAAGGAGCCGGAGCCCGGCGGGCGGTTCGAGGAGTCCCTCACCGTGGACGAGAAGGTCGCGCGGGCCCTGACCAACCTGGGGGGTTTCCTGGACCGGCTCTCCACCTGACCCCGGCGGAGGGCCGGAACGGTGGGGACGACGAGAGCAGCGGAAAGCAGCGGAGACACGAGCGGCGGCGGGCGCGATGCCCGCCGCCGCTGTCGTCTCCGCTCCTTTGGTTCCGCGCCCTTTCCGGGCCTCCGGGCGCCGTATCCCAGCGCCCCGGTCGCCGGTGTCCCCTCAGTCCGCGGGCTTACGGGGCTCCACCACCGTGGTCGGTCCCGGATAGAGGAGCTTCTCCTCGCCGTCGGGGAACCGCACCACGTATGGCGGGCCGTCGTTGGCCCCGCGTATCTCCACGATCTCCCCGACGTGCTGGCCCTCGGTGCTCACGATCCCGTGCGTGCGCACGTGGTCGCCGATGGATGCCCGCATGATCTCCCCCCGTTCCGGACGGTTGGTCGTCATGGACAGGACCTACCCGAAACGCCGGTTCGGTGAAACGGGACCGGCCCCGGCCGGGAGCCGGACAGCCCGGTGGTCGATCGGGCGTCCGGGCGGCTTCGGACACGTGCGGAGTAGGCACAAGTGCGTAGTCGGCTCCCGACGAACCACAGATGTGGGGCGGGGCCGCCCGTTCCTAGCGTGGTGCACCCGAGAGTGGCAGAGAGGGGAAACCGTGCTCACGGTGCGCGAACTGACCAAACGCTACGGAGGAAGGACGGCGGTGGACGGGCTCACCTTCACCGTCGAACCCGGCCGGGTGACCGGCTTCCTGGGGCCCAACGGCGCCGGAAAGTCCACGACCATGCGGATGCTGTTGGGCCTGGCCCGGCCGACGTCGGGCGAGGCGCTGGTGAACGGCCGCGAGTACGGGCGGCTGGCGCGGCCGACGAGGCAGGTCGGCGCCCTGCTGTCACCGGACGCCGCCCACCCGGGACGCAGCGCCCGGGCCCACCTGACCGCCAAGGCGCGGGGCGGCGGGATTCCACGGAGCCGCGTGGACGAGGTGCTGGAGGAGGTCGGCCTGACCGACGTCGCGGGGCGGCGGGTCGGCGGCTACTCCCTGGGCATGCGCCAGAGGCTGGGCGTCGCGGACGCCCTCCTGGGGGACCCGGGGGTGCTGCTGTTCGACGAACCGGTGAACGGGCTCGACCTGGACGGCGTGCGGTGGATGCGGGACCTGACGCGCCGGTTGGCCGACGAGGGCCGCACCGTCTTCGTCTCCAGCCACCTGATGAGCGAGATGGAGATGGTCGCCGACCACCTCGTCGTGGTGGGACGGGGACGTCTGATCACGGACACGCCGATCGGTGACGTGATCGCGGCGTGGTCGCGCACGCACGTGCTGGTGCACAGCCCGGACGCCGGAGAGTTGCGGGGGCGGCTGGAGGGGCTGGGGCCGTCGGTGCGTGTCGAGGCCGCGGAGGACGGTGGGGACGGTGACTCCGGTGGCGGACGGGAGGCCCGGGTTTCCGCCGGGGTTCCCGACGGAGGTACTCACGGAGCCGACCCTGGCGGCGGCCCGAGGGGGACCGGCTCGCGGGGGCCCGGACTGCGGGTGTTCGGGCTGGGCGTGGCGGAGGTCGGCGACCACGCGCACGCGGTGGGCGCACGCGTGCACGGACTCCGGCTGGAGCAGGCGTCGCTGGAGGAGGCCTACCTGGAGCTCACCGGAGAGGCCGTCGAGTACGGCTCCCGGTCCGACGTCGGGAAGGTTGGGAAGCCGGGCCCGGCGGGAGGCGTCGGGAACGCCGCGCACAAGGGCCGCCGGGTGCGCCGCTGGAGGCGTCGGTGACCAGGAGGAACGGGCGAGCGCCAGGAGCGACGGGAAGCAGGGGCGGGACGGTATGAGCGAGGCGAAGATGTCAGGTGTGTCGGACGCGTCCGGCGCCACGGGGGTCCGGGAGGGTCCCGGGAACCCTCGGCGCCCCGGGCGTCACGGAAACACGGGGAACACGGGAGGCGGAGAGAACACGGAAAACACGTCCACGGAACGCCGCCGACCGGAGCTGCTCCGGGAGGTTTCCGCGGAGTGGGTCCGGCAGTCGTCCCTGCGGTCCACCTGGTGGGCCGTCGCCGCGGCGCTGGCGGGCATGGTCGTGTTCGCCGCGCTCATGGGGTACACGGAGTGGACCCGGATCATGGAGAACCCGGACGAGGCGGATCCCGGGGCGTTCCTGCGGCTCACCTCGCAGGGACACTTCTACCTGGTGCAGTTCGCGGTGCTGGTCGTGGCGGCGCTGTCCGCGACCGGGGAGTTCGGCAACCGCAGCGTCACCAGCACGCTGCTGTGGCGGCCCGACAGGGGCACGGTGCTGGTCGCGCGCACGCTGGTGACCGCCGCGCTGGCCTTCGCGGTGGGCGTCCTCACCACGCTGGCGGGCGTCGCGGTGCTGACCGGGTTCGTCGGCCGGTACGCCTCCGTCGACGTGCCCCTGACCCTCGGGACGGCGTTGGGCGCGGGCGCGTGCATGGCGCTGTTCGCGGTGCTGTTCGTCGGGGTCGGTACGGCGCTGCGGAGCATGCCGGGCACGTTCACCCTGGGGTTCGTGCTGCTCCTGGGGCTGCCGATGGTCATGCAGCTCTCCCAGGCGCAGGTGATCAACGACCTCGCCGCGCTGATGCCGGGGCTGGCGGGCATCGAGTTCTACGCGGGCGGTGACGTGGGGTTCTACACGGCGCCGCACGACGGCTTCGTGAACGTCGTCGTGGTGGCGGGCTGGGCCCTGGCCGCGCAGATCGTGGCCCACACCGAACTGCGCGTCCGCGACGTGTAGGGGCTGGACGAGGCGGAGCGGCGGCCGGTTCGCAACGTTCGAGGGGCTCTGGCCCCGTGCGGGCGTGAACCGGCCGCTGTTCGCCTGTCCCGGCTTCCGGCCCTGGCGGCCGGTTCCCGGTCCTGGCGACTGGCCGTCGGTCAGCGGCGGAGGCCCGCACCTCCAGCGCCAGCCTCTCCCGGTGCCGCTTCCGGGCTTCGTTCCCGGCGCTGTTCCCGGTGCCGGGGTAGGCCGTGGTTCCGGCACCGGAGCGGCCCCGTGCGGGACGGGGGACGTCCAGGAGCGTCCGGGAAGGGCCGTGTCCCGGGCACGGAACGCCCGGGACACGGCCCCCTGGTAGAGGTGCGCGTCGTCAGCCGTGGTCGACGAACTCCATGGCGGGGAGGTCGGGCGAGGGCCCGTCGAGGAGCGGGGTCTCCTCGCCGCGCAGGTGGGCGTCGAAGAAGGCCGTGACGTGGGCGCGCTGGGCGCGGATGGACTCCTCCGGGTCGACGGTGCCGATCGATTCGGTCACCAGATCGTCCCAGGCGCGGCTGTCCGGCTGGTGGAACTCCTCGACGGCGGGCAGGATCCACTGATGGTCCACGTAGCTCATGTGCTCACCGTCGGCCATGTACAACTCCAGGACCGGATGTGATGACGCCTCGACGAACATCCGGAGGTCGGCACTGTGCTCGCTGGTGTGCGGTTCCTGGTCGGATCCGCTGAGTCCGGCCCCCAGGAACGCGAACGGCCGGTCGGCGCCGCGGAGGGTGGCGTCGCCCCACACCTCGTCCCCCACGTGGTAGCCGATGCTGCCGTCCAGATCCATGCCCGCATCGATCCGTTCGTCCACGAGCATCACCTCCGCGGCCGTGAACCCTCCCGCGGACTGGCCGAACATGCCCACAGACTCCATGTCCAGGGCCGCGCCCAGTTCCTCGGGCTGCTCCTGGCCACTGGCGTCGGGGGAACCTCCCTCCGCCAGCTCGGTCAGACCGTCCAGGACCAGACGGGTGTCCGCGATCCGGGTGGCGATGGCCTTCTGGTACATCTCCGTACCATGGGCGGGTGCGTTCGTTCGCAGAACCCGACCGTCCGGAAGGTCGACGGCGGGGGTCTCGTACGGGTGGTCCATGGCCGCCACCACGTACCCGTGGGAGGCGAGCTCCTCGACGTTGGAGGTGTTCAGGAACCTGGAGACACCGAATCCGGGTGAGAACAGTACGACGGGGAACGGGCCGCCGTCGGCCACGTCCGCGTCCTGGAGGGCGTTACTGAAGGAGGCGCCGAAGTCCACGGTGTCGCGGTGCAACCCCGCCTGCTCCAGCTCACTTTTCAACGTGTCGGCGAGTGAGGGCGTCACGTACGGCGCGGGTTCGCCGACGCCCGCACCGCCCGTGTCACCCGTGTCGTCCCGGTCTTCCTGGCTGTCCGTGCCGTCCCCCTCCTCCTCGGCCGGGTACCAGACGCTGACCATGACGTCCCGTTCGTTGGCTCTGGGGACCCAGGGGTGGCCCCGGTCGGGGTCGACCAGGTGCAGTTCGGTCCGGCCGACGGTGTACGGGCCGGTGGGTTCGGGCGGTGTGAGGACCAGGCTCCCGTCGTCGGTGGCGATGGTGATGGCGGTGGGTGTGGCGAAGGCCGCGGCGAGGACGAGGAGGGCCGACCCGTAGGCGGCCGCGCGTTTTCTCCGGACGGAGGCGTTGGTGATCATGCCGCAATGGTCGGTCGCCGGGCGTCTCGCGCACATCTCCTGGACGGCAGCGACCGAGTAGGCACAAAGGGGTAGACGGGAGGGACGGGGTGTGGGAACGGGGGCCGGGCACGCCGACGGGAAGGAGCCCCGGGGTCCCCCCGATTTCCAGCAAACCGCATCGAGTCCCCGCGTCACCAGCCCCGACCCCAGCCTGTGGACGACCGGGGCCGCCCCACCTGCCGGGTGTCCGAGGTCGGTGCATTCGTTGGCGCAGAGGAACGCGGGAGACCGGCGCCCTCAGACCAACCCGGCCTCGTAGGCCACGATGGCCGCCTGCACGCGGTTGCGCACGTCGAGCCCGGCGAGGATCGACCCCACGTGCACCTTGACCGTGCCCGGGGCGATCGTCAGGCGGCGGGCGATCTCGTCGTTGGAGCACCCCTCGCCGACCAGCGCCAGCACGTCGCGTTCGCGTTCGGTGAGCCGCCCGACCTGCTCCCGGGCCGCCGTCGCGCGGGACAACCGCCCTCCGGAGCGTCCACCGGAGCGCCCACCGGAGGCGTCCAGTTCGTCGATGACCCGCCGAGCCACCTCCGGAGACAGGTACGCCCCGCCCTCCGCGACCGCGCGGAGCCCCTCCACCAGCTGCCGGGGGTCGCCGCTCTTCAGCACGAACCCGCTCGCGCCCCCGGAGAGGGCCCGCGCGATGTAGGCGTCCTCGGAGAACGTGGTGAGGATGACGACCGCGGTCCCCGGATACTTCCCGGTGATGGCCTCAGTGGCCTCCAGCCCGTCCGTGCCGGGCATCTGCACGTCCAGCAGGGCGATGTCTGGGCGGTGTTCGGCGACCAGGGCCACGGCGGCGGCGCCGTCCTCGGCCTCGCCCACCACCTCGATCCCCGGAACCGAGGACAGGATCGAGCGCAGCCCCGCGCGCATCATCGCCTCGTCGTCGGCGACGATGACTCTCAACACCCTGCCAGCGTCACTGGCACCGTCTGTCGCGTTCACGCCGACACCCTACTCGGCGCCCGTCTCCTCGGTCCGGTGGATCTCGTCCTTGGCGACCAGGACGCCGTCCTCGAAGCACAACCGGTACACCGGCGGCAGTCCGTTCTCGGACCGGGACAGGTAGAAGGAGCACCGGGCGCCGGACGGCGCGGGCGGCTCGGGTAGCCGGGCCGACACCGACCGCTCGGGATAGGAGAACCGGGGCAGTACCCGCTCCACCCTCGCCCGGTCGTCGCCCACCGACAGCCGCGCGTACTGCTCCGGGGGCAGGACGGTGTTGACGCTGATCCACGTCAGCAGTCCGGAACCGAGCAGGAGCACCCCCAGTCCCAGGGAGACCGGAACGGCGACGGCGGTGGCCAGGCGCCGCCGAACGCGGGCGCGGACCTCGCCGTGGGTGCGCCTGGCCTCCGACACCTCGACCTCATCCACTTCGTCGCCGGAGTCCGGGACGGTCGCCCGTACGGTGAACCCCGCGCTGCCCTCTCCCTCAGGACCGGCGTCGAACCCTCCGCCGAGGTCCTCCACCAGGGAACGCAGCCCGGCCAGCCCCGATCCCCCCTCCCTCCGCGCGGGCAGAGCGCCGCGCCCGCCCCCGGGAGCGCCGGTGTCGCTGACCGACACCCGGGTCCGGCCCGTCTCGCGGACCACCCGCACGGTCACCTCGGCCCCCGGCGCGTACTTGGCCGCGTTGGTCAGCGCCTCCTGGACCACCCGGTGCACGGCACCTCCGCCCTGGCTGGCCGGGTCCGGATCGGAACCCTCACGGAGCAGCCGGACCGGCATTCCGGCGTCCGCCGCGCGCTGCACCAGGGTCGCCACGGGTTCGGGCGCCTCACGTTCGGCGGCGTCGCCGTCGTCGTTCTCGCGCAGCACCCCGATGACCTCCCGCAGCCGCAGGTTCGCCTCGTGCGCCGCCGTGCGCAGTTCACCGGCGGCCCCGCGCTGCTCGTCGTCCTGGGCGCTCATCTCCAGGGCCGCCGCACGCACCGCGATCAGCGCGAGGTCGTGTCCGAGGGAGTCGTGCATCCGGGTCGCGATCCGGGCGCGTTCCCGCAGGCGGGCGCGGTCGGCCTCGGCGGCGCGGGACCGTTCCATACGCTCGGCGATCTCCCAGCCGCCCCGCCACAGTCGGCGGTGCAGGCGCTGATAGCGGCCAAACAGCCACGGTGTGAGAGTGCTCAGGATGATGCCGAGGGCGCCACCCAGCCAGTCCACGGAGTCGGACAGGAACGTGCGGATGTCGTGACCGAGCGCCAGGCTCGACAAGAGGTGCAGCACGAAGGCGAACGAGCACGCCGCGACCACCATCGTCACCACCGGGCGCACCCGTTCGGAACGCAGACCCGCGAGCAGTGCCAGTAGCGCCACGGCCAGCCAGGGCGAGATCACGAAGGTTCTCACCAGCAGAAGGACGGAGGCCGTCATCTGCACGACGGCGCCGGTGAGCATGACGCCCAGGGAGGTGAGGGGGAAGGAGCGGGACAGGGCCGCCGACACGCTCAGGGCCAGGAGGAGCATGAGCGTTTCGGCGAACGGCGGCTGCTCGCGGGATTCGAACAGCTCGACGGCGACCAACGCGCCGAGCAGGGCCCACAGGACGGCTTCGAAGGCCGGACGGGCCCACCCGCGCAGTCGTTCCCGGATCTCCCGCATGTCCACAGGCTAGTCCGCGCTCCCGTCGGCGGTGCCGCCAGTGGGACCGCCGACGGGGCCGCCAGCACCCGCGCCAGGATCCCCGCTGGTGGAGCCTCTTCGATGTGGGTGAACTTGAGCCCGTGCCCTCCCGCCCACTCCGCGGCCTCCGCGACGCGCCCCGGGCCGGGCGCGTCCAGGGGCAGGTGGATCTCGAAGTCACCGGTGAACTCCATCAGGGGGGCCTTCTCCGCCTCGGGGTCGGTTCGCCCGTGTGACGTACCAGGGCCCGTTCCGGTTGCGACGGGGACGCGTGGGAGGGGCGCTCCGTCAGCGCGGGGAGAGGCCGTCGAAGAGGACGCGGACCACACCGGCGAGCTTCGCGTCGATCTCCTCCGGGGAGTGCGAGGCGTTGAGCGCGACGAAGCCGTGCAGGGTGGAGGACACGGTCACCGCCACGGCGTTCGGGTCGTCCTCCGTGATCTCCCCGCTGGCCTGGCCCTGGAGGATGGGCCGCTCCACCCAGCCGACCATCCGCTCCACCGCGGCGGACAGCTGCTCGGAGATCTCCGGGTCGTGCTTGCGCGTGTGCATCAGGTCCAGTAGGGCGGCGTGCTCGACCGCGAACCGCACGTAGACCCTGGCCAGGGCGAGGACCTGGGCGCGCACGTCCCCTCCGGCCGCGGACGCCTCCTCCAACCGCTCGGTCAGACGCTCGAAACCGCTGAGCGCGAGCGCGTCCAGCAGGGCCTGCTTGTCCCGGAAGTGGCGGCCCGGCGCCGCGTGGCTGACCCCCGCCTCACGGGCGAGCTCGCGCAGGGACAGCGCGGCCGGTCCGCGTTCGGCCAGGGCGCGTTCGGCGCTGGCGAGCAGGGCGGCGCGCAGGTCTCCGTGGTGGTAGGGGCGGTCGGCCATGACACCCAGGATAAACGGGTGTTGGCATCGCCATCATTGTTGACATGGACAACCCCCGGTGGCTCGCCTACCGTGGCGTGATGGACACCACAGCGGTCACCATCCCCGACCTCGGCGGTCGTACGGCGATCGTCACCGGAGCCAACAGCGGCCTGGGCGTCGAGACCACGCGCGTACTGGCCAGGGCGGGCGCGCGTGTCGTGATGGCCGTGCGCGACGAGGAGAGGGGACGCGCCGCGGCCGACGGTGTGGAGGGCGACACCGAGGTGCGCCGCCTGGACCTGGCGGACCTGTCGTCCGTGCGTGCCTTCGCCGACCGCTGGAGGGGCGACGTCCACCTCCTGGTCAACAACGCGGGCGTCATGGCGGTCGCGCGGGGGAGGACCAGGGACGGCTTCGAGACGCAGTTCGGCGTCAACCACCTCGGCCACTTCGCCCTGACCAACCTGCTCCTGGAACACGTCACGGGACGGGTGGTGACCGTTTCCTCGGACCTGCACCGCAGGGCCCAGGGTGTTCACTTCGACGACGTCAACCTGGAGCGCGGCTACACCCCCTACAGGGCCTACGCCCAGTCCAAGCTCGCCAACCTGCTGTTCACGCTGGAACTCCAGCGGCGCCTGGAGGCGGTGGGTTCCCCGGTCCTGTCCACCGCCGCCCACCCCGGTTACGCGGCGACCAACCTCCAGAGCCACGGCGCCAACCCGGTCTCCCGCTGGCTCCTGCTGCTGGGCAACAGGGTCTTCGCCCAGAGCCCCGCCGACGGCGCCCTCCCCACGATCTTCGCCGCCACCCAGGACGTGCCCGGCGCGGCCTTCGCCGGGCCCAAGGCCATGGGCGGCACGCGCGGCGCCCCCGCGCTGGCTAGCCGGAGCGAGGCCGCCTGGGACGGACGCGCCGCCAAACGCCTGTGGGCGCTGTCGGAGGAGCTCACCGGGGTCTCCTTCCCGCTCCGGTCCGTCGACCCGACCTGACCCCGGACACGGGGAGGGCCCGCCACCGGCCCGGAAGCCGTGGCGGGCCCTCCGCCCGTCCGTACGCGCCCGCCCCGCGCCTACGGGGTCAGGACCAGCTCGTCCACGGCGGCCTCGCGCACGGCCTCCTCGCTGACCACGAACGGCAGGGTCTCACCCCGACTCCACGGCTCCAGCTGGTCGTCGTAGTTGGGGTGGAAGGCGTGTCCGGAGTTACCGGTCAGGTGCACCCACGTGGACGCGTCCCGGTCGGACAGGTCCACCACCATCCGCATCGACGGCACCGCGGTGATCGCGTACCCCTCGGTGTGGTCCCAGCCGGTGGCGTTGACGATGCTGGACCCGCCGGAACTCTCCACCGGACCCCGGTTGAACAGCCACTCGACCGGCCCGATACCCGACGTGCCGAACGACTCGTGGGTCGCGGTCAGGGTGTGCAGGTCGCCCCACCGCCAGTCGGCGGGGTCCTCGCCCAGCAGCTCGGACAGCTCCCGCGCGGCGGCGTCCATCGCGGCGGCGAGCACCTCCTCGCGCCCGTCGGCCTCCGTGCCCCGCCACCAGTCCGACTCGGGGTCCTCCACCAGCTGGGCCACCACGTACATCCCGCGCGAGCTCCCGCTCATGGTGTACGGGTCCAACTCGTCGAACAGCAGCGGTAGCAGGTGGCGCCAGGTGGCCTGGTAGAACGCGGCACCGGCGGAGTCCGCCTCGGTGTGCAGGTCCCAGTCCTCCAGCTGCGCCCGGGCCTCCGCGGCGATCCCGTCCACGTCCGCCTCCAGCAGGTACGGGACCACCTCGGCGGCGCCGCCGTGGAACGAGTCCATGTGGATGCGCGACATGTCCTCGGCGGTCACCGGGCCCTCCTCGACCGCCTGGGCGATCAGGTCGTTGATCCGCTGGGACCGGTACCCGTAGTCCCAGTCACCGGTGAGCATGTGCTCGTAGTCGGGGTCCACGACCGACTGGTTGGCGGTGACGATGACGCCCGACTCGGGGTTGTACACGCTCGGCAGCTCCTCGGAGGGGAGGTACTCCTCCTCCCAGTCGTGGTCCGAGTCCCAGCCGGGCGCCGGGTACCGGCCGTCGCCCTCGCCGCGTACCGGCACCAGTCCGGGCGCCTGGTAGCCGATGTTGCCCTCGTCGTCCGCGTAGATGAGGTTCTGCGCGGGAACGGAGAACTGGCTGGCGGCCTCGCGGAAGTCCTCCCAGTTCCGGGCCCGGTTCAGCATGAAGATGGAGTCGGCGGTCGTGCCCGGCTGGAGCGCGGTCCACTGGAGGGCGACGGCGTACTCGCCGCCGTCCGCGCCCTCCAGCTCCGGGTCCTCGGCGATCTCGGCCAGGTCCGCGCCCGCGACGGTGTCGGACAGCAGCGGCCCGTGGTGGGTGGAGCGCACGGTGATGTCGACGTCCTCGCCGCCCGCCACGCGGACGGTCTCCTCGCGGGTCTCCAGCGGGCGGGTCTCGCCGTCGACCACGTAGCCGTCGCCGTCGAGCTTCTCCACGTACAGGTCCATGACGTCGGGGTTGAGGTTGGTGAACCCCCAGGCGATGGACTCGTTCTGGCCGATGATCACACCGGGCAGGCCGGAGAAGCTGAACCCGCTGACGTCGAAGGGGCACTCCTCGGTGAGCTCGGTGCAGTGCAGGCCGATCTGGTACCAGGTGGAGGGCATCGCCGCGCCCAGGTGGGGGTCGTTGGCGAGGAGGGGCATGCCGCTCTCGGTGTGCTCGCCGCCGACCACCCACGAGTTGGAACCCAGGTCGGGGCTGCTGTTGGGGCCGAGCATCTCGGGCAGCGACGCGGCGGCCTCGGTCACCTCGGCGACCGCGGCGACGGCGTCGTCGGGCAGGTCGGGGGCGCGCTGGGCGTCGGCCTCGCTCGGTGCGGTCTCCTCGGACCCGGCCTGGTCGTGCTCGTCGGTGTCCGTGATGGGCTGGTGCTCCTCGTGGGGGTAGGCCGGGTAGAGCTCCCCGATCTGCTCGCGGGTCAGACCGGCGTTGAGCAGCTGGGCGCGCTCGGTCTCCTCCCGCATGTTGCCTCCCAGGTCCCAGGCCATGGCCTTGAGCCAGGCGAGGCTGTCGACCGGGGTCCACTCCTCGATCTCGTGGCCGCCGTTGAGCACCTTGAGCAGCCCGTACTCCAGGCTGACCTCCGTGCCCTCCCGGCCGTCCAGCCAGGCGTTGACCCCGGCCGCGTAGGCGTCGAGGTGGCCCCGCGTCTCGGGGGAGAGGAGTTCGTACTCCTGCTCGGCCACGTGCCGCCAGCCCATGGTGCGCAGGTAGACGTCGGTCTCCACCTGGTCGGGGCCGAACAGCTCGGCGGTGCGTCCGGCTGTGACGTGGCGGCGGAAGTCCATCTCCCAGAAGCGGTCCTGGGCGTGCGTGAACCCCTGCGCCACGAACAGGTCGTGGGCGTTGTCGGCGTAGACGTGGGGGACGCCGTACTCGTCGCGCAGCACGGTGACGGAGGAGTTCAGTTCCGGGAGGGAGAGCTCCCCCGAGGTCTCCGGGAACGATCTCCGGACGGCCCATATGCCCAGGAGCGCGCCGACCAGGGCCAGCGCCACGACGGCGGCGAGCAGGCCCAGAAGTACGCGAACGAGGACACGCTTACGCATTACACCCATGGCGGAACCCTAGGGTGCTCGTGGTCACAGGTGCCAGAGACCGGGGGCACACGGTTCCAATTTGTTACCAACCGGTAAGTATGGCTGCTCGCGAACCGGGATCATCACGAACGCGCTGGTCAGAAGCGGACGGGCCCTCAGTGGAATCCGTGCTGTCCGGAACCGGTCGTGCTCCTGTGGGCGGCGCCCGTGACGGACGCCGCCCACGGCGGTCGGGTGGTCGGGCCGCCGGGTTCGGACCCCGGTCAGCTCGTGGGGAGGGTGGCCCAGACTCCCAGTCCCAGGCGTGGGGTGCCCGGTCCCACCGGGTAGTGGCCCCATTCCCGGGCCAGGGAGTCCACGAGCATCAGGCCGCGTTGTCCCTCGGCCAGCGACCATTCGTCCGCCGACCGGTCGTCGGGGATGTGGGGAAGGCCGGTACCGCTGCCTTCGTCCACGATGGCCAGCCACAGGGTGCGCTCGTCCAGCAGCGCCAACGCGCGCAGGAACTCTTTGCCGTCGGGGGCGTACTTGACCGCGTTGGCGGCCAGTTCCGCCGCGCACAGCAGCACGGTGTCCACCACATCGGAGGGGAACGCGGCCAGGTCCGAGCGCAGGTCGGCGCGGACCTGGCGGGCCTGGTCCAGGTGCGCGGGGTAGACGCGGTGTTCCCACCAGGTCGCCGCTCTCCTGGGCGGAGACGGGGGCGGGGCGGGCGGGAGCGCGAGTGTGTTCGTCACCGTGTTCACCCGACCCTGTGCAGGTAGAGGCGGATGGCGGCGGCCAGGTCACCCATGTCGTCGGCCCGCTCCGGGGGCGGTGTAACTGGGGGAGCGGCCAGCAGGTCACCGGCCGGAACCCTCGGGAACGGGGGCATGTAGGGGCGGACCAGCGCACCCGCGCTCCCATCAGGGTCCGGGCACGGAACGGAGGTCTCGGTCCGGACTGGCGTGTGGGGCGTTCGCGGACGGTCGTCGCTCTTCCACTTCGGGGAGGAGTGGCTTGCGCTCGCTCGCCACACCTGCTCACCAGGGAAGTCGCGCGAGCCCTGGACGGGAGCTCGGTTGGCGGGTGCGGGCGGCAGTTCCGGACGCTGGGGCGGCGGCGTGATCGCGGCCCTCTCCCGCTGGGGGTGTTGGGGGACGAACACGTAGGCCAACGCGATGGCCAGGATGGTGGCGGTCAGGGCCCACACGCGTCCGGCCAGGCTCTGGCGGGGCCTGCGGTGTCGGCCGATAGGGTGTTCCACGGTCTTCCTCCTGGTGTGCTCAGGTGGTGGATCGAGCCCCGGCCCGGTGGTGGAGCACCGGTCTGGGGCGTCTTCTTTTCTGTTGTGTCCGAGCGGGTGTCATTGGCCCCGGTGGGGCTGCGCTTCCTGCTCGGTGATGCGAATCTGTTCGTCGAGGAGCTGCGGTGTGGCCGCGCTCAGCGGTTCCACGTGGTGTGGGCCGAGGTGGAAGGCGAAGAAGCGGCGCGAGCCCGGACCCCAGAGCACCCACCACAACGGGCTGTGCAGCTGCTTCAGCGAACGGGCGGTCTCGTACTGGGCGGCGTCCTGGCTGCGGTTCCAGCCCACCTTTGTCCCCTCAGGCGTCGACAGGTGCGAGGACGGGGGCGTAGGGGTCCAGGTTCGCCCACACCGTCAACGGCCGCCCGGGTTCGCCCTCCCACCCCCACGACGTGGACAGCTGTTCCACCAGACGCAGGCCCCGACCACACACCGCCAACGCGTCCTCCTCACCCGCCAGGCACGGAAACCGAGCCTCCTGCCCCGGCCATGGCCCGTCATCGGTGACCGCGATGCGAAGAAGGCGGCTGGTCAGCCGCTCCATCTCCACCCGGACGTGCCCACCCGCCCGGCCCGACGCTGAGTGGGTCAGCGCGTTGGTCACCAGCTCGCTGGCCACCACTTCCACGCGCAGAGCCCGCAGCGGATCGACGGGAACGCCCTTGCGACACCAGGCGCGCATCTGCCGCACCTGCGAGGGCAGCGGACCGAAGATCGCCACCCGCACCCCCGGCCTGCCACCGGACACCCGCTGGGGTAGTGCGCTTCCTCGCACCGCTGGCCTCTCATCCTCGTCTTGTGGCCTCCGCTGTCGCGGTATACCCAAACCGCCCATCATGGTCCTCCGAGACCCAGTAGATGCTGTCGCTGATCGCCGTGATCGCGCGGAAGGTGACGTCGCCGATCGATCGCCCTCCGTCGAGAGGGCTGGGTCGCTCGTACTCAGTAGCACGGTCCAGCCCCAGCCATCCCGTAACGCTGCGTGTGGGGACGCACGCTCTCGGCTGTGATCCATCATGTGGCGAGAAAATATTTTTGGCAACCTTCTCTAGAAAATATTCTTGAGAAGATGCGTGAGGGATGGGAGAGAATGAGTGACGACCCGAGCGCAGGCCCAAAGCCGATGAGGAGGGGCACCGATGCCCGAACGCCACGCACCGGCAGCCAGTCGCCGCAAGCTGGGCATCATGCTCCGCCAGCTCAGGGAAGCCAGCGACCTCACCGGCGAAGACGTGGCGAAACGCCTGCGCATCCGATCCCCGAAGATCTACCGGGTCGAGGGAGGCAAGGTCGTTCCCACCCACCCCGAGCTGACCATGCTGATGGACCTCTACGAGGTCAGCGAAGAACACCGGGACGTACTGCTACAGCTCGCGGAGGAGGCCCGCCGCAAAGGCTGGTACGAGTCCTACGAGAGCGTCCTGCCACCCAAGTTCGATACCTACGTCGGACTGGAGTCGGACGCCGCGTCCCTTCGCGCCTACGAGCACAACCTGGTCCACGGGCTGCTCCAGACGAGGGAGTACGCCCACGCCGTACTCACGGCGGGCAACCCCGCCGAACATCCCGACGACATTGAACTACTCGTCGATCTACGCATGCGTCGACAGGAGCTACTCACCCGAGAAGACGATCCTTTGTACTTCTGGGTCGTGATGGAGGAGAACGTACTGCACCGCCCTGTCGGCGGCCGTCAGGTGCTCGCTGAACAGCTCGACCACCTGCTCAAGACGACCACGGACCTTCCACACGTCACCATCCAGATCATCCCGACCTCGGTGGGAGCGCACGCGGGCCTTGCGGGCTCGTTCAGCATCCTGGAGTTCGAACCGTCAGCGCCCGAGGTGATCTACGTGGACAGCCATGGCGGCAACCTCACACTGGAGAAAACCCGGGATCTACGCCGCTGTAAGCTCCTTTACAACAACCTGCTCGCCGACGCCCTGTCGAAGAAAGAGTCGGTCCAGCTCATCAAGTCCGCCCGGGAGGACCTCCGTGAAGCGTGAATCCACCGCCTTGGCCGCTCACCGCGCCGAGACGGTCGCCGCGCCGTGGTTCAAAGCCAGCGCCAGCACCAGCGCGCAGGGGTGTGTCCAGGTTCGTTCCCCGCGCGAGGGCGTAACCGAGATCGGCGACACCAAGAACCCCGACGGCCCCACGCTCACCGTCCCCCACGCCGACTGGGAGTACTTCCTCGACCAGGTCGTCAACGGCGCGACGGGCTTCCGACGCCTGCACGCGGCGTTCCTCCCGGACGGTGGCTTCACCCTCACCGACACCGGCGCCCCCAACTCCCCCACCCTCACCTACACCAAGGCCGAGTGGGACGCCTTCAAGCTCGGCGCCGAAGCCGGTGAACTCCGCGGTGACAGCCCGCGCGGCGTCCTCGTCTCCGCGTAGACGAGGACGGGCGAGGTTGGTCCCTCAGTCCCGCGCCACATCCCAGGACCGGATGTCTCAGCCCGTCGTGCCCTCGTCTTGTCCTCGTTCTTGATCACTTACCCTTCATGCAGGTGATACAGGGTTTCGGACAAGGTGAGGGCGTGATCATCCTTGTCCTCTTCCCACCGGCCAAATACTGACGCGGCCGCCTCGGCCATGTCACCGGGGAGCCCAGCCTCAACCAGTGACCGGTACACCTCCTGCATCTCAGGAGCCCAGCGCCACGCCTTCGCGGCCACACCGGGCAGGCTCTCCGGGGACGCCAGAGGCGACTTGGCCAGACGCCTTGCCTCCGCTGTCAGCTGCTCATCGACACCATGAGCGCGTCTCAGCGCCTGGGCAACGCCAGCTAGCGCGCATGTGGCCTTCTGATACGACCCATTACTGAGTTTTTCGTTAGTTGTGTGGGGTTGGAGGGTGG
>NZ_ANAX01000358.1 GCF_000341065.1 Nocardiopsis halotolerans DSM 44410 | reverse complement strand
GGGCACCTCCACCGGGAGTGTCTCCGTCCCCCAGCTGACGTGCAGCGCCTCCTGACCGACCAACGCCCGTACGGGCTGGCCGACCGACCCGTACCGACCGGCCGGCCCGTACCCGAGCAGACCCGTACCGAGGACACCCGTAGTCCCTGGTCCCGCTGAGGGAACAGAACCATGCCCCCGGCCGCACCGACCCGTGCGGCCGGGTACCCCCCCGAAAGAAGAGGAGTGTGGCCGATGCGGTCACGTAACACCATCGCCATGAGCGTGGCGCTCGGCGGGCTGGTCGTCAGTACCGCCGTCGTCGCGCTGCCCGAGCCGGCCGAGGCGCACGGCGCGTTCACCTACCCGGCCAGCCGTACCTACGCCTGCTACGAGAACGCCATCGACGGCGGCAACGGAGGCGCGCTCCAGCCGACCAACGACGCCTGCGCCGACGCCCTGGCCGAGGGCGGCAACTACCCGTTCTGGAACTGGTTCGGCAACCTCATCAGCAACTCCGACGGCCGCCACCAGGAGTTCGTGGCCGACGGGGAGCTGTGCGGGCCCACCGAGTCCTTCTCGGCCTTCAACGCGGTCCGCGCCGACTGGCCGACCACCGAACTGCCCGCCAACACGACGGTGGAGTTCCACCACAACGCCTGGGCGGCGCACCCGGGCACGTTCTCCACCTACGTCACCGAGGACGGGTTCGACCCCGCGACCGACGCGCTGACGTGGGACGACCTGGAGCTCATCGACGAGGTGACCGACCCGCCGATGCGCAGCGGCGGTGTCGAGGGCGCCGAGTACTACTGGGACGTGGAGCTGCCCGACAAGCAGGGGCAGCACATCATCTACGTGGTGTGGGAGCGCTCCGACAGCCCCGAGGCGTTCTACAACTGCTCGGACGTGGTCTTCACCGGCGGTTCGGGCAACCCCGACCCGGAGCCGGAGCCGGAACCCGAGCCGGAGCCCGAGCCCGAGCCGGAGCCCGAGCCCGAGCCCAACGGGTACTGCACCGCCGAGTACACCATCCTCAACGAGTGGCAGGGCGGCTTCCAGGCGGAGGTCGAGGTCACCGCCGGCGAGAACGGGACCGACGGCTGGATGGTGGACTGGGTGTTCGCCAACGGTCAGGCCATCAGCAGCTCCTGGAACGCCTCGCTCACCAACCACGGCGCCCACTTCGAGGCCACGAACTCCGAGCACAACGGCACGCTCGCGGCGGGGGAGAGCGCCAGCTTCGGATTCACCGCCACCTACGAGGACGCGAACATCGAGCCCCAGCTGTCCTGCCAGGCGCCCTGATGTGACCATCCCCGGAGGGACCGTACCCCCCTGAAGGGCCGCGTCACCGGCCCGCGCGGTCCCCGGCGCCACGGTACCGAACGCTGTTCGTTACCGTGGCGCCATGAACCCAGCTGACATCTACACCCGTTGCCAGGAGCGCATGCTCGCGCTCGCCGAGGGTCTGAGCGCGGAGCAGCTCGCGACCCCCGTCCCCGCCCTGCCCGCGTGGACCGTGCAGCAGACCTACGCCCACCTGGCCGGGCTCTGCGCCGACGTTCCGGCGGAGCGGGTCACGCCCCCGGCGGACGACACCGTCACCGCCCGTCAGGTGGCCGAGCGCGCGGACCTCGACATCACCCGGATCTGCGCGGCCTGGCGTGAGGACACCCCCGCGCTGCTGAGGGTCTTCGCCACCCGGACCCGGGCCCGTTACTCCCTGCCCGCGGTGGACGTGTGGCACCACGAGAACGACGTGCGGGGCGCCCTGGGCATGGAGGCCCAGCCCGAGGGCGCCGACGAACTGGCGGCCTTCATCATCGGTGGGATGGCCCGAACCTGGTCCCCCGACCTGCCCGGGGTTCGCGTGGTGGCCACGGACACCGGCCAGGAGTGGAACTTCGGCGAGCGGGCCGACCTGGAGTGGTCCGCCACGGCCTTCGAGCTGGTCCGGGCCGTCACCGGGCGCCGCAGCACCGCCCAGATGCGCGCCATGGACTGGAACGGCGACCCCGAGGCCGTGCTCGGCCACCTGTCGCGGTTCCCGACCCCGGAGACCGACCTGCGGGTCTGACACCGGTGCCCGGAAGACGGACGAAACCGGGGCTGACCGGGGGAGTGTCCCGGACCCCCGGTCATCCCCCTCGGTAGGGGATGCGGTCGATCCCGCGCACCTCGCCCAGCGTGGACCACTCGTTGCGGCCCAGCCGTGCCAGCGGGCGCAGCAGGGTCACCTCGGGGTGCCCGTCGACCAGCACCGACTCGTCCACGGCCGCCCGCACCACGCGGCCGAACACCACCGTCGAGTCGCCCAGCCCCAACGTCGAGTGCAGCACGCACTCCAGAGCCACCGGGGAGTCCGCCACCCGGGGCGGACGCACGGAGGTACTGGCCTCGCGCCCGATCCCCAGTTCGTCGAACTCGCTCACCTCCGGCGGGTAGGCGGTGCCGCTGGCGTTCACCTGCTCCCACAACGGCTCCGGGGCCAGGTTCACCACGAACTCGCCGGTCTCCTCGGCGTTGCGCAGCGAGTCCTTGCGCCGGACCGAGGTGAACTGCACGATCGGAGGTTCGGTGCACGAGACGGTGAAGAACGAGTGCGGGGCGAGGTTGTCCACACCCGCCGTGGACGTGGTCGAGACCCACGCGATCGGGCGGGGGACGACCACGGCGGTCATCAGCTTGTAGAACGCCCGTCCGGGCAGGTCGTCTGGGGTCCATTCGGTACGCATCGGCACCGATTATCCTCCCCGCACCGGGTGGACCGCGCCGCCCGGCCCGTGTGGCGGCACCCGGCGGGTCGAGCCCGCCGCCCGGGGCACGCGTCTCCTCCCGCCGGTCCGGGACGCGCCGTCCGGCCCGTGGGCCGTGCTCGGCGCGGTGACCTGGTACGACGGGCGTCCATGGCCGCCGTCCGAGCCCCCTGCCGGTGGTTCGGTCCGGGGAACCGGCCCACGGACACGCCGCGTTCCCTCATTCCGTGGATTCCCGCCGTTTCCTTCCGCTCTTCGCCCAGTTCGGGGCGGCTGGAGTGTTCGGGGTCGGACGGGGGTGCGCCCGGCTTCACGCCCTCGTGTTCCGGGGTTGAGCGACATCTGTCAGAATGATTATCATTTCCAGTGCTGCTCACCCCTGTTCCCGTGTGGGGGAGAGATCCGCCTTGGCGGCTTTCCTCACTCCCCGGCCACGATCCCCCCCGACAGCCCGGTGCGGACCCTCGCTCACCGGCCGCTCTCCCACTCCGAACCGAAGGAAGGTACGACGCGTGGCGCGGACCCGAACGTCGCCCCCGACCGACCCGCCGTCGACCATCGCGGACCCCCGCGCCCCCCGACCCTCCGGGAGGCCGCGGCGGGCCCTGCCGGGCGGCGCCTGGACGGTCACCGCCCTGGCCGCCCTGCTGGTCGTCTCCTCCGTNNGGTGGTCGCCCCCGCCGACACCCTCCGCTACCTGTGGGCGGGTGTGACCGGCGATCTGATCGGCGCGGACGAGGTGTCCCGCTACCAGATCATCTGGCAGCTGCGTACTCCCCGGGTGCTGCTCGCCGCCGTCGTGGGAGCGGGCCTGGGCGCCGTCGGCGTGGCCGTCCAGGCGCTGGTGCGCAACCCGCTGGCCGACCCGTTCATCCTGGGCGTCTCCTCGGGTGCGTCGGTCGGCGCCGTGGCGGTCGGCGCCTTCGGCGTCCTGGGGGCACTGGGGGTCTACGCGGTCTCGGCGGGCGCGTTCCTGGGGGCGCTGGGAGGCACGGTGCTGGTCTACGCCGCGTCGGTGTCCGCGGCCGGGGTGACCCCCCTGCGCCTGGTCCTGACCGGCGTCGCCCTGTCGTTCGGCTTCCAGGCGGTCATGGGCGTCATCGTCTACTTCGTCCCCGGCAACGAGGCCACCGGCACGATCCTGTTCTGGACGCTGGGCGGCTTCGGCGCCGCCACGTGGGGCTCCCTCCCCCTCGTGACGGTCGTCGTGCTCGCCGGGGTCGCCCTGCTGCGCTCGGCGAGCCGGCGCCTGGACGTGATGACGCTGGGCGACGAGACCGCCGCGAGCCTGGGGGTGGACACCGACCGCCTGCGCCGGGGGCTGTTCGCCCTCACCGCGCTGATGACCGGCGCCATGGTCGCCGTCAGTGGCGCGATCGGGTTCGTCGGCCTGGTGATCCCGCACGTGGTGCGCATCGTCGTGGGCGCGGGCCACCGCAGGGTCCTGGCGATCGCGCCGCTGGTCGGCGCGGTGTTCATGGTCTGGGTCGACCTGGTCTCGCGCGTGGTCGCGGCTCCGCGCGAGCTGCCCCTGGGATTCATCACCGCGCTGGTGGGCGTGCCCGTGTTCATCCTCCTCCTGCGCCGCAGGGGATATCTGTTCGGAGGCCGTTGATGGAACTGCGTCTGGAGGGGCTCTCGGTCACCGTCGCGGGGACCGACCTGGTCCGCGAACTGTCCCTGGAGGTCCCCGGAGGCCAGGTCGTGGGCCTGGTCGGCCCCAACGGGTCGGGCAAGTCCACGGCGCTGCGCTGTGTCTACCGGGCGCTGCGGCCCACACACGGGACGGTGTGGCTGGGCGGCGAGGACCTGGCCGGGCTGAGCCTGCGCCAGAGCGCCCGGTCGGTGGCCGCGCTCACCCAGGAGGGCGGCGGGGACCTGGACTTCACCGCGGCCGAGGTCGTCGCCCTGGGCCGCACACCCCACCAGAGGGGCAACCGGTCCCTGGACGCGCGGGAACGGGAGCTGTGCCGTGAGGCGATGGAGCGCATGGACGTGGCCCACCTCGCCGACCGGGGCGTGCTCTCCCTGTCGGGCGGCGAGCGCCAGCGGGTCCTGGTGGCGCGCTGCCTCGTCCAGGAACCGCGGGTCCTGGTCCTGGACGAACCCACCAACCACCTCGACGTGCGGCACCAGATCGGGCTGCTGTCCCTGATCCGCCGGGCGGGGATCACCGTCCTGGTCGTCCTGCACGACCTGAACCTGGCCGCCGCGGTCTGCGACCGCATCGGCGTGCTGTCCGAGGGCCGACTGGTCGCGACGGGAACGCCCCGGGAGGTCCTGGTCACCGAACTGGTCGAGCGCGTCTTCGGCGTCAGCGCCACGGTCGTCCCCCACCCCCTGACCGGGGACCCCCAGCTCCTCTACACGCTCAGCCCCCACACCCCCGAGGAGGGAACCACATGATCCACCGACACCGCCGCCCGCCGCGCGCGGCCGCCGCCCTGGGAGTCCTGGCCCTGCTGGCCACGGGCTGCGGAGCCCGGGTCGAGGGAGGCGGAGAGACCGCCGCCGCCACCGTCACGGTCAACCGGTGCGGAGAGGAGGTCGAGTACACCACGCCCCAGCGTGCCGTGGTCTACGAGGGCGGCAGCGCCGACAAGATGTTCGCGCTCGGCCTGACCGACCACGTCCTGGGCTACGTGATGCCGCCCGCCAACCCGCCGGTGAGCGAGTCCCCGTGGGCCGCCGAGTACGAGAAGGTGGAGTTCCTCGGCGACGACCTGCTCAACCGCGAACTGGTGGTGGACGCGGGGGCCGACTTCGTGGTCGCCGGATGGCAGTCCGGCTTCAGCGACGAGCGCGGTATCACCCCGGAGATCCTCGACGACCTGGGCATCCAGAGCTTCATGCACACGGAGTCGTGCTACAACTACCCGAACCACCCCGAGGAGGTCACCCCGTTCGAGGGCCTGTACACCGACCTGGAACGGCTGGGCCGGATCTTCGGCGTCGAGGAGAGGGCCGAGGAGCTCGTGGCCGACTACCGGGCGCGGGTGGAGGCCGTCCGCGAGCGGGCTCCCCAGGGCGACCCCGTGCCGGTCTTCCTCTACGACTCGGGAACCGACCAGCCCTTCACCGCGGCCAGCCAGGTCCCCGCCAACGACATCATCCGCTTCGCGGGCGGTGAGAACGTCTTCGGCGACCTGGAGGAGCGGTGGACCCAGGTGGGCTGGGAGGCCGTGGTGGAGGCCGAACCCGAGGTGATCATCATCTTCGACTACGGCGACCAGCCCGCCGAGGAGAAGATCGAGTTCCTGCGGGAGTACGAGGCCACGGCCGACCTGCCCGCCGTGCGTGACGACAACTTCTACGTCCTCGACTACAACGAGGGGATCTCCAGCCCGCGCAACATCGACGGACTGGAGGGCTTCGCCGAGTACCTGCGCGAACTGCGGTCGTAGAGGTCCCGGTACGGCGTCGGTGAACTCGCGCGCCGCCCCCGGGGCGGGCGCGGGCCCTCAGCGGTCCGCGCCCGCGAGCCCGACTCAGGCCGTCCGGTCGAACTGCGCCTGCCTCGGCGCCCCGGCCCGGCGCCACTCCATGCGCGCCCAGGGCAGGCGCAGCTCGGAGGTGTCGGCGACGTCCAGCGGTTTGAGGTCCTCCACCGGCTCGGCCTCCCGGTGGCGCGCGAACACCGAGTCGGTGTAGCGGTGGCCGGTGTCGGCCGCGACGAACACCACCGTCCGGCCGGGGTCGAGATCCCGCTCCCACCGTGCGGCCAGGTAGGCGGCCCCGCTGGAGAGCCCCGCGAACACGGCGTGCCGCCTGAGCAGGTCGACCGCCCCGGCCAGCGCCGCCTCGAAGCCGGTCCAGTGCACGGTGTCGTAGAGGGCGTGGTCGACGTTGCCGAAGGGGATGGCGCTGCCGATGCCCGCGATGATGATGTCCCGGTCGGGCACGCCGTCACTGGCGAAGGTGACGCTTCCGAACGGCTGCACGCCCACCAGGCGGGTCCCCGCGTCGGTCCCGCGCAGGTAGGTGGCCAGCGCCCCGGTGGACACGCCGGTCCCCACACCGCCCACGAGCGTGAGGCGCTCGCCGCCCGTCTCCTCGCGGATCGTCTCGGCGACCTCGCGGTAACCCAGGTAGTGGACGGGGTCGTGGTACTGGCGCATCCAGTGGTGGTCCGGATGCGCGGCCAGGACCTCCCGGACGCGGCGTACCCGGCGGTTCTGGTCCAGCCGGAGGTCGTCGCTGGGCTCCATCTGCTCCAGGCGCACGCCCAGGACCTCCAGTTGGGCGCGCAGGGTGGCGTCCACTGTGGTGGAGCCGATGATGTGGCAGCGCAGCCCGTACCGGTGGCAGGCCAGTGCCAGGGCGTGCGCGTAGACGCCGCTGGAGCTGTCCACCACGGTGTCGCCGGGGCGGACGGTACCGGTCTCGACGAGGTGGCGGACCGCGGCCAGGGCCGAGACCACCTTGAGCGTCTCGAACCGCAGGCACAGCAGGCCGCCGCCGAGGTCGATGAGGTCGGGACGGCCGATCGCGTCGGACACGTGCTCGTCCACGGTCTTCTCCTTACTGGTGGGGAGCGGCGGGTGCGCGCCCCGGATCGCGACGGAGCGCGCACCCGCCCGGGGAGGAGGTCTTCGGGTGTTCAGGCCGGTCCGGCCGCCCGGTAGAGGTAGAGGTTCGTGGCGTCGGCGCTGAACTGGGAGAAGGGGAAGGGCTCGGCGGAGACCCCGTCGACTCCGCGGCCGAGGAAGGCGCGGGCCACGGCGCTCGCGCTCTGGGCGTAGACGTACAGGGGGACGCCGCGCTCACGGCACCGGGCCAGGATCGGGTCGAAGGTGCCGTTGCCGAGGGTCATGCCGGTGGCCACGACGGCGTCGGCGGCGTCGACCACCTCCTCCATGGACTCCGCGACCGGATCGCCCCACCGGGTGGTGCGCAGGTTGAGGTCGCAGGGCAGGCACTCGCCGCCGCGTTCGCGGATGGCGGCCACGAGGGGATTGACGACTCCGATCAGCGCGATCCGCGCGCCCACGGTGACGGGCGCGAGGTCGGCGACGGCGGCGTCCCGGGCCTCCGCCCGCCGCTCGGGCGTCCCCGCCGGCAGGGTGACGCGTTCGGCGCGGGGATCCTCGCGGTGGGGCTCGGTGTGGGCGAGGTGGGCGTCCAGGGCGGCGACCCGCAGGGGGAGGGGGCCGTCGGCCAACAGTTCGGCCAGGGGAGCGCCCGAGGCCTCGCGGCACAGGTCCGGCGTGATCTGTCCGTCCTCGAAGGCGCAGGCGCCGAAGGCCCCGCCGACGCGGACGGCGACGTAGTGGTTGAGGTAGGTGGTGTCGCCTCCGGCCAGGCGGGTGCCGTGGTGGAGCCAGAAGACGCTGGTGGCGACGGTGTCGCCGACCCGTTCGACGGTGGCGCGGAGGAGGTCGTCCAGGGTCATCCGCGCGCGTCCTCACGGAGGCGGAACAGGTAGGTCAGGACCCCGTCGCCCCAGTCGTGCCGGTGGTGCACCTCGGCCCGGAAGCCGGTGTCCTCGGCGTGTGCGACGATGCGGCGCAGGTCGGCCGTGTTCGAGACGATGAGGAAGACCTCGCCGCCGGGCGCCAGGAGCGATCGTTCGCCCAGTTGGGTGAAGAACTTCTCCGTGATCGACGCGCCCACGCACACGTTGCGCACGACGTCGGGGTCGGTGCTGACCGCCTGGCTGACCGCGGGCGGGTTGAAGGTGACCACGTCGACGCGGACTCCGTCGGGGAAGCCCTCGAACACGTCACCGACGACCGGGACGAGCCTGGTGTCGGTACGGCCCTCCAGCAGACGCGTGAAGTTGCGGGCGGCGGTCCCGACGCTGGGGCCGTGGACGTCGGCGGCGTACACCTCCTCGGCGCCGCGGACACCGGCGGCGACGGCCTCCACGCCCAGTCCCACACCCATCGCCGCGTAGCGCCGTCCGCGCACGTCGATGTCGCCGTCCAGGATGCGCTGGTGGATCATCCGGCTGGTGCCCCCGGGCAGGAAGACGCCGGGCGGGACCTCGAAGTCCCAGCCGTTCCACGCGTAGGAGCGGGTGGTGTGCAGGTCCTTCCTGGGCGGGTTGACGGCGAGGATCTGCTCGGGGGGTAGTGGCGGGGGGAGTTCGTTCACGAGGGAACGGTCCACGGTGGTCCTTCCAAGGGGTGGGAGCGACACGGGGACACGGACGGGAGGCGCCGGACGTTCGGAGCTCCGGAGTCCGTGCGCTATTGTAGGTAAAACGATAACCATTGTCATTAGTGGGGTCGGAATCCGCCCCACGGAAGGCGCGGTGGCGTCAGCGCCCCCGTCGGTGACCGCTCACGGAAAGGACGTCGAGAGACCGTGGCCCACCCCCAGCAGAGCGCCGCCGAGTCCACGGGACCGCCGCGCACACACGTGCTCTCGGACCCCTCCTTCCTCCGCCTGTGGTCGGGGAGTACCGCGTCCGGTCTGGCCACCTGGGCCATGCCGTTCATCCTCGGCCTGGCCGTCCTCGACGGATCGCTCACCGCCGTGGAACTGGGTCTGCTNNCCGGCGGCTTCCTCCTCGCCCTGCCGCTCGGCGGCCTCCTGGCCGACCGGCTCTCCCGCCGCGCGGTGGTGCTGTGGGCGGGGGGTGCCGCGGCGGTGGCCACACCACTGGTGGCCGTGGGCGTGTCGGCGTCCGTCCTCGCGCTCGCGGCCGTCGCCGCGGCCGTCGTCGGCGCGGGCCAGGGCGCCTGCCGCCCCGCCTTCCAGGCGCTGACCGCCGAGGTCGTCGACGAACCGCGACGCCAGCGGGCCAACGCCGCGCTCACCATCTCCGTGCGGGTGACCACGCTGGTCGCGCCGGGGGTGACCGCGCTGCTCTCGACGGTCCTGGGCGTCGACGCCCTCCTCCTGGTCACCGCCGGGCTCTGGGCGGTCGCCGCCCTGGCACCGCCGAGGGGACGCCGCGCACCCGCCGGGCGGTCGGTGTCCGCGACACCGGCACGCGGGTGGTCCCCGGTCGCCGACTTCCGCGACGGGTTGCGCGAGGCCCGGCGACACACGTGGTTCCTCGCGGGGCTGGGCGCCCTGACGGCGGTGATCGCCACCGGGTACTCCGCCACGGGCGTCCTGCTCCCGGTGGTCAGCCGTGACACGTTCGGCACCGAGGCGGTGCTGGCGGGCGCGCTGACCGCCTACACCGGCGGTGCCCTGGCCGGGGCGCTGCTGATCGGGCGGTGGCGCCCCTCCGCCCAGGGATGGGCCGCGCTGGCGGGACTGGCCCTGTACGGCCTCGCCCCGCTGAGCCTGCTGTTCCCCCTCGCCCCGTGGACGGTCCTCGCCGCCTACGCCCTGGCGGGGGTCGGTATCGAGCTGTTCAACGTCCCGTGGTTCACCGCCGCCCAGCGCGAGGTCGCGCCCGACAAACTCGCCCGCGTCTCCTCCCTGGACTTCCTGTTCTCCTACGGCCTGGCCCCGGTCGGACTCGCGCTGATCGCCCCGGCGGCCCAGGCCTTCGGCGCGGAGGCGGTCCTCGCCGTGTGCGCCGCCCTCTGCTTCCTGGCCCCCGGAGCCGCGGCGCTCGCCCCGGGAGCGCGCCACTTCGCCAACGGAGGGCACGGGGCCCCGTCGACGGCCTGAACGGGAAGAGGGGCTCCGAAGCCGGAACCGGTCTTCGGGACCCTCACCCGCGGCGCCGGTCCCCGGCCTGTCGTGCACGGGGACGAGGGGCGCCGCCAACGCGGTGCCGCGACCGTGACGACGGCGAAGAGAAGGACGGTCAGGCCGCCGGGCCGCCCCGCGGGGAGCCGGTCGCCAACACCAACCCGCTCGGGTGGTGCCCGAGGAGGGTGAGACGATGGACGCGAGATGTCCGAGAGCCAACCGTGCCGACCGTTGCGCGCCGGGGTGTTCACCCTGGTGTGCGCCAGCGTGTCCGCGCACGGCCACGCTCTCAGCTCCGGGCACGACGTGCCCCTCGTCGGCCTCCTCCTGGGTTCCGTCGCGGTCCTCGGCGCCGCCTGGACCGCGGCCGGACGCCGCCCGGGCCCGCTGACGCTCGCGGCCTGGATGCTGTGGGGGCAGCTCGCCCTGCACGTGGCCTTCAGCTACGCCCAGAACGCGGGGCACCAGCACGCCGCCGACGCCGCCGGGACGATCACCCACTCCGCCCTGTCGGGGTGGCGGATGATCGCCATGCACGTGCTGGCCGCGCTGGTCAGCGCGTGGTGGCTGCACAGGGGGGAGAACGCGCTCTTCGCGTTCCTGCGCTTCATGGCGCTCACCCTCCTCCCGCTCCTGCTGTTCCTGGGCTGGGCACCCGCGCCGCCCGTCCGGGCGGCCGTCCACGGACCGCGGGGTGACGAGCGCGTCCCGGCCCCGCTTCCCTACCTGCGCCACACCCGGATCCTGCGGGGTCCGCCCCCGTTCCTCCGCGCCGCCTGAGCGTCCAGCGCTCCCACCCGTCGGACACGGATCCGCGCCCGGGGCCCACGCCCCGCCGTGCGGAACCGTCGTGCGCGCCGTGACCGCGCCCCTCCGTGCCCGGTGGGCGGGTCCGTACCCCGGACACGGCCGTTCCCAGCGCTCAGGCAGTGCCGTGCCGACACCTCGCGGTGCCCACCGACAGGGGCGTCGACCGAGCGTCCCCGCGTCCGCCCCGCGTTCACAACCGCCGCCCGCGGCCCGGCGTGCGCACGCGGAGTGCTGCTCTCGTCACCGCTTTCCCCGCCACGCGTCCGTGGAGGACCCGGGGTCGGCCCCGCCCCCGACGACCGCGCCCGCCGACCGCGGAGCCCCTCCCGGACCGCACGACAACCCATGGAGACCACATGACGACCCGACCGCGCCTCCTCCGAACCGTCCGGAGGGCGCTGGCCACGATGGCCGCCCTCACCCTGGTCGCCTCCTGTGCGGCAGACCCGGCCGACACCCTCGCCGAGACGGAGTACTACCTCGACCTGTCCGACGAGCCGATGGCCGCCTCCACCATCGAGCTGACCACGGCCGGCGGCGAGCCCTGGACCTTCTCCGACGTCGCCGACGACCGCCTCACCCTGCTCTTCTTCGGCTACACCAGCTGCCCCGACGTGTGCCCCATGACCATGGCCGAGATCAACCTGGCCCTGGACCGGGCGGGCGGGGACGCCGGGCCCTACGACGTCGTCATGGTCACCACCGACCCCGCCCGCGACACCGACGAACAGCTGCGCTCCTGGCTGGACCGCTTCGACCCCGCCTTCCAGGGGGTGCGCGGGGACGTCGACGCCACCGTCGAGGCCGCCGCCGACTACGGCATCCCCATCGAGGCGCCCCAGGAGACCGAGGGCGAGTACCTGGTCTCCCACGGAGGACGCGTCGTCGTCCTGCTCCCCGACGGGGACGCGGCTGGCATGTTCGACGAGGGGACCGAGGCGGACCAGATCGCCGCGCTCCTGCCCGTACTGAGGGACGCGCTGCTGTGAGCGGGAACGCACGCGAACGGCGCCACGTCTCCCGGCGCGGGCTCCTGGGCGCCGTCGGGGCGGCCGGGGTCGCCGGTCTGGGAGCCGGAGGGCTGACGGGGTACACCGCGGCGGCCGGAGCCGGGGAGCGGACCGAGTCCGCGCTCGCCGCCGCGCGTTCCAGGGGCGGCCCGGAGGACGGCCGTCCCCCCGCGCTGCTCACCCCCACTCCCGCGCACGTCCGGGTGGTCGCCGTGGACGTGCTGGCCGAGGACGGGACGGAGACGCGCGAGGCGGCGAGGGAGGTCCTGGCGGCCTGGAGCCGGGAGGCCCGCGCCCTGCACGAGAGGGGACCGGCCGCGCTCGGCGAGGGCGCTCCCACCCAGGGCATGCACCCCGCCTCCCTGGGAGTCACCCTCGGGCTGGGCCCCTCCCTCCTGGAACGGGCGGGGCTGGCCGACCGGCGCCCGCCCCGGATGGAGGACCTCCCCGCGTTCGGGACGGACCAGCTCAACCCGGACTGGTGCGGCGGGGACCTCATGCTGCACGTGGGCGCGGAGGATCCGGTGGTCCTCAGCGCCGCCGTCGACCACCTGCTGCGCACGGTCCGGGGCCGTGCCGGGGTGCGCTGGGCCCTGCCCGGGTTCCAGCGGTCGGCCGCGGCCGCCGTCGATCCGGAGGCCACGCCGCGCAACCTCATGGGGCAGGTCGACGGGACGGTCAACCCGCGCCCCGACGAGGCCCTGTTCGGCACCCAGGTCCTGGCCTCCCACACCGAGAGGCCCCTGGCCTGGATGGACGGGGGATCCTACGTGGTCGTACGGCGTATCCGCATGCTGCTGGACGACTGGTTCGCGCTGGAGCCCCGGCGGCGCGAGGAGGTCATCGGGCGCCGCCTGGCCGACGGGGCGCCTCTGGGAGGTGACCGGGAGCGGGACCGTCCCGACCTGTCGGCCCTGGACGACGCGGGGGAGCCGGTCATCGCGCGCGACGCGCACATCCGGCTCGCCAGCCCCGAGAGCACGTTGGGGGCGCGCATGCTGCGCCGGGGGTTCAACTACGACCTCGGCTGGGACACCGACGGCCGCAGGCAGGCCGGGCTGCTCTTCACCGCGTGGCAGGCCGATCCGCGTACCGGCTTCACCGCGGTGCAGCGCGGCCTCGACGAGGGACACGACGCGCTCGGCGCCTACGTCAGGCACGAGGGGAGCGCGCTGTTCGCCGTGCCGCCCGTGCGGGAGGGGGAGCCCCATGTGGCGCACTCCCTGCTTTGAGCCGGGGCAGCCCCGGAACCGGGAAGCGGTGCGGAACGACACCAGGAACGGGCGCGGGGACGACGCCCCGACACGGACGCACGGGAAGAGGAGAACGAGGACCATGCCGCGTGCACACGCCGGGAAACGACGTCTGGCGCACGGCGCCGCCCCGCTGGGCCTGGCGGTGCTGCTGCTGGTCACGGCGTGCGGGACGGCTCCGGAGACGCCCGCCGAACCGGCCTCCGCACGTCCGGCGGGCGATCGGGGGCACGCCGAGGCCGGGCACCTGCGGATCTCCGACGCGTGGATGCCCGAGCCCGCCAACCCCGAGGTGGGGGTGGTCTACCTGCGCGTGTCCAACGGAGCCGGGGACGACGACGCCATCACGTCGGTGTCCACCGACGCCTCCGACGACGCCGATCTGTGCGGTACCGAGACCGCCGACTCCGGGGCGACGCGCATGCGCGTCGTGGAGGAGGTCCCGGTTCCGGCCGGGGGGTCGACCACGCTGGTCGACGGCGGATACCACGTGATGGTCAACGACCTTCCCGAACCCCTCGGAGTCGGGGACGAGGTCACCGTCACCCTGACCTTCGCCAGCGGCGGGNCCCCCCCCCAGCCGATGACGGCGGAGCGGGAGCCGGACGGCTCCGGGCACGGGCGGCACCACTGAGCCGTCCCCGAGCGTCGGGGACGGCACCCGGAAGAAACCGCGCGGGTGGGGGCGTCCCGCACCCAGCGCACGCGCTCGGGTGGGGCGCCGCTGCCACCGCATGCGGTAGCCCAGGGCGACGACGGCGACCAACCCCGCAGCCAGGGCGCTCAGCACGGTCTGGTTCGGAACCCCGAACGGCACACCCATGTGCGGGTGGTCGGCGAAGCGGACGACGTCGGTGACCTCGGCGGCGTCCGGGGCGATCGCCGCCGGGTACACCCGGATCGGCCGGCTCCGGTCGGTCCGGCTCACCACGGCGTCCACACCGGGGGATGCCACCGGCGCCTCGGTGGAGACGGCGGGCGTGCTCCGGTCCGGTCGTTCCCGCGGGCCGCTGACGTCGGCGCCCGCTTACTGGGGCCAGGTCATGCCGGTCGGCCGGGGTGGTCGCCGCGCGCGCCGGTGCGGGCCGTGCAGCGTGTGCCGTGTGCGTCTCCCGTGCCGTGTGGCGATATCCGGAACGGGCATACAGGTCGCATGGAACTGATCACCGCGGACGACGTCCGCGCCGCGGAGACGCGCCTCCAGGACCAGGTCGTCCGCACCCCGCTGACGGCGGGGCCGCCTGAGGGGCCGCCCTTCCTCCTCAAGCCCGAAAGCCTCCAGCCCACCGGGGCCTTCAAGCTCCGCGGCGCCACCAACGCCGTCGCCCTGCTCGGTTCCGCCCAGCGGCGGACCGGTGTGGTGACCCACTCCTCGGGCAACCACGGTCAGGCCCTCGCCTACGCCGCCGCCCGGTACCGGGTGCCGTGCACGGTGGTCGTTCCCGAGGGCGCGCCCAAGATCAAGGTCGACCGCATGCGCGCCTTCGGCGCCCGCCTCGTCATGGTTCCGCCGGAGGAGCGTGAGGCCACCGCCCGCGAGCTCGAAGCCGGGGAGGGGCTCACCCTCGTGCCGCCCTTCGACGATCCGCACGTCATCGCGGGCCAGGGCACCGTCGGACTGGAGATCCTGGAGCAGTCGCCCGAGGTCACGACCATCGTCGTGCCCGTAGGCGGAGGCGGTCTGGCCTCGGGTGTGGCCACCGCCGCGCGGACCGTCCGGCCCCACCGCGTCCGCGTCGTGGGGGTGGAACCCGAACTGGCCGCCGACGCCGCCGAGAGCCTGCGGACCGGAGAGCTGGTCACCTGGCCGCCCGAGCGCACCCACCGGACCATGGCCGACGGGGTGCGCGTGTGCCTCTGCGAACGGACCTTCGCCCACCTGAGGGAGCGCCTGGACGAGGTCGTCACCGTGACCGAGGAGGAGATCGGCCACGCCGTCGCCGCCCTCGCCCACGGGTCGCGCCTGGTGGCCGAGCCCAGCGGTGCCCTGGCCGCCGCGGCGATCCTCGCGGGCCGCGTGGCCACGACCCCCGGCCGCCCGGGGGAGACGGTCGCGGTCGTCTCGGGAGGGAACGTGGATCCGGAGCTGTTCGTCCGGCTGGTGTCCTGAGAAACCGATGCTGGTGGTCCCCTCCGACAGGGACCACCTGGAGATCCCCGGCGGCATGACCGAACACGGGGAGACGCCGACCCGGGCCGTGGTGCGCGAGGTGAGGGAGGAACTGGGAACCGCTCCACCGATCGGGCGCCTTCTGGCCGTGGACTGGGCACCCGCTCCCTCCCAGGGTGACGAGCAGCTGTTCGTCTTCGACGGGGGAGAACCCGGCGGGGAGCGGCCGACCCGGATCGTCCTGGACCCGGCGGAGCTGACCGGGTACGCCTTCCACGACGTGGCCTCGATCGCGGCGGCGACGGTTCCCCGGCTCGCACGCAGGATCACCCAGACCGTACGCGCCCGTGAGGAGGGAGCGACGCTCTACCTGGAGAACGGCGAGCACGTCCCGTAGGTGCTGACCCGCTGGTGGGACGGAGGGCGTTGACGAGGGCGCTCCGAGCACCGGTGGACGCACACTCGGTGGGCGAGCCGCCGCCCGGCATCGTCACGGTCGTCTCGGTCGCGCTCGCGGTGCTCACACACGCCGTCCTTCGTGGGGCGCGGACGCCGACGCGCGGCCGTGTGCCCCATGGCACAGTCCTCTACTGGTGCCTTGCTTGGTTATTTCTTGCGAGGAAGATATTTCCAGGCTACTGTCCTGGTGAGTCGAACAAGGACACCCCACCAGGAGGAGAACCATGTCCCAGTCCGTGAAGTTGAGCGTCATCTACTACTCGTCGACCGGAACGATCTCCGAGATCGCGCAGATCCTGGCCGCGGAGGCGGAGGCCGCCGGTGCCGAAGTCCGGGTGCGCAGAGTCGCCGAACTGGCCCCCGACGCGGCGATCGACGCCAACCCCGCATGGCGCGCCAACGTCGAGGCGACCCGGCACGTCCCCGAGGCGACCCCGGACGACGTCGTGTGGGCCGACGCGGTCCTGCTCGGCACGCCGACCCGGTTCGGCAACGTGGCCTCCCAGCTCAAGCAGTTCCTCGACACGCTGGGCGGCCACTGGCAGCAGGGTCTGCTCGCCGACAAGGTCTACAGCGGCTTCGTCTCCAGCGCGACGCGGCACGGCGGCCAGGAGTCCACGCTGCTCGCGCTGTACAACACGATCCACCACTTCGGCGGGGTCCTGGTCGCCCCCGGCTACACCGACGGCGCCAAGTTCGCCGACGGCAACCCCTACGGCACGGGCCACGTCGCGGGCCAGGGTGAACTGAAGATCGACCAGGTCACGAGGGACGCCGCGCGGGTGCAGGCCCAGCGGACGGTCACGGTCGCCGCGGCGCTGAACAACGGCCGGGCGCAGGCCGCATAGCCGCACGGCGCCGGGACGGGGGGCGGCACCGACGCCGCCCCCCGTCCCCGTCCACATGCCAGGGCGAGAACCTGAGGGGTAGGCATGTCGATCAGGGCGGACGGGTTGCGCCACGTGACCGCGCTCGGTGGCGACCCGCAGCGCAACGTCGACTTCTACGCGAGCCCTCGGACTGCGGATGGACAAGACCACCGTGAACTTCGACGGGCCATGGGGGCGGCCTCCACGGCCGTGTGGCCCGGGATGACACGACACGGGTGCGGGACCGGGCGCCAACGGGGGTTGAGCGCGCACGGCCCGCGACGGGCCGCCGGTACCGGGGGCCGCAGGGTCCGGTGAGACGTGAGGGCCCCGCGCAACCGAGCGTTGCGCGGGGTTTTCCGCACCCCCTTCGACACATAGGGTAAACACCCTGTCACTTCTTGCTTTAAAGGGGTATCAGTGCAGGTCATCGGGATAGAGGTCCCGGAGGACGTGGCCCACACACCCGGAGGTTCCTCATGCGCAAGCTCGCCTCGTCCCTGGTGCTGACCGCCGCCGTGCTGGCCCTGGGCGCCGCACCCGCCCACGCCCAGCCCGACGACGGCATCATCAGAGTTCCTACGCTGGTCTCCCTCCCTGTGCTGGAGGACCTCACCGGCACGTCTCGGGGCAGCGACAGCGGCGCCGACTACGGGCTGGTGGACCTCTGACGCCGACCACAGGTCGCGGCCGGACCTCCCCCGGTGACGGCGAGGGTGGTACTCCGGCTCCAAGGGCCCTGCGCGACGCGATGTCGCGCAGGGTCCTCTTCGAGATCGTGACGCCTCCCGCCGGGACCGCACCTGCGCCGGACCCTGTTCCGATGTTCCTCAACCCCTGGGTCGCGACCGACGACGGCGCCCCCGCCCCGCGTGTCGAGGCGGGGACGGCGGCCTTTCTCCTACGGGCTGTCACGGCCAGTCGCAAAGCCGTGGCAGACCCAGCCCCCCTGGACACGAGGAGCGCGCCGACGTGACCCAGGCACCCCGGCGCGGCCCGGCTGTCCTTCGCCGGAATTCCCTACATCGTGCCGCACGCCCTGGTGTCCCGGCTCAGGCCCGGCGCCGTCACCCTCCTGGCATCCCGGATCAGCCCCACAGCGCCACCACCGCCACAGCCCTGCCCGAGTCGGAGAAGGCGGGCGCCGTCGAGGAGGCCCTCGACAAGAGCTTCGACCGTGCCCAACCGGTGGATCCCCAGAAGAGGGGCTCCCCGTCGCCGTAGTGGAGGTAGTACCGGGTCGCTGACATGTCCGTGGGGGAGGAGGGCACCCATCGCCGAAATCCCCACCGGTCCTCCCGCCCACCCGGGGCGGGGGTGTACAGGGCCCGCGGTCGCTCCTCATCCTCTCCGCGTTCGGGGAGGTCCCGGTCGCCCCACCCGACACCCTGGCCGCCATCACCCTGGGTGCCGTCGCCCTGGCGCTCGCGGCCGGGCCGGTCGCGGGGACGGCATCAGCCAGAGCAGACGCGACATGGCGCCCGGGTCGGCGGTGAACCACCGCGGCTCACAGGAGCGGACCGGTTCCCACGCCGTCCCGTCCGAGCTGGGTGGCGGGGACGCGGTCGCTGCGGGCCACGGTGCCGGGTGTGCGGTCGGGCCGCGTGCTCTTGCCTGTGGCGAGCGGAAGCGCGTTCCCTTCGGGGTTTTTGCGGGGATACGTGCATGATCATGGTACGGTTATGAAAATCATTTCCATGCAGTCTGTGTCACATGACTGGAGGCCGTGACGTGTCCGGATGCGGGGAACGGCGCCGGGGTCCGTGGACGGCGGCGTCCGCCGTGAGGACAGGCCGGGCGGTTCGCTGAGATGCCCCGGACGTCCCAGTACGACGACGTCGTCCTCAGGCTCCTGGAGCGGAGCACGCGCTTCCGCAGCTGCCAGGAGATCCACACCGCCCTCTCCAGGGGGCGCTCCCGTACCCGCAGGCCGCCCAGCCTGTCCACCGTCTACCGCACCCTCCACCGGCTGGCGGAGGAGGGCGTCCTCGACACGCTCCACTCGCCCGAGGGAGAGCGCCTCTACCGCCTGTGCCGCACCTCCTCGCGGCACCACCACCTGCTGTGCAGGATCTGCGGCGGGGTGGAGGACGTCGCGCAGGCCGAGGAACTCGCGGCCGTCGCCGACCGGATCGGGAGGAACAGCGGGTTCAGCTCCCTGGACTACTCCTTCGAGCTGTCGGGCGTGTGTCCGCGCTGCACCTGGGAGGCCCCGGACCCCCGTGCCCCGACCACCGGGCCCGTCACCGCGTCCCACGAGAGGAGTGTCGTGTCCACGACCCGTTCCGAGAACCCCGGAGTCGCCCTGGTGACCGGGGCCGCCGGGGGTATAGGCTCCGCCGTCGTCCGCGCCCTGGCCGGGCGCGGCTTCTCCGTCGCTGCCCTGGACGCCTCCGGAGAGGCCGTGCGGGGACTGGCCGCGGACCTCGCCGACCGGGGGCACCGGGTCGTCGGCCACACCGTCGACGTCGCCGACGAGGACTCCGTCGAGGCGGCGGTGGCCTCGGTCGAGGAGGAGATGGGCGGTGTCACCGCCGCGGTGAACGTGGCGGGCGTGCTGCGCTGGGGAGCGGTCACCGGCTTCCCCTCCCGGGAGTGGCGTGAGCTCTTCGACGTCAACGCCCTCGGTGTCTTCCACGTCTCCCGTGCCGCCGCGCGGGTGATGGTCCCGCGCGGAGCCGGAAGCATCGTCACCGTCAGCTCCGACGCCGCCGCCGTGCCCAGGGCCGCCATGGCCGCCTACGCGGCCTCCAAGGCCGCCGCGACCCACTTCACGCTGTGCCTGGGCCTGGAACTGGGCTCCCACGGGATCCGCTGCAACGTCGTCTCCCCGGGCTCGACCGACACCGCCATGCGGAGGCGCCTGTGGGAGGGCGGCCCCTCCTCCCCGGAAGGGTCCCCCGGAGGCGACCCCTCGGCGTTCCGGCCGGGCGTGCCGCTGGGTCGGGTGGCGCGGCCGGAGGACGTCGCGGACGCGGTCACCTTCCTGACCTCGCCGAACGCGCGCCACATCACCCTGCACGACCTGCGTGTGGACGGAGGTGCGAGCCTTGGCGCCTGAGACATGCGCGGGCCCGCCGACCCCCTTCGCCTGGTCCACCCCCGCGTACGCGCTCCGGGTTGGCGGCGGCGGGGTGCGCTTCCGCCCCCTGCCGGCCGACGCCCCGACCGGACGGGAAGCGGACGCCGCCCTGCGTGAGGCCCGCGCGGCCGGGTGGGAGGACCCGCGGATCGTGGGCGCACTGCCCTTTCGGACGGACGCCCCCGCGGAGCTCATGGTGGCGGACACCGTCCGCGACGTTCGCGCCGGCCCGTACCCGGCGGAAGGACCCGGCGGGGCGCCTTCCTCCGGTCCGCCGCCCCGCCACCGCCTCCGCGAGGAACCGTCCGCCGAGGAGTACGCCCGGCTGGTCGGGCGTGCCGTCGAGCGCCTCAGCCGCGCCGGGTTGGACAAGGTCGTCCTGGCCAGGACCCTGCTGGTGGACACGGACGCGCCCCTCGACACCGGCCGCGTCCTGAAGCGTCTCGCCGAGCGCGATCCGGACGCCTTCACCTTCGCCGTCCAGTCGCTGGTGACCCACGACGGAGAGGACTCCCGGAGCACGGCCCCCACCCTGGTGGGAGCCAGCCCCGAACTGCTCGTCGCGCGGAACGGTCCCCGGGTGCGCTCGCACCCGCTCGCGGGCTCGGCGCCGCGCCACCCCGACCCGGAAACCGACCGCGAGCGCGCCCGCGCCCTGCTGGCCTCGCCCAAGGACCTGCGCGAACACGCCTTCGTCGTGGCGGACGTCGCCGAGCGCCTGCGCCCGCTGTGCTCCCGGCTCGACGTGCCCCCGTCCCCGTCGGTGACGGCGACCGCGACCATGTGGCACCTGGGGACCTCCGTCACCGGCGTGCTCAGGGAACCCCCGCCCTCGGCGCTGGAACTGGCCGCGATCCTGCACCCCACCCCCGCGGTCCGCGGCACGCCCGCCGGGGCCGCCGCGCGGGCCATCCGCGCATGGGAACCCTTCGACCGCGGGCTGTACGCGGGCGCCGTCGGCTGGTGCGACGCGGACGGGAACGGCGAGTGGGCCGTCGCCCTGCGCTGCGCCGAGATCGCCGGCACGCGGGCCCGCCTGTTCGCGGGGGCCGGGATCGTCGCCGACTCCGTGCCCGCGGACGAGGCGGCGGAGACCGGCGCCAAGTTCCGCACCATGCTCGACGCCCTCGGGCTCGGGGCGCCTGGTCCGGGCCCCACCGTTCCCGCTTCCACCGCACCTGGAGAACACCCCTGATGCCGCTTCCCCGTATCGAGTCCTATCCCATGCCGGGCGAGGGCGCCCTGCCCGACGACCGGATGTCCTGGTCGGTGGACCCCGACCGCTGCGTCCTGCTCATCCACGACATGCAGCGCTACTTCCTCGACGCCTTCCCCGCCGACGAGGAACCGGTACCGAGCCTGCTGGCCAACATCGGCGCCCTGCGGCGCGCGTGCGCCGCCCTCGACGTGCCGCGCGTCTACACGGCACAGCCCGGGTCGCAGGATCCCCGGGACCGGGGGCTGCTGCGCGACCTGTGGGGCGAGGGGCTGCGGGACGACCCGGCCCACACCGCGATCGTGGACGGCCTGGAACCGGCCGACGACGAGGTCGTCATGACCAAGTGGCGCTACAGCGCCTTCGCCAGGACGGGACTGGAGGAGTACCTGCGCGACACCGGACGCGACCAACTGGTCGTCTGCGGCGTCTACGCCCACATCGGCGTCCTGGTGACGGCGTGCGACGCCTTCATGCGCGACGTCCAGGCCTTCGTCGTGGCCGACGCCGTGGCGGACTTCTCCCCGGCCGACCACGCGATGGCCCTGTCCTACGCCGCCCGCCGCTGCGCCGGAACGTCGAGCACCAAGGAGGTGCTGGCGGCGCTGCACCGCTGAGCGCGCCTCGCCCTCCGGCCGGTCGACGAACGCCCCCCGCCCCCGGGCGCACCGTCCGGGCGACTCCGCGTCGCCCGGACGGCTCGTGTGCCTAGACCCCTTCCAACTCCCGCCTCAACCGCCTCTTGTCCACCTTGCCGACCCCGGTGAGCGGCAGCACCGCCACCTCGCGCACCTCGTCGGGAACCTTGAAGGGCGCCGCGCCGCGTTCCAGCATCGCGCCGCGCACGGCCTCCCGGTCGGGGCACGTCCCGTCGCACACCAGCAGGGCGACCGACCGCTCACCGAGGTGGGGGTCGGCCACGCCGACCACCGCCGCCGCGCGCACCCCGGGCAGGCCCATCAGCTGTTCCTCGACCTCGACCGCGGCGATCTTCTCCCCGGCCCGGTTCACCTGGTCCTTCACGCGTCCCACGACCACCAGGTCACCGTGCTCGGAGCGGGTGACCAGGTCCCCGGTGCGGTAGAACCCGTCCGGGGTGAAGCGCAGCGCGTCCAGCTCACGCGCCCGGTAGTAGCCGCGCAGCGTGTAGGGGCCGCGGGTGAGCAGCTCCCCGGGGCTGCCCGGGGGTACGGGGCGCCCGTCCTCGTCCACCACCGCGACCTCGTCGGCGGGGGAGAGGGGGCGGCCCTGGGTCGTGCACACCACGTCGTCGGGGGCGTCCAGGGGGGTGTAGTTGTTCAGGCCCTCGGCCATGCCGAACACCTGCTGGAGGCGGCAGCCGAGGGCGGGTCCCACCCGGCGGGCGGTCGTGTCGTCCAGGCGGGACCCGCCGACCTGGAGCACGCGCAGCGAGGACAGGTCGTGTCCGGTCCGGTCGGCCTCGTCCAGCCAGGAGGGCACCAGCGCGGGCACGAGCGAGGTGATCGTCACACGCTCGCGTCCGACGAGCGCGAAGGCCGTGGTCGGGCTGGGATCGGGGCTCAGCACGACCGTGCCTCCCGCGGAGAGGGTGCCCATGATCCCGGGGGAGACCATGGTGAAGTTGTGCGCCACGGGCAGGACGGCGAGGTAGACCGCGTCCTCTCCCACGCCGCACGCCTCGGCCGAGGCCCGGGCGTTGTACCCGTAGTCGGCGTGGGTGCGCGGGATGAGCTTGGGGGCGCCCGTGGTCCCCCCGGACAGCAGGAGCAGGGCCAGCTCCCCGGCGTCTCCTCCGTTCCCGGCCGTCCCGTCGGTCGCGGAGCCGTCCCCCGGGGGTCGGGTCCGGGGTTGCGCCTCCAGCAGCGAGTCCCAGGACACGCCGCCGGTGTCCCCGGGGTCGCCGACGACCACCAGGCGGCGCACGGACGGTACGGCCGCCGCGATCCGCGCCGCGGCCGTCCTGGGGTCGTTGCGGCCCCGCCCCTGGGCGACCACCAGCGCGCTGGCCTCCGACGCGCGTGTGAGCGACTCCACGTCGGCCGGCCCGAGGGAGGGCAGGGCCAGGACCGGCACGGCGCCGATCCGCAGCAGGGCGAAGAGCGCGACGACGTACTCGTCCCGGTTGGGCAGCTGGAGCAGGACGCGCTCCCCGCGTTCCACGGGGAGCGCGGACAGGCCCGCCGCCGCGCGGTCCACGAGCGCGTCCAGCCGGGCGTAGGTGAGCCGTTCCTCACCCGACACGAGCGCGAGGCGGTCCCCGTGGCGGTCGGCCCGCTCGCGCAGCAGGTCATCCAGGGTCCTGTCGTCCCAGAAGCCGCGCGCGCGGTACTCCCTCGCCTGCTCCTCGGGCCAGCGCAACCAGTCCTGTGGCATGTGATCCCTCCGATTTCCGTGGGGCCGGGGTCGACCGGGCGCTCCCGGCGGTGCTATACATGGGCCATCGGCAATGAAAACGGTTTTCATTATTGCTGATCGTGTCGAACCTGAGCACAGAGGGGCATAACGCCGTGTCACACCACCACGCCGGGGCAGAGGTCGGGGCCGTACGGGACCAGGTGGCCGACGTACTCGGAACGGACGGGTTCGCCGACACCGACGACCTCTTCGAGTACGGCCTCGACTCCCTGGGGCTGATCCGACTCATGGGCGCCTGGCGTGAGCGGGGGTTCGACGTCACGTTCGAGGACCTGTCCGCCGCCCCGACCGCGGCCGCCTGGAGCGCCCTGCTCGCGGGCGCCGCCGACGCCGTCCGCCCCGCCGCGCGGGAGGGCGTCGCTCCGGCGGTGGAGGAGGGGGAGCCCTTCCCCCTGGCGACCATGCAGCACGCCTACTGGGTCGGACGTCGGGACGGCCAGCCCCTGGGCGGGGTCGCGGCGCACTTCTACACCGAGTTCGACGGCCGCGGCGTGGACCCCGACCGGCTCGCCGAGGCCCTCGGGGCCGTGGTGGACCGGCACCCGATGCTCCGGGTCCGCTTCGACGACGACGGCCACCAGCGCGTGCTCCCCCCGTCGGGAACCATCACTCCTCCGGTCCCCGCCGCCGTCCCCGCGCCCGCCGCCCCCACCGCTTCCGCGACCTCGTCCGCCTCCGCCCCCGGCCTCCGGTCCGACAGGGACGCGATCCCCTCCGGCCCGGCCGCCCTCACGGTGCACGACCTGTCCGCGCTGGCCCCCGAGGAGGCCGACCGGATCCTGGAGAGGATCCGGGACGCCTCCACCCACCGCCGCATGGACGTGGCCTCGGGGAAGGTCCTGGACGTGGCCCTGTCCCTGCTCCCCGACGGCGCCACCCGCCTGCACGTGGACCTGGACATGATCGTGGCCGACGCGCTCAGCCTGCGCGTCCTGCTGGAGGACCTGCACACCGCCTACGAGGGCGAGCCCCTCAAGCCCCTGGAGTACGGGTTCGCGCGCTACCTGGCCGACCGCGCCTCCCGCGACCCCGGGCCGCGCGAGCGCGCCCGCTCCTGGTGGCACGAGCGCCTGCGCGACCTCCCGCCGCCCCCCGAGCTGCCCGTCGTCCCCGGAGCCCTGGACCCGGCCGAGGCCGGAGCGCCCGCCACCCGCTCCACCCGCCTGCACCACCGGCTCACCCCCGAGCGGACCCGGCTGTTCGAGCGGCGGGCCCGCGCCGCGGGCGTCACCCCCGCGGCGGCTCTGGCCGCCGCCTTCGCCGAGGTGCTGGGCGCGTGGAGCGCCACCCCCCGCTTCTCCCTCAACCTGCCGCTCTTCGACCGCGCGCCCCTGCACCCCGACGTCGACCGTGTCGTCGGCGACTTCAGCGGTTCCGTCCTGCTCGGCGTCGACACGAGCGCCCCCGTGCCCTTCACCGAGCGGGCGCGCACCGTCCAGTCCGACCTGCACGGGGCGATCGACCACGGCGCCTACGGGGGCGTGGAGGTCCTGCGCGACCTGGCCCGTCTGGGCGACGGCTCCCCCGTGCTGGCCCCCGTCGTCTACACCAGCGCGATCGGCCTGGGCCCCCTGTTCACCGACACCGTGCAGGAGCGCTTCGGCCGCCCCTCCTGGATCATCTCCCAGGGCCCCCAGGTCCTGCTGGACGCCCAGGTCACCGAACTCGACGGCGGACTCCTGCTCAACTGGGACCTGCGCGGGGGCGCCTTCGCCACAGGGACGATGGAGACCGCGTTCGCCCGCTACCGCGCGTTCGTCGACGAACTCGTCGACGACCCCGCGGCCTGGGACCGTCCCCTCCGTCCGGAACCCTCTCCGGACCAGGCCCGGGCGCGCGCCGCGCACACCCCCGACGCGGCGCCGCCCGGCCCCCGCCTGCTGCACGAGCGGTTCCTCGACCACGCCCGAACCGCGCCCGGGGACACCGCCCTCGTCCTGCCCGACGGCGCCTCCCTGACCTACGGGGAACTGGCCGACCAGGCGCTGCGCGTGGCCGGAGCGGTCGCGGACGCCGTTCCGGCGGGCGCCACCGTGGCCATCGACCTGCCCCGGGGCGCCGACCGGACCGCCGCGCTCCTGGGCGTGCTCGCCGCGGGCTGCGCCTACCTCCCCCTGGGCCGGGACCAGCCCGCCGCCCGGCGGGCGCGCGTCCTGGCCGAGGGCGGCCCCGCCCTCCTGATCGCCGAGGAACCCGCGTCCTCCGAGCACGCGGACCCGCCGGTGCTGACCCCGGAACGGACGCGGCAGGCCCCGCCCGGCGCCCCGCGCGAGATCGGACCGGAAGCGCTGGCCTACGTGCTCTTCACCTCCGGGTCCACCGGAACGCCCAAGGGCGTGGAGGTCGGGCACGGCGCCGCCGCACACACGATCGACGTGCTCAACGCCGTCCTGGACACCGGGGCCGACGACCGTACGCTCGCCCTCGCCGACTACGACTTCGACATGTCGGTCTTCGACCTCTTCGCCCCGCTGTCGGCGGGCGGCGCGGCGGTCCTGACCGACGCCGACGCGCGCCGCGACGCCGAACGCTGGACCAGGGCCGCCGCACGCGCGTCGGTAACCGTCCTCAACTGCGTCCCGACCCTGCTCGACATGCTGCTGTCGGCGGTGGAGTCCGGCATGGCGCCGATGCCGCCCCTGCGCGCGGTCCTGCTCGGCGGCGACCGCGTCGACCCCGGCCTGCGCGAACGCCTGCGCGCCCTCGCACCCGGATGCCGCTTCCTCGCCCTGGGCGGCATGACCGAGGCCGCGATCCACTCCACCCTGCTGGAGGTCGACCGCGCCGACCCCTCCTGGCCCTGCGTTCCCTGGGGCCGCCCGCTTCCCGGAGTGCTGTGCCGCGTGGTGGACGCCCAGGGGCGGGACCGGCCCGACCTGGTCGCCGGTGAGCTGTGGGTGGGCGGCGCGGGCCTGGCCCGTGGATACCGCGGGGCCCCGGAGGCCACCGCCGACCGCTTCGTCACGCACGAGGGGCGGCGCTGGTACCGGACCGGCGACCTGGCGCGCTACGCCCCCGACGGCACCCTGGAGTTCCTGGGCCGGGCCGACCACCAGGTCAAGGTCAACGGCGTACGCGTGGAGACCGGAGAGGTAGAGGCGGCCCTGACCGCGCACCCGGACGTGTCCGCGGCCGTCGCGGTCGTCCTCCCAACCCCCGCGCCCCGGCTGGCCGCCGCCGTCACGCCCCGTAGGAGGGGCCGGACCGCCGCTGGCGGAGCGGAGCGGAGCACCCCCGGCGAGACGGGCCGAACCACCGGCCCGGCCGACGCCACCGTCCCCAGCGGGGAGGGCACCGTCCTGGCCGTGGACCCCGACGCCCTGGCGGAGGAGGCCGCCGGACACGCCCGCGCCCTGCTGCCGACGGCCATGCTCCCCGACCCCGTCCTGACGCTCGACGCGATCCCGCTCACCCCCAACGGCAAACCCGACCGGCCCGCCGTGGC
>NZ_ANAX01000357.1:14621-18597 GCF_000341065.1 Nocardiopsis halotolerans DSM 44410 | reverse complement strand
CCGCCTCCTGCGCGAGCACCTGGCCGGAGCCGCGCACACCAGCGAGCCCCCCGTGGGAGAGGCCGAGACCCTGGTCGCCCGGGTCTGGGCGGACCTGCTGGGCTCGGGGCCCCTCAACCGGACGGACTCCTTCTTCGCGCTCGGCGGCGACTCCCTGCTGGCCACGCGCGTGGTGGCCGCCCTGCGCGCGCTCGGTCACGCCGACGCGGGCGTCTCGGAGCTGTTCGCCCACCCCGTCCTGGCCGACTTCGCCGCACGCCTCCCGGCCCGGGGAGAGGCCGTCGGCGACCAGCGGATCGTCCACGACCCCGACACGCGCCACGACCCCTTCCCGCCCACCGGAGTCCAGCGCGCCTACCTCACCGGGCGCAGCCCCGACTTCACCCTCGGCGGGGTCGGCACCTACCACTACACCGAGTTCGACGGCGCCGACGTGGACCTGCGCCGCATGGAGAACGCCCTGGACCGGCTCGTCGCCCGGCACGACATGCTCAGGGCCGTCTTCGACGCCGACGGGAACCAGAGGGTCCTGCCCTCCGCGCCGCCCGTGCGGGTGCCCGTGGCCGAGGCCGACCCCGACGACCCCGAGGCCGCGCTCACCGAACTCCGCGAGAGCATGTCCCACCAGGTCCTGGACCCCACCCGCTGGCCCCTGTTCGACGTGCGGGCCGTGCGCTACGTCCGCGACGGGCGGGAGCGGACCCGCCTCGGCGTGGGCCTGGACTACCTGGTCCTGGACGCGCTCAGCATCATGACCCTCCACACCGAGCTGGACCTGCTGTACCGCGAGCCCGACGCCGTCCTGGAACCGGTCGGGGTGACCTTCCGCGACTACCTCACCCAGGCGCGGACCGACCCCGAACGCGAGCGGCGCGACCGCGACTACTGGAGGGAACGCGTCGCTGACCTGCCCGCCGCACCCGCCCTGCCGCTGCGAGCCGACCCCGCGGACGTGGACCGGCCGCGCTTCACCCGGCGGTCGGACCGGCTCACACCCCAGGAGTGGGCCGCCCTCACCGGCCTGGCCCGCTCCGTCGGCGCCACCCCCTCCACCCTGCTGCTGGCCTGCTACGGCGAGGTCCTGGGGCGCTGGAGCGGGCAGACCGACCTCAGCCTCACCCTCACCCTGTTCAACCGCCACGACCTGCACCCCCACATCGGCCGCGTCCTGGGTGACTTCACCTCCCTGTCCCTGACCTCCTACCACCGCGCTCCCGGGCAGGACCCGGTCGAGGCCGCCCGCGACCTGCAACGTCGCCTGGGGCGGGACCTGGACCACAGGGAGGTCCCCGCCGAGGAGGTGCTGCGCGAACTCGCGCGGCGCACCGGCACCGCCCAGCCCGGGATCCCGGTCGTGTTCACCAGCTCCCTGGGCGTGGGCGAGGGCGTGTCCATGGACCCCTCCCCGGACTTCCCCCAGCGGGTGTGGGGCCTGTCCCAGTCGCCCCAGGTGTACCTGGACAACCAGGTCATGGAGAGCGGCGGCGGGCTGGAGGTGTACTGGGACGCGGTGGAGGACCTCTTCCGCCCCGGGGTCCTGGACGCCATGTTCGCCGCCTACCTGGGCATGCTGCGCGCCCTGGTCCGCGACGGGGAGGGCGGGTGGTCCCGGGCCGCCGCGGAGCTGCTGCCCGCCGAGCAGCGCGTGGTGCGCGCCTCCGTCAACGCCCCCTCCGGTGCCGCGCCGCGCGGCCTGCTGCACGAGGCCTTCTTCGACGGGGCCGCCGACCGCGCCAGCGCCCCCGCCCTCGTCACCGACCGGGGCGCGCTCACCCACGGCGATCTGGCCGACCGGTCCCTGCGCGTCGCGGCCGGGCTGGTCGAACGCGGCGTGCGTCCCGGTGACGCGGTCGCGGTGTGCCTGCCCAAGGGACCCGACCAGATCTGCGCGGTCCTGGGAGCCCTGGCCGCCGGAGCCGTCTACGTCCCGGTCGGCGTGGGCCAGCCGCCACTGCGGCGCGAGCGCGTCCACCGCGCGGCCCGGACCGTTCTGGCCGTCGGCGACGGCGCCGGAGCCCCCCGGGCCGCCGACGTGGCCGAGCTCCTCGGTTCGCCGCCCCTGGACGCGCCCGTGCCGCGCGACCCCGGCGAGGCCGCCTACACCATCTTCACGTCCGGCTCCACCGGGGAGCCCAAGGGCGTGGAGGTCTCCCACGCCGCCGCGCTCACCACCGTCGCCGAGGTCAACGACCGCTACCGGGTCGGCCCCGGCGACCGGGTCCTGGCCCTGTCCGCGCTCGACTTCGACCTGTCGGTCTACGACGTCTTCGGCCTGCTCGGCGCGGGCGGCGCGCTCGTCCTGCCCGAGGAGGACGAGCGCCGCGACGCCGAACGCTGGCGCGAGCTGTGCGCCGATCACGGTGTGACCGTCTGGAACACCGTTCCCGCCCTGCTCGACATGCTGATCCTGGCCTCCCGGGACAGGGGGCTGCCCTCCTCCCTGCGGCTGGCCCTGGTCTCGGGTGACTGGGTCGGCGGCGACCTGGCCCCGCGTCTGCGCCGGGCCAGCGGCGCGCGCGTCCACCTGGTGGCCCTGGGCGGTGCCACGGAGGCGGCGATCTGGTCCAACGCCTTCGACGGCGGCCACGTCCCCCCGGGCTGGCCCTCGGTCCCCTACGGCACGCCCCTGCGCGACCAGCGCTACCGGGTGGTGGACCCCCACGGTCTCGACTGCCCGGACTGGGTGCCCGGCGAGCTGTGGATCGGCGGCGCCGGGGTGGCCCTGGGCTACCGCGGCGACCCCGAACGCACCGCGTCCCGGTTCGTCACCGCCGGGGGAGAGCGCTGGTACCGCACCGGCGACCTGGGCCGCTACCGGCCCGGCGCGCTCCTGGAGTTCCTGGGCCGCGCCGACCGCCAGGTCAAGGTCGGCGGGCACCGCCTCGAACTCGGCGAGGTCGAGGCCGCGCTGGAGGACCACCCCGGCGTGCGCCGGGCCGCGGCCCTGGCGGTGGGGGAGCGCACCTCCCGCAGGGTGGTCGCCTTCGTGGCCACCGGAGAGGGCGCACACACGCCCGGCGATCTGGCCCGCCACCTCACCGAGCGGCTCCCCGCCCACGCCGTCCCCGCGAGCGTGCGGGCGGTCGAGGAGATGCCCCTCACCCCCAACGGCAAGGTCGACCTCCGCGCCCTGGAGGAGACGGCCGCCGCCGAGACGGACGGGGAGGGAACGCCCCCGGCCGACGAGGTCGAGGAGCACATCGCCCGCGTCTGGGGTGAGCTGACCGGCACCGTGGTCGACGACCGCGAGGCCAACTTCTTCGCCCTGGGCGGCACCAGCCTGCTGGCCATCCGCATGATCACCGTCCTGCGCCGCGAACTCGGCGAGGAGCTGTCCACCCGTGCCTTCCTGGCCGCGCCCACGCTCGCCGCGCTCGCCGACCAGGTCCGAGCGATCCGGCCCGACGACGTCCAGACCGGGGTGATCTGAACCCCGCCCCCATCACCGCTTGCGCACCGCTCGGCTCACAACCCTCACCCGGAGCCTCACACGCGAACCACCCGCCACTTGTGTCCCAGCAGCACTGCCTGGTCAGTGCCACTCGTCTAACCCGCCCCACCGAACCCGCGTACCACTCGGTTCGCAACCCCGCCCGGGACACCCGAACATCCCCCGTTCTCCGCCTCACCAGCCACCTCCCCCCACCACCCCACACGTCCCCGATCCGGTCCGTTCCCAGCGGACCAGTCAGAGGAGAGCCCACCGTGCAACCAGCCCCCGACGCCCCCGACGCCCTCCGCTCCCTGCTCGACGAGTTGCGCTCCGCGGGCGTCCACCTGTGGGCCGACGACGGCCGCATCCGCTTCCGCGGACCCACCGGGGCCCTCACCGACGAACACCGTGCGGCCCTGCGGGAACACCGCGACCGGGTCATCGCGCTTCTGGAGGCCGAGGCCGCCCCCTCCCTGACCCCCGACCCCGCCACGCGCCACGACCCCTTCCCCCTGACCGACGTCCAGGGCGCCTACCTCGTCG
>NZ_ANAX01000357.1:0-14616 GCF_000341065.1 Nocardiopsis halotolerans DSM 44410 | reverse complement strand
GCGCCCCCTGCCACGCCTACGCCGAGCTGGAGTTCGACGACCTGGACCCCGACCGCCTGCGCACCGCGTGGAACGCCCTGGTGCGGAGGCACGACATGCTGCGCGCCGTCGTCTCCCCCGAGGGGCACCAGCGGGTCCTGCCCGAGGCGCCGGGGGAGTCGCTGACCGTCACCGAGGTCGGCCACGGCGACACCGCCGCGCACGCCGCCCGCGCCCGCGAGCGCATGCGCGACCTCGTCCCCGACCCCTCCACCTGGCCCCTGGTACGCCTCCACCTCACCCGGGGCGCCGACCGCGCCCACCTGCACCTGTCCGTCGACCTGCTCGCCGCCGACTACACCAGCGTCCGGCTGCTCCTGGACGAGCTCGCCGCCCTCTACGAGGACCCCGCGCACCCCCTGCCGCCCCTGGCGGTGACCTTCCGCGACTACGTGCTCGCCCACCGGTCGCTGCGCGAGGGCGCCCGCCACCACCGCGACCGCGCCTACTGGGCCGAACGCGCCGACGACCTGCCGCCCGCACCCGAACTGCCCCTGGTCGAGCACTCCTCCGACGCCTCGGCCCGCTTCACCCGCCTGTCCTCCACGCTGCCGCCCGAACAGTGGAGCGCCCTGCGCGCCCGGGCCGCCGAGCGCGGGCTGACCCCCGCCAGCGTGGCCCTGGCCGCCTACGCCGAGGTGCTGGCCCTGTGGTCACGCCGCCCCGACTTCACCCTCAACCTCCCCGTGTCCCAGCGGCTGCCCCTGCACCCGGACGTGGACCGCGTGGTCGGCGACTTCACCTCGCTGACCCTGCTGGCCGTGCGCGCCGACGACGGCGCCACCTTCACCGAGCGCGCCCGGGCACGGCAGGGCCGCCTCATCGAGGACGTCGACCACTGCCTGTACTCGGGCAACGAGCTGCTGGCCGAGCTGTCGCGCCGCCGCGACGAGGCCGCCGTGCTCATGCCGGTCGTCTTCACCGGCGCGATCGGCACCGAGGAGGAGGACGACCGCGCGTCCTGGGCCGCCCGCGAGGTCCACGGCCTGTCCCAGACCCCGCAGGTGTGGGTGGACTGCCAGGTCTCCCGGGCCGGGGACGCCCTGGCCGTGCGCTGGGACGTGCGCGAGGGCGTCCTGCCCGACGGCCTCGCCGACGACGCCTTCGGCGCCTACACCGACCTGCTGCGACGCCTGGCCCTGTCCGACGAACCCTGGGACGAGGCCGACCCGGCGGGGCTCCCCGCCCACCAGCTCCTCACCCGGGCAGTGGCCAACGCCACCGAGGGCCCGCTGCCCGACGCCCTGCTGTACGAGGACGCCCTGGCCGCGGCGCTGCGCGACCCCGACGCACCCGCCGTCGTCCACCCCGGGGGAACGCTGACCCACGGCCAGCTGTGGGCGCGGATCACCGCAGTGGCCGAGGAGCTGCGCGCAGGCGGCTGCGGCCCCGGCGACCGCGCCGCCGTGGTCATGGACAAGGGCGTGGAACAGGTGATCGCCGCCCACGCCGTCCTGCTGACCGGAGCGGCCTACGTCCCCGTCGACACCACCCAGCCCGCCGCCCGCCGCCGCGCCATCCTGGGCGACGCCGGGGTGCGCCACGTCCTCACCCAGTCCTGGCTGGCCGAGATCGGCGACTGGGAGGAGGGCGTCCGCCCGATCGAGGTCGACACGGTCCCCGAGGCGCACATGCCCGACGCCGTCCCGCCCCGGCCCGTCGACCCCGACACCCTCGCCTACGTCGTCTACACCTCGGGCTCCACCGGCACGCCCAAGGGCGTGATGGTCACCCACCGCGCCGCGCTCAACACGATCACCGACGTCAACCGGCGCTTCGCCGTGGGCTCCGGCGACCGGGTCCTGGCCCTGGCCGCCCTCGGCTTCGACCTGTCCGTCTACGACCTGTTCGGTCCCCTCGGCGCGGGCGGTGCCCTCGTGCTCCCCGAGGCCGACCGCCGCGGCGACCCCTCGCACTGGGCCGAGCTGGCCCGCGAGCACGGGGTGACGCTGTGGAACTCCGTGCCCGCCCAGATGGGGATGCTCGCCGACTACCTGTCCACCGCGCCCGACCGCGCGCCGACCACCCTGCGCGTCGCCCTGCTCTCGGGCGACTGGATCCCCCTCACCCTGGCCGACCGCGTCCGCGCCCACCTGCCCGGTACCGCGCTGTTCAGCCTCGGCGGCGCCACCGAGGGCTCCATCTGGTCCATCCACCATCCCATCGGGGAGGCGGACCCGTCCTGGCCCAGCGTCCCCTACGGCCGTCCCCTGACCAACCAGACCTTCCACGTCCTGGACGAGCGCATGCGCGACCGCCCCGACTGGGTCGCGGGCGAGCTCCACATCGGCGGAGCGGGCGTGGCCTCCGGTTACCTGGGTGACGAGGCCCGCACCGCCGAGCGCTTCGTCATCCATCCCCGCACCGGGGAGCGCCTGTACCGCACCGGTGACCTGGGACGCTACCGTCCCGGGGGCGACATCGAGTTCCTGGGCCGCGAGGACGACCAGGTCAAGATCCGCGGACACCGCGTGGAACTGGCCGAGATCGAGGCCGCCCTCACGTCCCACCCCGCCGTGGCCTCCGCGGCCGTCCTGGCCGTGGGCGGGCGCGAGGACCGGCGCCTGGCCGCCTTCGCCGAGACCGCCCGCCGCCAGCCCGACGGGTCCGCCGGTGACGGACCGGACCCCGCGGCCCCGGCCGCCGCGTCGGCGGTCCGCGAGGCCACCGCGGACCTGGACCGCGACGACCTCGCCGCCTTCCTCGACGCGATGCGCGCCGCCGCGCTGGGCGCCATCACCCGCACCCTCACCGACGCCGGGCTCTTCCCCGACGGAACGCGTACCGCCGACACCTCACGCACCACCGAAACCGCTGGCGTCGCGGCCCGCACCGGTCACACCACGGAGGAGATCACCGAACGCCTGGGCGCCGACCGGCGCCACCACCGCCTCGTGCGCCGCTGGCTGCGCGCCCTGACGGACGCCGGTCGCCTGGCCCGCGACGGCGACCTGTGGAGCGGCCTGCGCCACGTGGGCGAGGACGAGCAGGCCGCGGCCTGGGAACGCCTGGCCGACCTGGAGAGGCGGGTGGACTACGGCACCGAGGTCCTGGAGTACATGCGGGCCTGCTCGGGCAGCCTGCCCGAGCTGCTGAGCGGGGAGCTGGACGTGCGCACCCTGCTCTTCCCCGGCGCCGGAACGGACACCGCGAGCGCCGCCTACCGCGACAACCTGGCCGTGCGCCACCTCAACGCGGCCGCCGCCGCGGCCCTGGCCGAGACCGCCGCCGGGCGGACGGCGGACGGGCCCCTGCGCGTCCTGGAGATCGGCGCGGGCGTCGGCGGCACCACCGAGGCCGTCGTCGCGGCACTGGCGGGCCACCACGTCGAGTACCGCTTCACCGACGTCTCCCCCTTCTTCGTCAACGAGGCCAAGGAGCGGTTCGCCGACTTCCCCTGGGTCTCCTTCGGCCTGTTCGACCTCAACCGGGACCCCGGGGCCCAGGGCTACGCCCCCAACTCCTTCGACGCGGTCGTGGCCGCCAACGTCCTGCACAACGCCGTGGACGCCGACGCCGCCCTGGCACGCGTCACCGAACTCCTCGCCCCCGGCGGGCGGCTGCTGTTCGTCGAGACCACCACAGAGCACGACCCGGCCCTGCTGGTCTCCATGGAGTTCCTCGACGGGCTGGACGGCGGCCACCGCGACGCGCGCGCCGAGCACGACCAGACCTTCCTCACCCGCGAGCAGTGGGAGGAGGCCCTGGAGCGGGTCGGCGCCGCGGCGGCCCCGGCCCTGCCCGGGGCGGAGGACCGCCTGGCCGGAACCGGGCAGACCCTGTACCTGGCCCGGGTGAAGACGGACCGGACGCCGGTCACCGCCGACGAACTGGTCCGCCACACCGCCACCCGCCTGCCCGAGTACATGGTGCCCGCCCACTGGCGGCTGCTGGACGCGCTGCCGCTCACGGCCAACGGCAAGGTCGACCGGGCCGCTCTCCTGCGGAGCCTGCCCGGGGACGACGCTCCGGGAACGGCCGACACGGCCACCGGAGAGCCCGCGGACGACCTCGAACGCGCCCTGTCCGCGCTGTGGGCCGAGCTGCTGGAGCGCGGCGCGGTCGGCCGCGACGACGACTTCTTCGCGCTGGGCGGCGACTCCCTGCTGGTCGCCCGCATGGTCGGCCGGCTCGGCGAGGTCCTGCCCGACACCGGCGCCGACATCGAGTGGGAGGTGGTCCTGCGCCACATGCTGCGCCGCCCCACCGTCGCCGGACTGGCCGCCTACCTCCGGGACCTGTCCGACCAGGTCCGCGCCTCCGACGAGGGAAAGCCCGATCCCTACGTCCCCCTCAACGGGCCGGGCGGGGGAGCGGTCACCGCCCTGGTCCACGCCGGGACCGGAACCCTGATCCCCTACCGCTCCCTCATCACCGAGATCCGGCGCCGATCGCGCGGGCGGGGGACCCTGGTCGGCCTGGAGCTGCCCGACATCCCCTCCTTCCTGGAGGCCGACCCCGCCGAGGTGATCAGGCGGTGGGCCGCGGACTACGCCCACGCCCTGCTCGAACGCGGCGGGGACCGCTTCCACGTCGTCGGCTACTGCCTGGGCGGGCTCGTCGCCACCGAGGTCGCGCGCACGCTCACCGACGCCGGCGCCGAGGTGGCCTCCCTCACCGCCATCAGCACGCACCGGCCGCCGTTCCGCCTGGACGACGAACTGATCTCGGAGTACGCCTTCGCCGTCATGATGGGCATCGACCCGGTCGCGGTCGGCTTCCCCGCCGACGAGAACCGGGTGTCGGCCGCCTCCGACCAGCTGCTGGAGGCCACCCCCGGGCTGCTGGCCGACGGTGCCATCGGCCGCCTGACCGGCGAGTACGCCGACGTCGCCGAGCGGTTCCGCGAGCTGGCGCGGATGCCCCGCCAGACCAGGATCGAGCGGATGTGCGCCGCCGTGCCCCCCTCGGCCGGGACCTACACCCCCGAGGCGCTCAACGAGATGTTCGCCATCTTCCGGCAGAGCGTCTTCGCCATCTCCCGCTACGAGCCCGAGCCCTACGCCGGAGACGTCACCTTCCTGCGCCACGGCGGCGCCTACCCCTTCCCCGGCGACAAGGAGAGCGTCACCACCTACTGGGAGCGCCTGGTCCTGGGCGAGCTGGACATCGTGGACGTTCCCGGCGACCACTTCAGCCTGCTGTCCGTGCCCTACGCCCCCGGCGTCCTCAAGCGCCTGGAGGCCGTCACCGGAGGGGACGTGGTCCGGTGAGCGGCACGACCGAACGCGCGGTGGGCGTGGTGGGCGCCTCCGGGGCCGTCGGTACGGCCGCGGCCCGCCACCTGCGCGCCCTCGGACACACCCGCCTCCTGCTCGGCGGGCGCCGCGCCCGTCCCCTGGCGGAGCTCGCCGCCGAACTGGGCGGGGACACCGAGGCGGGGCCGGTGGACGCCGACTCCCCGGAGTCCCTACGGACCTTCTGCGAGGGCCTCGACGCGGTGCTCAACTGCGCCGGACCCTCCTACCGCATAGCGGACGCGGTGGCCGCGGCCGCCCTGTCCGCCGGTGCCGACTACGTGGACGTGACGGGTGACGGCCCCGCGCACGACCGCCTGAGCCGCACCCCCGCCGCACGGGACTCCGCGGTCGTCCTGTCGGCGGGGGTGCTCCCCGGCCTGTCCGCCCTGCTGCCGCGCTGGTTCGCCGACCGGTACGGTCTGGAGCGGATGACCGTCCACGCGGGCGGACTGGAGAGGTGCACCGAGGCCGCCGCGGGCGACCTGCTCCTCTCCCTGCCCGGTGCAGAGGACCCGGTCGCGGTCTTCGGCGAGCCCCTGGCCGCATGGCGCGACGGGAGGGTCGTCGGGCGGGCCCTGCGCGCCGCCGACGGCGCCCGGGTGCCCGGTTTCCCCGGCACCGCGTTCGTCCAGCCCTTCCTGACCGGGGAGGCCCGCCGACTGGCCGCCGACCTGGGCCTGCGCGAGCTGGAGTGGTACAACGTCCACCCGGGCGAGCACACCAGGGCCGTCCTGACCTCTGTCGCGGGCCGCCCCGGAGCGGACCCCGCGGACGCGGCGGCCCGCCTGCGGCGCGCCGCCGACCTGGACCTGGCCGGGCGCACCCCCTACTACCGGCTCGTGTACGCCCTCACCGGACCCTCCGGCCAACGGCGCACGATGACCGTCGGCCTCCCCGACAGCTACCGCATGACCGGCCGCGTGGGAGCGCAAGCGACCGACGCGGTGGCGCGCGGGCGGGTGCCCCGGGGCCTACACCACGCCGCCGACGTCCTCGACCCCGCCGCCACGGTCGCCGCCCTGTTCGACGACCCCTCGGCCGGAACCCTGCGGGTGGAGGAGGCCCCGACCGGCGGGGCCGGGATCGAGGAGGGCGACCTGTGAACCCGCGACCCCTGCGCGTGCTGCTCTGCGGCACCGGATTCGGCCGCTTCTACGCCGACGCGCTGGCCCGGATGCCCGACACCTTCGAACCGGTCGGGATCCTCGCCCGCGGAGGGGAGTTCTCCCGCCGCTACGCCGCCGACGCCGGGGTGCCCCTGTACACCGGCGTCGACCAGGTCCCCGACGACGTCGACGCGGCCTGCGTGGTCGTGGGCTCGGCGGTCTCCGGAGGACCCGGGGGCGAGCTGGCGCGCGCCCTGCTGGAACGGGGCGTGCACGTCCTCCAGGAGCACCCCGTGCACCAGGACGAGCTCGCCGCCGCCCTGCGCGCGGCCCGGAGCGGGGGAGCGGTCTACCACCTCAACCCCTTCTACCGGCACGTCGCACCGANCGCCCCGCGCCCTGCGGGAGCGGGGGCCGGTGCTCTTCGCCGACGCCACGTCCGCCATCCAGGTGCTGTACCCCCTCCTGGACGTGCTCGGCCTCGCCCTGGGCGGCCTGCGCCCCTGGGCGCTGGGCGACCCGCTCGCCGAGGACCCCGGGGCGGCACGCCTGGCCGCGCGTCCGCAGCCCTACCGGGTCCTCCAGGCGACCGTCGGGCGGACCCCCCTCACGCTGCGGGTGCAGAACCAGATGGACCCCTCCGACGGCGACAACCACGCCCTGCTCTGGCACCGGCTGGCCCTGGGCACCGAGCACGGGGTGCTCACCCTGGCCGACACCCACGGTCCCGTGCTCTGGCAGCCGAGGCTGTACGCCCCCCGCGACGCCCACGGCCGCCTCCGCTCCTCCGGGCCGGGCACCGCGCACCTGGACGAACCGGCCACCACGGTCCTGGAGGGCACCGGGGCGCCGTCCCACCGCGGGGTCTTCGACCAGCTGTGGCCCGAGGCGCTCACCCGCGCCCTGGCCGACTTCGCCGCCGACGCGCGCGCGGGAGCCGACCCGCTGGTCCGGGGCCGGTTCGACCTCGGCGTGTGCCGCCTGTGGCACGAGACCACCGACCGCCTGGGCCGCCCGGAGATCATCCGCCCCGGACCGCCCGGCGGACACGTCCGCGCCGCCGACCTGGAGCCGGTCCTCCACGGGGAGGCGGCGCCATGACGGTCCCGCACGGAGCCCTCCGGACCCGTTCCGCCCGGTCGGGGACGGAGAACCACGGGACACGAAGGACCGGTCCGGCGTCCCCTCCGACGTCCGGCAACGCAATCCCGAGAGAAAGGTCAGGAACCCCATGACCCCCGCCACCACGCGCTCCTGGCTGCGCCGCTTCCGCCCCCGCCCCGGGGCACGGGCGCGCCTGGTGTGCCTGCCCCACGCGGGCGGCGGCGCCAACGCCTACCGGGCCTGGGCGGCGCTCCTCCCGCCCGGCGTGGACCTGGTGTGCGTGCAGTACCCGGGACGCGAGGACCGCTTCGGCGAGGCCCCCGTCGACGACATGGCCACCGTCGTCGCCGCCGTCGCCGACGAGCTCGCCCTCCTTCTCGACCGGCCCTACGCCCTGTTCGGCCACAGCATGGGCTCGGCCGTGGCCTACGAGCTGGCCCGGCGGCTGCGCGCCGACGGGCTCCCCGAACCGGACCGCCTGTTCGCCTCCGGGCGCCGGGCGCCGGCCGACGCCCCTCCCGGACGCGTCCACCTCGCCGACGACGACGCGGTCGTCGCCGAACTGGTCCGCCTGGGCGGCACCCGGCGCGAGGTCCTGGACGAGCCCGCCCTGCGCGAGGCGGTCCTGTCCTACGTCCGCAACGACTACCGGCTCATCGAGCGCTACACGCCCTTCCCGGGGCCGCCCCTGAGCTGCCCGGTCAGCGTGTTCCTGGGCGACGCCGACCCCGAGGTGGACGCCGACCTGGCCCCGCGCTGGTCGGCCACCACCGAAGGCCGCGTGGACGTGCGCGTGTTCGCGGGCGACCACTTCTACCTCGGTCCCGAACGGGAGGCCGTCGTCTCCGAGGTCCTGCGCCGCCTGGACCCGGCGCTGGCCGCCGCCCCCGGCCCCTGGCCGAGCACCCCCTGACCACGCCGCAGAACCTGGAGGACACCATTCCCGCCATCGACTACTACTCCCCGGGGGCCGAGTTCTTCGACCTCGTGGGCCACCGGCACATGGTCACCAGCACACCCGCCCTGCGCGCGGCGCTGACCGGCCTGGACACCGCGCACGGCCCCGTCGTCGACATCGGCGCGGGCACCGGGCTGGTGACCGCGGCCATCGCCGAGATCCTGCCCTCGGCCAGGATCCACTCGGCCGAACCCTCGCCGAACATGCGCGCCATCCTCACCAGCCGCGTCTTCGCCGACCCCGACCTGCGCCGCCGCGTCACCGTGCTGCCCGAACCCGCCCAGGACCTGCCGCTGCCGGACTCGATCTCGGCCGCGGTCGTCTTCGGCGTGGCCGGGCACATCCCCCGCGCCGAGCGCCTGACCCTGTGGCGGCGCCTGGCCGACCGGCTCCCCCCAGGCGGCCCCGTGGTCGTGGAGCTGATGGGGGTGGGCACCCCCCGCTCCGTCCCGTCCGTGCGCATGTGCCGCGAGACCGTGGGCGAGCAGACCTACGAGTGGTGGATGTCCGGTGAACCCGCCGGTCCCGGCACCATGCGCTGGCGCACCCAGTGGCGCGTCCTCCGCGACGGCGACCTGGTCCGCACCGTCGACGACGAGTACGACTGGGAGACCTTCGGCGTCGAGCGGCTGGCCGAGGAGTCCGGACTGTCCGTGCGGCGCCTGCCCCGGACTGGCCGCGAGGCCACCCCGGAGATCGGAGTGCTGGTCAGGTGAGCACCGCACAGGACACCGCCCCGCGCACACAGGCCGCGCCGGAGACGGGGACCGGACGCGCGCCCTCCCCGCTCGACGTCCTCCTGGAACCCGTCCGGGGGCGCGTCCGCACGGCCGTGGTCCTCCAGGGCCTGGCCAGCGCGCTCGGACTCGTCCCCCTGGTCTGCCTGGCCGAGACGGCGGCGGCGCTGCTCGCCGACGGGCCGACCGACACCGCCCTGGTGTGGACGCTGGTCGCGGTCGCGCTGGCCGGAGCCGTGGCCGCCCTGGCCGCGGGCACCGCCTCCACACTGGTCGGCCACCTGGCCGACAACGACATGCAGCTGTCCGTGCGGCACGCCCTGGCCCGCCACCTGGGCCGGGTCCCGCTGGGCTGGTTCTCCGGCCGCGGCTCGGGGCGGGTCAAGAAGGTCCTGCACGACGACATCGAGGACGTCCACTCCCTGGTCGCCCACACCCTTCCCGACCTGGCCGCCGTCGTCGCGGTCCCCGTCGTCGCCCTGACCTACCTCGCCCTCGTGGACTGGCGCCTGACCCTGGTCGCGGTGCTGCCGGTGGCCGCGGGCGTGCTGCTGTTCGCGCGGGCCATGGCCGGGTCGATGCGCAAGATGGCCGAGTACGCCGAGGCGATGGGCGCGATCAACACCGCGGCCGTGGAGTTCGTCGACGGCATCCAGGTGGTCAAGCACTTCAACGGGCACCACAGGGCCCACGAGCGCTTCACCCGGGCCGCCGACGCCTTCGCGGACTTCTTCGTCTCCTGGTCGCGCGCCACCACCCCGGTCACGGTCGCCTCCTTCCTGGTGCTGTCGGCGCCCACGGTCACCGTCACCGTGGTGGCGGCGGGAGCGGGCTTCACCGCCCTGGGCTGGAGCGAGCCCGTGTCGGTGGTGGCCTTCGCCCTGCTGGCCCCGGCGCTGTGCGCGCCGATGAACGTGATCGGCTCACGGGTGCAGCAGATCCAGACGGCGAGGTCCGCCGCCGGACGGGTCCGCGACCTGCTCGCCACCCCGCCCCTGCCCGAGGGCTCCGGCGGGGGGCCGCGGGGCGCACGCGTGGTCTTCGAGGACGTGCGCTTCGCCTACCCGGCCCAGGACGGCGCCGAGGAGGGAGAGGAGGTCCTGCGCGGCGTGGACCTGGTCCTGGAACCGGGCACCGTGACCGCCCTGGTCGGTCCGTCCGGCGCGGGCAAGACCACCCTGGCCACCCTGCCCGCGCGCTTCGCCGACGTCACCGCCGGATCGGTGACCGTGGGCGGGGCGGACGTACGCGACGTCCCCGCCGAGGAGCTGTACCGCACGGTCGGCTTCGTCTTCCAGGACGTGCGGCTGCTGCGGGAGACCGTGGCCGACAACATCGCCATGGGCCGTCCCGGGGCCACCCGCGCCGAGGTGGAGGAGGCCGCCCGCGCCGCCCGCGTCGCCGAGCGGATCGAGGCGCTGCCGCGCGGCTACGACTCCGTGGTGGGTGAGGACGCCGACCTGTCCGGAGGTGAGGCCCAGCGGGTCTCCATCGCCCGCGCCCTGCTCGCCGACACCCCCGTGCTGGTCCTGGACGAGGCCACCGCCGCCGTGGACCCGGTGTCGGAGGCGGCCATCCAGGACGCCCTCAGCGCACTGGCCCGGGGCCGCACGGTCCTGGTGATCGCGCACCGGCTGAGCACCGTGGCCGGGGCCGACCTCATCGCGGTCATGGACGACGGCCGCGTGGTGGAGCGCGGCACCCACGGCGAGCTCCTGGCGCGCGGCGGCCGGTACGCCGACCTGTGGCGCGCCCAGCACCCGGACGCACGCGACGCGGGCGCCCGTGACGGGGACGTCGGCGACGGAGGTGTCCGCGGCGGGGGCGGGGCCGACGGGAACGTACGAGACGAACCGGGAGAAGACCAGTGATCCGAGCCTTCCTCAAGGCCCTGGGACCCGAACAGGCTGGGCCCATGCGCGCGAGCCTCGCGCTCACCACCGTCGTCTCGGCCCTCCAGGGAGTACTGTTCGCCCTCCTGGTGCCCGTGCTGTCCCACCTCCTGGGTCCCGACCCGGACCGGGCCTGGCCCTGGGTGGCCGTGCTGCTGGGCGCCACCGCCGCCTACGCGGTCCTGCGCGCGGGCAGCCTGTACCTCAACTTCCGCGTCGGCGGCGCGCTCTCGCGGGCCCTGNNNNGACCACGTCGTCCGCCTGCCGCTGGGGTGGTTCACCGGAGGCCGGGTCGGTGAGCTCAACCGCCTCGCCACCGACGGCGTCTCCCGGGCCACCAGCCTGCCCGTACACCTGTACCCGCCTCTGGCCGACGCGGTGGTCACCCCCGTCGTCTCGGTCCTGGCCCTGTTCGTGTGGGACTGGCGGGTCGCACTCGCCGCGGCCGCCTGCCTGCCCCCGCTGTGGATGGTCTTCACCCTGTCCGGTGAGGCGGTCGGGCGCAACGACGCCGCCCGCGACGCCGTCACCGACGAGGCCGCCGACCGGGTCCTGGAGTACGCCCGCGCCCAGCCCGTGCTGCGGGCCTTCGGCCGCGCGGGCAAGAGCGGCGAACGCCTCCACGCGGCGCTGGAGGCCGAGCACGGCGCGGCCCGCCGCCTGCTGCTGCGCGCGGTCCCCGCCCTGCTCGGCTACTCCTTCGCCGTACGGCTGGCCTTCGGCCTGCTCCTGGTGTGCGCCGTCCTCCTCGCGCTCGGCGGCACCCTCGAAGCGCCCCTGGCGGTCGCGCTGCTCGTCCTCGTGGCCAGGTTCGTCCACCCCCTGTCGGGGGCGGCCGACCAGGGCGCCGCGCTGAGGATGGCGACGAACGGACTCAACCGGATCAACGCGGTCCTCGACGCCCGTCCGCTCCCCGAGCCCGCGACCCCGACACCGCCGCTGGACGCGTCGGTGGAGTTCGACGACGTGCGCTTCCGCTACGCCGAGGACGGCCCCCTCGTCCTGGACGGGATCTCCTTCCGGGCCGAACCCGGGACGCTCACCGCCCTGGTCGGGCCCTCCGGCTCCGGCAAGACCACGGTGGCCCGCCTGCTGGCCCGCTTCCACGACGCCGACGGGGGCAGCGTGCGCGTCGGCGGGGTCGACGTGCGCTCCATCGGCAGCGAGGAACTCACCCGGCACGTGGCGATGGTCTTCCAGGACGTGTACCTGTTCGACGCGAGCATCGCCGAGAACGTCCTGCTCGCCGACCCCGGCGCCACCCGCGAGGACCTGGACCGGGTGGCCGCCGCCTCCGGGCTCGACGCGGTGGTGGCCGAACTCCCCGACGGCTGGGACACCCGGGTCGGTGAGGGCGGCGCCTCGCTCTCGGGAGGGCAGAAGCAGCGGGTCTCCATCGCCCGCGCCCTGCTCAAGGACGCACCCGTCGTCGTCCTGGACGAGGCCTCGGCCGCCCTGGACGCGGAGAACGAGGCGCTGCTGACCGCGACCGCCGTCGCGCTGGCCCGGGAGCGCACCGTGCTCGTCATCGCCCACCGCCCCGCCACCGTGGCCGCCGCGGACCGGGTCGTCTTCCTCGACGCCGGACGCGTCGCCGAGACCGGTACCCCGGACGAACTCCTCGCGGCGGGAGGGCGCCACGCCGAGTTCGCCCGTGCGCGCGAGCGGGCCCGGGGCTGGAGGCTGACCGCCGAACCGTCCTGACCCGGGCCGGTCCTCCGGCCGTGACCCATCCGAACCGGTCCGCATCGCGTCCGCGCGCGGCGCCCCCACCATCGCGCGCGGACCACACACGACCCGCCATGAACCGCACTCACAGCGACCCCCGAACCCCGCCCGCGACGACACACCTCCATGCGGGCCACCCCCGCCAACCCCTTTCCCCTTCGTTCCCCTCAAGGAGACGTCACAGATGACCGCGTCCGCGTCCGAGGAGTCCGGTTCCGCCGTCCCGCCGCCGGCGGCGGAGTTCCCCCTGGCCCGCTCCTGCCCCTTCTCCCCGCCCGAGGCCTACGACGGGATGCGCGCCGCCGCACCCCTGACACGGGTCACGATCCCCAGCGGCAAGCAGGCCTGGCTCCTCACCCGCTACGACGACGTGCGCACCGCGCTGTCCCACCCCGCCTCCAGCTCCGACGCGCGCCACCCCGCCTTTCCGGCCCTGGGCAGGGGCGAACAGGCGGTCGCCGCCGACCTGCGCCCGTTCATCCGCATGGACCCGCCCGACCACACCCGCGTCCGCCGCATGCTCGTGGGCGAGTTCACGGTGCGCCGCGTACGCGGGATGCGCCCGGAGATCGAGCGGATCTGCGCCGAGCAGGCCGACCACCTCCTCGCCCGGCCCGCCCCCGCCGACCTGGTCGGCGAGTACGCCAACCGGGTGTCCACGACCGTCATCTGCCGCCTGCTCGGAGTGCCCCTGGAGGACCTGGAGTTCTTCCGGCGCGTCACCACGGTCTCGGGTGGCCGCGACAGCACCGAGGAGGAGGTGGGCTCCGCGCTCGCCGACCTGTTCGGGCTGATCAACCGGCTCATCGACGAGAAGGCCGCCGACCCGCGGGACGACCTCATCAGCCGCCTGGTCACCGGCCCCCTGGCGCGCGGCGAGATCACCCGCCAGTCCCTGCTCTCCCAGATCGGCATCACCCTCAACGCCGGGCACGAGACCTCGCGCAACATGATCCCGCTCGCGGCGCTGGCCCTGCTGGACCACCCCGAACAGCTGGCCCTGCTGCGGAGGGACCCCTCGCTGTGGCCGGGCGCGGTGGACGAACTGCTGCGCCACCTGTCGGTGGCCGACGTCATCACCCTGCGCGTGGCCACCGAGGACATCCCCCTGGACGGGGCCACCATCCCCGCGGGCGACGGCTACATCGCCCTGCTCGGTGCCGCCAACCGCGACCCCGCCGCCTTCCCCGATCCCGGAAGGCTGGACGTGACCCGCCCGCAGCGCGGCCACGTCGCCTTCGGCTACGGGACGCACCAGTGCGTGGGGCAGAACCTGGGACGCCTGGAGATCGAGGTGGCCCTGCGCACCCTGTTCGAGCGGGTGCCCACCCTGCGCCCGGCCGTGCCGCCGGAGGAACTGCCCCAGCGCTCGGCCTCGGCGATCTTCGGCCTGGAGGAGGTGCCGGTGACGTGGTGAGCCCCGACGGACCCGAGTACGCGCCCGCGTCCGACACGGAGAACGGGAGCCCGCCGGAGACGGCACCGCCCGGACCGGACCTCCCCGGCCCGCTGCGCCTGCACGCCGACACCGGCGTGTGCGCCGGAGCGGGGCAGTGCGTGCGCGCCGCCCCCGACCTCTTCGACCAAGGCGACGACGGCCTGGTGGTCCTGCTCCGCGCCGACGTCTCCGAACAGGAACGCGAGCGCGCCCTGACGGCGGCCGACTGGTGCCCCTCGGGCGCCGTCAGCGTTCACGAGACCTCCTGACCCGGTGTCAGGACACCATCCTCCGGGCCGTGGAGGACACGGCCCAGAACCGAAAGGCCCGACGATGAGACGACGATCCCTCCTGGCCGGCGCGTGCGCGCTGGC
>NZ_ANAX01000356.1 GCF_000341065.1 Nocardiopsis halotolerans DSM 44410 | reverse complement strand
CCGCCGCCGAGGGGCCCGCCCTGCGCTACGCCGCCGTGGGGGCGCCCGCCGCCACCACCCACGACCCGCACGGCCGGGTCGGCAACGAGGCCGACTACCTGCGCTTCGCCATGCTCTACGACGTACTCACCGTGCCCGACGAGCACGGAGTGGCCCAGCCGCGCCTGGCGGAGTCGTGGGAGCCGCAGGACGGCGACCTCACCCGCTGGACCGTCACCCTGCGCGACGACGCCGTCTTCTCCGACGACCAGCCCGTCACGGCCGACGACGTCCTGTTCTCGCTGCGCCGCATCCAGGACAAGGGTGCGGAGAACAACGGCCGCCTGTCCATGTTCGACCTGGAGGCCTCCGGTGTGACGGGCGAACACGAGCTGGAACTGGTCACGCACCAGCCCTACGCCGAGGTCGGTTCCGCCCTGGCCTCCCTGACGTTCGTCGTCCCCGAGGGCAGTGACGACATCACCGAGCCCGTCCCCGGCTCCGGCCCCTTCGTCCTGGAGAGCGGCGACGACACCACCTCGGTCCTCAGGCGCGACGACGGCTGGTGGGGAGAGGCGCCCGCGTACGAGACGCTGGAGATCACCGCCATGCCCGACCCGGCCGCGCGCGCCGCCGCCGTCGCCTCCGGCCAGGCCGACGTCGCCGGAAGCGTCGCACCGGCCACCGCGCGGCAGTACGCCGACGACGGCGAGGTCGAGGTGGTGACCCGCCCCGGCGGCGTCAACTACCCCCTGGTCATGGACATGGAGACCGAGCCCTTCGACGATCCCCGCGTGCGCGAGGCGGTCAAGCTCGCCCTGGACCGGGAACAGCTCGTGGAGACCGTCTTCCTGGGCTACGGGGAGCCCGGCGCCGACGTCCTCAGCCCCCTGGCGCCCTTCGCCCCGGACGTGCCCCCGGTGGAGCGCGACCCGGACCGGGCCAGGGAACTGCTGGAGGAGGCCGGACACGGGGACGGCGTGTCGCTCACCCTGCACGCCACCACCTCCTACCCGGGCATGGAGGAGGCCGCGGTCCTCATCTCGGAACAGCTCGCCGAGGCCGGGATCGACGCCCGGGTCGAGACGGGCCCGCCCGACACCTACTGGACCGACGTGTGGAACGTCGAGCCCTTCTACCTCAACAGCCTCGGCGGCAACGGCTTCGTGGACTTCTCCCGGATGGCGCTGCTCGCCGACGGTCCCATCAACGAGACCGGGTGGAACGACCCCGAGTGGGACGCCGACTTCGCCGAGGCCCTGGCCACCGCCGACGAGGCCGAACGCCACGCCGTTCTGGGAGACCTCCAGCGGCGGGTCGCCGACGAGGGCGGTTACGTGGTCTGGGGCGTGGGCGACGGCATCGACCTCACCGCGCCCGGTGTGACCGGCCTGCCCACCGGCCCCGGGTTCCACCGGCTGCTCATCGAACGGGCCGGGGTACCGGACTGATGACGCCGCCCTCCGCGGCGCCGCCCGACGCCGTGCCCCGCACGCGGAGGGCGGTGCCCTCCCTGGTCCTCGCCCTCGCGCGTACCCTGCTCCTGCTCCTCGCGGTGTCGGTCGCGGTCTTCGCCGCCACCGAGCTGCTGCCCGGCGACGCCGCCCAGTTCCGGGCGACCCCCGGGGCCGCGCGGGAGCAGGTCGAGCGGCTGCGCGAGGAACTGGGGCTGGACGCGCCCGCGTGGCGGCGCTACGCCGCGTGGGCGGCCTCCCTGGCCACCGGAGACCTCGGCACCTCACTGGTCAACGGGCGG
>NZ_ANAX01000355.1 GCF_000341065.1 Nocardiopsis halotolerans DSM 44410 | reverse complement strand
GCTCGTCGGAGGCGCGCTCCTGGTCGCCGCGCCCGCCATGCTCGCCCTGGGATGGTGGGCGGGCGCGGCCCGAGGGGGAGGGGGAACGCCGACCGCGATCCTGACCGGCGCCGCCGCCCTGCCCACGGTCGTGGTGGCCAGCGGCCTGGCCGCGCTGCTCTCCGGGGGTCTGGGCCTGGTCCCGCCGGTGTCGCTGCTGCCCCCGGGCAGACCGCCGACGGACAGTCCCGAACTGCTGGTCCTTCCGGTGCTGTCCATGGCGCTGCCGACCGCGTTCTTCGGCGCGAGTCTGTTGGCCGGGGCGGTGACCGACACGTTGCGGCGCCCCCACGTGGCCGACTCCCGGCGCCGGGGGCACGCCTCCTGGCGGATCGCCGCCGTGGACGTGCTGCCCTTCCTGCTCGCCCCCCTCACGCGCGTCCTCGCCGTCAGCGCGGGCGGGCTCGTGGCCGCCGCGACCGTGGTGGAGACCCTCTTCGGCTACCCGGGGATCGGTTCCCTCCTGGTGTCCTCCCTCGCCTCGCGCGACCTGCCCGTGGTCCAGGCCACGGCGGTGTTCGCGGCGGCGACCGTCCTGGCGGGCCTGCTGCTGGCCGACGCGATCGCGGTCGCCGCCGACCCCCGGGGGAGGAGACCGTGACCCGCGTACTGTTCTCCGTCCTGCTCGCCGCGGTGCTGGCCACCGCGGCCCTGGGGCACTGGCTGGCGCCCCTGGACCCCACGGCCCACGTCGGAGCCCCCTGGCGGGGACCCGTGCCGGAACACCCGCTGGGGACCGACGCCCTGGGCCGCGACGTGTGGTCGCGTGTGCTGGCCGGGGGAGGGCGGCTCCTGGCCGTCTCGGTCACGGCCGCCGTGTGCGCCTCCCTCGTCGGCGTCGTCGGCGGTCTGGTCGCGGGTTGGGCCGGGGGAGCGGCTGACCGGGCGCTCACCGCGGCGGCCGACCTGATGCTGGCCGTCCCCTCCCTGCTGCTGGCGCTGGTCGCGGCGGTCGCGCTGCCCGGCCGTGCGGCCGTCGTGGTCGCCACGGTCTGCGGCGGGGCGCCGCTCACCCTGCGCGTGGTCCGCGACGCCGTCCGCTCGATCCGCGAGTCAGGGTACGTGGAGGCCGCCCTGTGCCGGGGCGAGCGCACCGCCTCGGTCCTGACCAGGGAGGTCCTGCCCGCCGCGCGCGGACTGGTCGCGGCCGACCTGGGGCTGCGACTGGTGGTGGCACTCCAGGTCGCCTCGGCCCTGGGCGTGCTGGGCTTCGGGGTCTCCCCGCCCGAACCCGACTGGGCGCTGATGCTCCGCGAGAACATGGCAGGAGCGGCGATGAACCCCTGGGCCGTGGCCGCACCGGCAACCGCCCTGGGCGTGACCACGGTCGTCCTCGCCCTCTCCGCCCAGTTCTCCTCGCGTCGTGACGGCGTGCGGACCCGACACCGGAGTTCCATGAGGAAGGAGAACCACGATGCCTGAGGGGCTGGGAGCACGGGGGATCCGGGTGGTGGGGCCGTCGGGACGCACGGTGGTCGGTCCGGTGGACCTGCACGTGCCGGACGGACGGATCCTGGCGGTCCTGGGCGGCTCCGGCAGCGGCAAGACGAGCGCGGTCCTGGCCGCCCTCGACGCGCTGCCGCCCGGACTGGCCCGCGAGAGCGGTGAGGTCCGCTGGCACGGGACGCCGATCCCCGCCGGCGGTCCGGCACGTCGCTGGCGGCTGGCCCACACGGGGATCCTCGGCCAGGACCCGGCCTCGGACCTGCACCCCCTGCGCACGGTGTCCGCGCTGGTGGCGGAGGGCCTACCCCGATCCGGGGCCCGGAACGCGCGCGGGGCCGTGCGCGGCGTGCTCGCGGACCTGGGCCTGGACCCCGACGCCGTGTGGCGGCGCCGTCCGCACCAGCTCTCGGGCGGCCAGGCCCAGCGCGTGGCGCTGGCCCGCGCGGTCGTCGGCGATCCCCGCGTGCTGGTGCTGGACGAGCCCACCAGCGGACTCGACCCCGCGACGGTGGACCTGGTAGCGGAGGTGGTGGAGCGGCGGCGGGGGAGGCCCGGCCGGGTCACGGTCGTCGTCACCCACGACAGGGCCTTCGCCGACCGCGTGGCCGACGACCGCGTCGTCCTGGGGGAACGAGGGGAGAGCGCCCGGGGCGTGGAGCGCGCCGTACGCGGCGCGTCCGTCGGCGCCGAGGTGCTCGGGCTCCGGGGCGTGCGCGTGACCGCTCCCGGCGGGCGGGAGCTGATCACCGGAACCGACCTGTCGGTGCGCCGAGGCGAGTGCGTCGTGGTCCTCGGCCCCTCCGGAAGCGGGAAGTCCACGCTGCTGCGCACCGTCGCCGGACTGCGCCCGCCCGTCTCCGGAGACCTGGCCCTGGACGGGGAGCCGCTGCCGAGGCGGCTGCGCGACCGGGACCGGCGGTTCCTGCGCGCGGTCCAGTTCGTCGGGCAGGACCCGATGGGGGCGCTCAACCCGGCCCACCGGGTGGGGACGGCGCTGGCCCGCCCCGCGCGCGTGCTCCTGGGGCAGACGCGGGCCCGGGCCCGCGCCCTGGTTCCCGAACTCCTCGCCCGGGTCGGTCTGTCCGAGCACGTCGCGGAGGAGTACCCCGGGCGGCTCTCCGGAGGCCAGCGCCAGAGGGTCGCGATCGCCCGTGCCCTGGCCGCGCGTCCCGCGCTCCTGCTGGCGGACGAGGTGACCTCGGCCCTGGACGCGGCGAGCGCCCGCACGGTCCTGGACCTGCTGGACTCCCTGCGCGAGGAGCACGGGCTCGCCGTGCTCATGGTCACCCACGACCGCGACGTCGCGGCCCGGGCCGACCGGGTGCTCGCACTGGACCCCGGGCGCGGGGAACTGCTGCCCGGAGACCTCCCCGTGTCCTGACCGGCCCGGGACCGGCTTCCGCGGCCCCTCCGCGCCTTTGGTGCGCGCCCGCGGCCTCAGGCCTCGGGGAGGAGTTTGTACAGCCCGGCTTCGGCGGGGCCGTGGGGCAGGACCCGCAGGCGGTGGGGGGAGGTCTCGGCGCGCAGCGCGTCCTCGGTGACCGTCCACCAGTCGTAGTGGACGTCGTCGCGGGACAGGACCCGGTCCCCCTCGTGGACCTCGTAGGTCATGTGCCAGTTCACCTGCTCGGGGCCGCTGGGCTCGGCGGCGGCCCAGCCGACGTAGGAGCGCTCCCCGAGACCGACCTCGCTCATCCGCGTCCGTTCGATCCGTTGGGGGCGTAGCGGGGCGGCGAGGTTGAGCAGGACGAACGCTCCCGGTGCCAGGCGCGGGGCCAGGTCCTCCCACAGGCGGTCGCGTTCGTGCGGGCTGAAGTGGCCGAGGAGGTTGGCCATGACCATGCCGCCGATGCGGTCGGGCAGGTGTGCCGAGAGCAGGTCGTCGCCGTCCACGGTCACGCGGTCGCGCAGGCCGGGGGCGTCGGCGACGCGGGAGAGCAGTACCGTTCGCAGCGGGAGGGAGGGCTCGACGGCCAGGACGCGGGCCCCGGGCAGGGTCTCCGCGATGAGGCGGGTTCCGTGTCCTCCACCGGCTCCGGCGTCCACGACGGGTCCGGAGTCCGCGGGCAGATCGCCCAGGGCCTGGGTGAGGGCCGCGCGGTGGTGGTCCCACCATCCGGCGATCATCATGTCGAGGTACTGTCCGGAGCGGGCGTAGGGGTCGTCGTACTCGGGCATCGTGCGTCTCCTCGGCGAGGGGGCGCGCTCTGGGCGCCGTGACAGAAGTGATCGTCGTTTCGGTACGTCCGCCGAAGGCGGAGGTGGGCTCCCGTGGGAGGTCCACCGGTGTGAGGGGCGAGGTGGTGCCCCGCCCCTCACGGACGGGGGTTCGTGCGGCTACGGCGGCTGAGGCGCTCCAGTCCTCCACGACTCCACCGGAGCCACGTCACCGCCGGGTGGGCCGGGGGCGGTCACGCCGCCGACGCGCCGCCCTCCCGGTCACCAGCTCGACTTGGTGACGCCCGGAAGCTCCCCGCGATGGGCCATCTCCCGGAAGCGGATGCGGGACAGCCCGAACCTGCGCAGGTGCCCTCGCGGACGACCGTCCACGGAGTCCCGGTTGCGCACCCGCGTCGCGCTGGCGTCCCGGGGCTGGCGGCGGAGTTCGGCCACGGCCGCGGCGCGTACGTCCTCGTCGGTGTTCGGGTTCCTGATGAGGCGCTTGAGCTCGGCGCGGCGCTCGGCGTACCGGGCGACGGTGGCCCTGCGCTGCTCGTTGCGGGCGATCCTGCTCTTCTTCGCCATCTCAGACCTTCCCGCCGCGGGCGCGGATGTCGGCGACCACGCGCTCGATACCGCGCGCGTCGATGATCTTCATGCCCTTCGTGCTCACCCTGAGTCTGACGAAGCGCCCTTCGCCGGGCAGCCAGTACCGCTTGCTCTGGATGTTGGGGTCGAACCGGCGCCTGGTGCGCCGGTGCGAGTGCGAGACGGCGTTTCCGAAGGACGGCGCCTTGCCCGTGACCTGGCATACGCGGGACACGATGGTTCCTTTCTCGTCGGGAGGGGCCTCAGCGGGCCTGGTCAGGCCCGGGTCGTCGGGGTGTTGGACGGATAGGGCAGCAGGGCCATCTCACGCGCGTTCTTGACCGCCGCCGCGATGAGCCGCTGCTGGCGTGCGGTGACCCGGGTGACCCTGCGGCTGCGGATCTTGCCCTTCTCGGAGATGAACTTGCGCAGGAGGGCGGTGTCCTTGTAGTCGACGTGGTCCAGGTCCCCCAGGGGGTTGGCGAACTTCCGCGCGGACCCGCGCTTTCCCGGACGCTGTGCTGAAGCAGGCATGCTCACCTTTCTGGGAACTCCGCGAGGGAGCCGGGGACGCATGCCCGTTCCGCCCTTTGCCGGCGGCGGCTCCGGGCCGTGGCACACGTGTGCCCTCCTCACCCTCGACCAAAGTGAAAACGATTATCGTTTCTAAGAGACTACACGCTCGGGAGAAGGACGGAACCCCACCCCTTCGGTCGCTGCGCGTGGTCACCGGGGGAGTGGCGGCTCCAGGTCCCGGACGATGGCCGGAGCCGGGCCCGGAGCACGAGTCGACGCGGCGTGGAGGAAAACCGTTGGCCCCGCGAGGCGGCGAGGGGGACAGTCTGTGAGGCCATGGACGACGACGTGTGGAACACCCGGGTGGCCCAGCACTACGACGAGGCGTTCGCCCCCGCGTTCGCCCCCGAGGTCCTCGAACCGACTTCGGCTTCCTGACCCGCCGCGCCGGTGGTGACCCGGCTCTGGAGTTCGCGGTCGGTACCGGCCGCGTCGCGCTGCCCCTGAGCGCACGGGGCGTGCCCGTGTCCGGGATCGAGATGTCCGAAGCCATGGCGGCGCGGCTGCGGGCCGAACCGGGCGGTGACGCCGTCACCGTCACCCTCGGGGACATGGCCACCTGCCGGGCGCCCGGCAGGTTCGGGCTCGTCTACGCGGTCCACAACGCCATCACCCGTCTGCTCTCCCGGGACGAGCGGGTGGCGTGCTTCCGCAACGCCGCACGCCACCTGCTGCCGGGAGGGCGGTTCGTGGTGGAGGTCGGAGTCCCCGACCTCCAGCGCCTGCCGCCGGGGGAGTACGCACGGCCCTTCCACATCGGGCCGGACCAGGTGGGGTTCGACACCTACGAGCTGGCCGAACGGCGCATGGTCTCGCACCACCACCGGTTCGGCGGCGGGGCCGGTGAGGTCCTCCGCTCACGGCACCGTTTCGTCCGGCCCTCCGAACCCGACCTGACGGCCCAGCTGGCGGGGCTGGTCACCGAGGGGCGGTGGGCCGACTTCGGCGAGGCGCCCTTCACCTCCGCCAGCAGGCCACACGTGTCGGTGTGGCGCAAACCAACCGAGGGTTGAGGGCCGGGTGGACGGCCTTCCTGGTCGGTGCCGCCCACCCCTCGGGGGTGTCCACACGGATGCCGTGGTCGTCGCGGACGTTCCTCCGGTGGGTCACGACACCGCGACGTAGACGGTGTTGGACGCGTCGCGGCCCTGGAGGGGGTTGGGGAAGTCGACGACCTCCGCACGCGCCTCGGCGAAGACCTCCGCCAGGAGGGCGGTGAACTCCTCGTCGGGCGCGTCGTTGGACCACAGCGCGAAGACACCCCCCGGGGCCAGGAGGCGCTCCGAGAGGCGGCGCAGACCTTCCGTCGTGTACAGGCCGGCGTGACTGGGGTGGAGCAGGTGGGTCGGGGAGTGGTCGATGTCGACGATGACGGCGTGGAACGGCTCCGTACCCATCCTCGGGGCCGGTCCCGACCCGGCGCCGACCGACGCGAAGAAGTCCCCGTGCTCCAGGCGGCAACGGGGGTCGGAGGCCAGGGCCGAACCCGAGGGAATCAGCCCCTCACGGTGCCAGTCGATGACCTCGGCGAGCGCCTCCACCACGACGAGAGCGCCGACGTTCGGGTTCTCAAGCACCGTGTGCGCCGTGTATCCCAGCCCCAGACCCCCCACGGCGACGCGGAGGCCGTCCGCTCCGCCCAGTTCGGCCAGGGCCAGCCGAGCCAGCTCGACCTCGGCCGCGGTGAACAGACTCGACATCAGGAAGTCGTCGTCGAGCTTGATCTCGTAGACCTCCTTGCGGAAGAGGGGATCGTGCCGACGGCGGAGGCTGAGTTCACCCATCGGTGTCGCCCGCCAGTCCAGTTCCTGAAAACGGGCACTCATGGCTCTCTCCTGATCCTCGTGCGGCCGGAGACCGCTGCTGGCACTTCTCACCGCGCAACCTCCACGGAGGTCCCACGGCGGGGTTCGCGGACGGGCGGCACGGACCGTCACGGGCGACGCGCTCCTGCTGGCCCCGGCTCGACCCTAACGTAGGGGTAGGAACCCGGTGGCCCGCCGTGCTCGCGGTTTCCGTGGGGCGCGTGGGCCCACACGACGGCGGGGCCACCGGAAACGTCCCGGTGGCCCCGCCGCGGGGCGCGGTCGGAATCAGTGTCCGCCGACGAGGGTGCCCGACAGTTCGTTGTGCAGATGCGCGCTGGGCTCGTTGAGTCCGGTGATCTCGACCTCCACGCCGTGGCGGCGGAAGTGCTCGGAGACGTGGTCGAGGGCGGCCACGGCCGAGGAGTCCCACACGTGCGCGTTGGACATGTCGATGACCACGCGCCTGAGCCCCTCCTCCGCGTAGTCGAACCGGCCGACCAGTTCGTTGGTGGAGGCGAAGAACAGCTCGCCGTTGACCGAGTAGACGCGGGTGCCGCCCTCGGGGTCGAGCACGCTGGTGATGTCGGTCTGGCCCGCGGCCTTGCGGGCGAAGGAGACCATCGACACCAGCACGCCGACGATCACGCCCAGTGCCAGGTTGTGGGTGGCCACGACCACGGCGACGGTGACGACCATGACCAGGGTCTCGCTCCAGGGCATCCGCTTCAGGGTGGCCGGGGCGATGCTGTGCCAGTCGAAGGTCACGATGGCCACGAAGAACATCACCGCGACCAGCGCGGCGATGGGGATCATGCCCACCAGGTCGCCCAGGGCCACGCACAGGATGAGCAGGAACACACCCGCCAGGAAGGTCGAGACGCGCGTGCGGGCGCCGGACTTGACGTTGATCATGGTCTGGCCGATCATCGCGCACCCGGCCATGCCGCCGAAGAACCCGGTCAGGACGTTGGCGATGCCCTGGCCACGGGCCTCGCGGGCGTGGTTGGAGGGCGTCTCGGTCTGGTCGTCGACGACCTTGGCGGTCATCAGCGACTCCATCAGCCCCACCAGCGCCAGGGTGAGGGAGTAGGGCGCGATCAGCGTCAGGGTGTCCAGGGTGAGGGGCACGTCCGGGATCAGCGGCACGGGCACGGTGTCGGGCAGTTCGCCCATGTCCCCGACCGTCTGCGCCGGGATGCCCAGGGCCAGCGCGGCGGCGGTGAGCACGACGATGGCCACCAGGGGCGCGGGGACCACCTTGGTCAGGCGGGGCAGGCCGAAGACGATGGCCAGCCCGACGGCGACCATGACGTAGATCGGCACGCCCACGCCCTCCAGGTAGGGCAGCTGGGCCATGAAGATGAGGATGGCCAGGGCGTTGATGAACCCGGTCATGACGCTGGGCGGTACGAACCGCATCAGCTTGGCCACCCCGAGCAGGCCCAGGACGACCTGGATGAGCCCGGCCAGGATGGTGGCGGCGAGCAGGTGGTCGACGCCGTACTCCATCGACAGGGGCGCCACGACCAGGGCCATCGCGCCGGTGGCGGCGGAGATCATCGCGGGGCGCCCACCGAGGAAGGCGATGGACACGGCCATGACGAAGGAGGCGTAGAGCCCCACGCGGGGATCGACCCCGGCGATGAGGGAGAAGGCGATGGCCTCGGGGATCAGGGCCAGGGCGACGACCAGTCCGGCCAGCACGTCGGCGCGCAGTTGGGCGGCGGCCGGGATCCTGGACTTCAGGGACCGGGAGGTCTTCACGGGCAGATTCATGGAACCCATCAGGTTTCGGGCAGCCCACAGCAAGGACCGCGGTTGGTTCAGGCGTACGGCGGCGGCGCGGGGGAGCGCACGCGGGTGCGTCCCCGCGCCTGGGAGGGTCCGGTGCGGCACTCGTGGTGCCCCGGGCACGGCGTCGTCGCCGCGGACCGACCGTGTCGCTGGGACGGGCCGGGAGGAATGCGGTCCTCTCACGCTCTTGTGCGGGAGACGACCTGGAACGAACTTACCCTTACGTGAGGGTTCGAGTCACATAGAGCGACTGAGACAACTGTCACAACAAAGGCTCTTCGGCGATTTATCCAGATCAAGGCCGTGACATAGGTGACAGCCGCGTTTCCGTGGCAATAACCCAAAGTGATTTTCTGGGTGGGATCCTGGGACGTTCACACCCGCTGTTCACCCGTGCGGTCCAGGCGGTGCCGACGTGGTCAGACGGTGCGGTGGCGGGGCCTGCGGGCGAAGCACACCGCGATCGCCACGAGGGCGCACAGCAGTGCCAGTCCCATGACGCCCGGACGGTAGGACCCCGCCCACCCGTGGGCCAGGGACAGCAGGATGGGGCCCACGGCGGTGGAGGCGACCGCGACGGACTGCGTCAGCCCCCGCAGGGTGCCCAGGCTCGCCGTACCGAAGTAGAAGGGCAGCGCGGCGCTCTCCACGGCCCGGGCCCCGGAGGCCGCCGCGCCCAGTGCCGCGCCGTAGAGCAGCGCGCCGAGACCGGGGGAGACCAGGGCCAGCGCGTGCATCGCCATGGCCGCGCACATCAGCAGCTTGGGGGAGAGCCGGTCGGCGGCCGACCCGAACAGCAGAGCCGAGCCCAGGCCCGCGATGGTCTGGGGCAGGAAGTTGGCGGCGGCCTGCGTCGGCGTGAGCCCCTGCTCTCCGAGCACGGAGATCTGGTGGAAGAACACGGCGGTGGAGACCAGCCCGCTGCACGCGATCGCTCCGGCCATCGCCCAGAACATCGAGGTGCGGATGATCGCCCGGAGCGGCCACGCGGGTTCCTCGGAGCCGTCCCGCCGTTCCGTGGGGGAGCCTGCGGCCGTCGGGGACGTCCGGCGGACCCCGCGCAGTCCCCACCAGGCCAGGGGCAGCACGACCACCCAGATCAACGCACCCTCCGCGACGAAGGCGTACCGCCAGCCCAGAGCGGTGACCACGCGTTCGATGAGCAGGGGGAACAGGGAGATCCCGGCCGCACCGAGGGAGCTGGTCAACCCCAGCAGGGTGCCCCGGTTACGGGTCACGGAGATCGCGACGGCGGTCGTCGCGATCATCGTCATGCCGCCCTGGCCCAGGGCGCGTACCCCGACGAATCCGGCCGTCAGCCCGACGAGTCCCCGCGCGCAGGCCAACAGGACGAGGAAGCCGCCGAAACCGAGCGCCACCAGCGCGAGAACCCTCCGGACCCCGAAGCGGTCCACCGCACGGCCGATCCAGGGGAGCGCGAGCGCGCCGGACAGGGTCCCGGCCATGTAGGCGAGGGAGACGGCGGAGCGGCTGACCTCCAGGTCGGCGATGACGTGGTCGACGAAGACGGAGATACCGGCGGTCTGTCCCGGGCCGCTCAGGGCCAGGACCAGTGCGGACGCCGCCACGATCCTGGGCGCGGACCCGCGCGGGGCGGAGGTGTCGGTGGTGGACGGGGCGGAGGACAGCGCGACTCCTCGGAGGACGGGGGCGGTCCGGTGTTCACGCGCGGGGCCGCATGGCGGTACCGCGCGCACCCACGGGGACGGGAGCAGGCGGGGGGATCAGTATGCTTCCTCGACGCCTCCGGCGAGCAGGGGCTCCATGA
>NZ_ANAX01000354.1 GCF_000341065.1 Nocardiopsis halotolerans DSM 44410 | reverse complement strand
TGCCCGCGCTCGACAGGGAGCCTGGACCGCGTTCCACCGCCGCCGCTGCTGCCGACGTCGCTACCGCCACCATCAGCGGCCTGGGCGTTGGGTGGGGTCCCCAGACACCCGCTGCCGTTGGTGCGACCGTCGCTGACCTTCACCACCGGGGACAGCACTGCTGCCCGGGACTGGAGGACCCGCTCGCCGTTGCTGCTGACGCAGCAGAGCCCAACCATTCATCTTCAGCAAGCGTTGCCCGTGGCCTGTCCCACCTCGCGGCAGCTGGTGCTACCGCAGCAGAGGCCGACCATCCCCGAACCCCAACCGTTGGCCGCCCTCCCAAGGCCGCTCCCGCCGTTGGTGCGACCGTCACCGACCCTCACCACCAGGGACAGCACCGCTACCCGGAACCGGAGAATCCGCTCGCCGTTGCTGCTGACGCAGAAGCGCCCGGCCATCCGACTTCATCAGGCGTTACTCGTCGTCCGCACCACTGCGCGGCAGCTGGTGTCATCGCAGGAACGGGCAACCACACACGAACGGCAAGCTTTGAACGCCCTCCCCAGTCGTCTTCCGTGGATGAATCTCCTGTGGATGACCGGTGCGGTTCCGAGTTTTCCGGGGGCGGGGGCTTGCCGGATCCAGAAAACCGAATACAGTTCGGTTTGTAACCGTCATCCAGGCCCTTGGAGGACCCCGTGGCCGAGACATACATCGTCGGCGCAGTGCGCACCCCCGTCGGCACCAAGAAGGGCGCCTTGGCCGCCGTGCACCCGGCGGACCTGGGGGCGCACGTGCTCAAGGAGCTCGTCTCCCGCACCGGTGTGGACCCGGCCGCGGTCGAGGACGTCATCATGGGCTGTGTCAGCCAGGTCGGGCCGCAGGCGCTCGACCTCGCCCGCACCGCCTGGCTCTCCGCTGGCTTTCCCGAGTCCGTCCCCGGTGTCACCATCGACCGTCAGTGCGGCTCCTCCCAGCAGGCCGTCCACTTCGCCGCGCAGGGCGTCATGTCCGGCACCCAGGACCTGGTCGTGGCCTCCGGCGTGGAGAACATGGGCATGGTCCCCATGGGCGCCAACGTCCAGTACGCCATCGACAACGGGCTCGGCCTGTACGGCGACGGTTGGGTCGAGCGCTACGGCACGCAGGAGATCTCCCAGTTCCGCGGTGCCCAGCTCATGTGCGAGAAGTGGGGCTTCAAGCGCGAGCAGCTGGAGGAGTTCGCCCTGGAGAGCCACCAGCGCGCCGCCAGGGCCCTGGAGGCGGGCTACTTCGACGGCCAGGTCGCCCCCCTGGCCGGGGTCGAGCGTGACGAGGGCGTGCGCCCCGACACCACCCTGGAGAAGATGGCGGGCCTGAAGCCGCTGCGCGAGGGGTGGGAGCTCACCGCCGCCGTGGCCAGCCAGATCTCCGTCGGAGCGGGCGCGGTCCTGCTCGCCTCGGAGCGAGCCGTCGAGCAGCACAACCTGACCCCGCTGGCCCGGGTCGTCCAGCTGTCGCTGGTCGGCGACGACCCGGTCTACATGCTCACCGCGCCCATCCCGGCGACCAGGACCGCCCTGGAGAAGGCCGGTCTGGGGATCGACGACATCGACGTCACGGAGATCAACGAGGCCTTCGCTCCGGTGCCGATGTCCTGGATCCAGGAACTGGGCGCCGACCCCGCCAAGGTCAACCCCAACGGCGGCGCGATCGCCCTGGGCCACCCGCTGGGAGCCACCGGCGCCGTCCTCATGACCAAGCTGGTCAGCGAGTTGCGGCGCACCGGCGGCCGGTACGGCCTCCAGGCCATGTGCGAGGGCGGCGGTCAGGCCAACGTCACCATCATCGAACGCGTCTGACCCCCCGTGCGCGGCTGGAACCGGCCGCGCACGGCCCTCACCCCGTCCGGGGGTGAGGAGGCGCGGGCATCGGCCGTGCCGGGCGGATGTTGTGGTTGCGGTGGAAGAGGTTGCCGGGATCGAACTCCGTCTTGACCGCGCTCAGCCGGGCGTGGTTGGGCTCGCCGAACCCGGCCAGGACGCGCTCCTCGCCCTCGTCGGCGATGAAGTTCAGGTACACGTCCCCCGTGGCCCAGGGCCGCATGTCCTCGCGGACCGCCTTCACCCATTGGATGGCGCGCGGGTCGTCCTCGGGGTCCTCCCACATCGCCAGGGGGTGTACGCCCCACCGGGCGTGGCGCCACGGCACCGGGTAGTCGGCTTCGGAGCGGTCCACGGCACCGCCGAAGGGGAAGAGGATGTGACCCGTCGGCGAGGGCATGACCATCTCTCCCGCGCGGGCGCAGAAGACGTCGATGGCCTCGTCGGGCAGCTCCGCCAGGTGCTCCACCGACCAGTAGTTGCGGTAGCCGGGCGGGTCGTCCAGTGCCTTCTGGACCTCCGCGTAGGGCATCGCCGTGAGTAGCTCGACCTCGGGGCGCATCCGCACGAACGGGGCCGCCAGGTCGCGCAGCGCCGACTCCCCACCCACGTAGGTCATCACCACGGCGCACACGAGCGTGCCGACCAGCTCCTCCGGCATGAACGGCTCGGGCCG
>NZ_ANAX01000353.1 GCF_000341065.1 Nocardiopsis halotolerans DSM 44410 | reverse complement strand
TCCATGAGATCCCGCCACAGGCGGGTGACCGCCGGACCCGCCTCGGGCGGGAACAGCAGCAGACCGAAGGAGAACTCCGGGAGCGGGTGGAGCCGCAGGTCCATCCTGGTGGCCACACCGAAGTTGCCGCCGCCTCCGTGCAGTGCCCAGAACAGCTCAGGGTGGTCGTCGGCGGACGCGCGCACCAGGTCGCCCTCCGCGGTCACCATGTCGACGCCGAGCAGGTTGTCGCAGGCCAGACCGAACTTGCGCTCCAGCCAGCCCGAACCGCCGCCGAGGGTGAAACCGCCGACCCCGGTGGTCGAGACCCGGCCGCCGACGGCGGCCAGCCCGAACGGAGCGGTCGCCGCGTCCAGGTCACGCATGAGGGCGCCGCCGGAGACCCGGACGGACATCGTCTCCTCGTCGACGGCCACGGTGTTCATCCGACGCAGGTCGACGACCAGGCCACCGTGGGTCGATCCCATACCGGCGACACTGTGCCCGCCGCCGCGTACGGCGACCTCCAGTTCCTCCTCACGGGCGCACTCGATCGCGCGGCGCACGTCGTCGACGGTCGCGCACTGCGCGATCACTCCGGGCCGCAGGTCGATCATCGAGTTGAAGAGGGTCCGGGCCTCGTCGAAACCGTCGTCCACGGGGGAGAGCACCCGGCCGGAGAAGCCGGACCTCAGGCGGTTCAGCGCGGTGTCGGACACGGGTCGTGCCTTGAGCTGGGTCATGGCTTCCCCCTCGCGCGGTCGGGCGTGTCCCGGAGCCGGTCAGTGCCGGAGACCGCGGTGTCCGCCGGAGCGGAACGCGCCGTGAACATCCCTGTCTGTGCAGGTTAGAGCGGTGACCATGCGGTGATGAACCCGCTTTGGCGAATCGTTGCCGGAAACTGTTCCGGATCTGTGCGGGCCAACCGTGTTCCCGCGCCGGTGCGGCCGCCACGAGGGCGCCGGGGCTCCCAGAAGGCTCTCAGGAGGCGCCCGGGGCCAGCGCCGGGCCGCCGACGCCGTTCGTCAGACCCAGCCACGCGGCCATCTCGGTCAACTGCTCGACCAGTTCGGGCATGGTCTCGGCCGGCGCGCCGTCCTCCAGGGTGATCCGCTGTGCCAGCAGGGTGCGCGAACCGCGGTCCGCCTTGAGGTCCACCCGTGCCACCAGGTCCTCACCCAGCAGGAACGGCAGCACGTAGTAGCCGTGCACGCGCTTGGCGGCGGGCACGTAGATCTCCAGCCGGTAGCGGAACCCGAACAGCTCCTCGGCGCGGTCGCGCGTCCACACCAGTGAGTCGAACGGGCTCAGCAGCGCCCTCGCCCGCACGCCGCGCGGCACCCGGGCGTCCCTGTGCAGGTAGGCGGTGCGGTTCCAGCCGTTCACCCGCACGGGAACCAGCTCACCGGCGTCCACCAGGTCGGCGACGGCCGCCCGGGACTCGGAGTGCTTCAGCCGGAAGTAGTCGCGCAGGCACGCCTCCGTGGCCACCCCGTGGGCGCGTGCGGCGATCGACACCAGCTGCCGGTGCGCCTCCTCCGGCGCCACCTGCGGTGCGGCGTGCACCTCCGGCGGCAGCACCCGTTCGGGCAGGTCGTAGAGCCGCTCGAACTGGGCGTTGCGCCCGTTGGAGGACAGGTCGCCGATCCAGAACAGGTACTCCAGGCACTTCTTGACCTCTGACCAGTTCCAGCCCCAGTGGTTCTTCGCGCGCGGCACGTCGTGCGCCAGTGCCGACTCCACCTCGCGGGAACTGGCCGGGCCGATCCGCACCACCTCCTCGAACACCGCCTTGACCAGCTCGGGCCGCTCCTCGCGGATGCCGTTCATCCACCCCACCCGGGTCTGGGCCCGGTTGCGCTCCATCCGGTAACGCATCAGCTGGCGGGTGGAGGGCGGCACCATGCTGGCCTCGTGCGCCCAGCACTCCACCAGCCTGGCCGCGCCGGACCCGGTCGCGGTGGTGGCGGCCCGGTCCAGCAGGGCGGTGTCGTAGGAACCCATGCGGGCGAAGACCGGCAGGTACTGGCTGCGGGCCAACACGTTCACGCTGTCGATCTGGAGGATCCCCACGCGACGCACCACCCTCGCGAGGTGGGTGAGCGTCGGTTTCCCGGCGGGACGGGGGTCACTGAACCCCTGGGCGGCGAGCGCGATCCTGCGCGCCTGGGCGAGGGAGAGTTCCGCGTCGCGGCGGGGGTGCGGTTCGGCCATCCTGACACCGTAGCCCCCGCCTCCGACAGTCCGTCGCCCGCCAGGTCAGCCCATGCGGCGGTGCTGGTTCTCCTCCTCCGACGGTCCCGCGACGACCGGTGCGATCAGCGGCCCGGGCAGGGAGGGGTCGACGACGCCCTCCTCCAGCCAGGTGTACGCGTCGTCCATCAGGCGCCGGGACAGCCTGCCGTCCACGTCGTCGGTGTTGGACCACAGGCCCTCGAAGAGGGCGTCGATCCGCAGCCGGGACTGGCGGCAGAACACGTCGGCCAGTTCGAGGGGGCCGTTGCCGCGCTCGGGGTGGGTGTCGGCGTCGTCGTGGGCGCGCACGACCACCGCGCTCATCGCGAACAGCTCCGCGCCGATGTCCACGATCCGGGCGAGGAAGCCCTGCTTGACCTCCATGCGGCCCTGCCAGCGCGACATCCCGTAGAACGTGGACCGGGCGAGTCTGCGGCAGGCGCGCTCCACGTACCGCAGGTGCGCGGCGAGCGGGCCGAACTCCGTGAACGCCGACGGCGTCTGCCCCCGGCCCACGGCCAGGGTGGGCAGCCACCTGGCGTAGAACCCGCTGGCCCTGGCGAAGGCCCTGGCCCGGTCGGCGCGGTCGGCCTCCGGGTCGATGATGTCCCCGGCCACCGACAGGTGCGCGTCCACCGCCTCACGGGCGATGAGCAGGTGCATGATCTCCGTCGACCCCTCGAAGATCCGGTTGATGCGCAGGTCGCGCAGCATCTGCTCGGCGGGGATACCGCGCTCGCCGCGCGCGGCCAGGGACCCGGCCGTCTCGAAGCCGCGCCCGCCGCGGATCTGCACGAGCTCGTCGGCGATGGTGTAGGCGTGCTCGGACGCCCACAGTTTGGCGATGGCCGCCTCGATGCGGATGTCGTTGCGCTTGTCGTCGGCCATCTGACTGGCCAGGTCGAGCATGGCCTCCATGGCGTAGGCGGTGGCGGCGATGTAGGAGATCTTCTTGGCCACCTCCTCGTGCCGGCCGACGGGACGGCCCCACTGGACGCGCTCGCGCGACCACTCGCGCGCGATCCTGGTGGCCCACTTGCCCGCTCCCACGCACATGGCGGGCAGGGAGAGCCGACCGGTGTTGAGCGTGGACAGCGCGATCCGGAGCCCCTGTCCCTCCTTCCCGATCCGGTTCTCCGCGGGCACACGCACCTGGTGCAGCCGGGTGACGCCGTTCTCCAGGCCGCGCAGTCCCATGAACCGGTTGCGCCGTTCCACGGTGATGCCGGGGGAGTCGCCCTCGACGACGAACGCGGTGATACCGCCCCGGTGGCCCGGGCCCTCGGGTACCCGGGCCATGACCACGAGCAGGTCGGCGACCACGCCGTTGGTGGTCCACAGCTTCACACCGTCCAACAGGTACGCGTCACCGTCCTCCGTGGGCGTGGCGGTGGCGTGCAGGCGCGCCGGGTCGCTGCCCACGTCGGGCTCGGTGAGCAGGAACGCGCTGATGTCCCCGCGTGCGCAGCGGGGAAGGAACCGTCTCTTCTGCTCCTCGGTGCCGAACATGGAGACGGGTTGCGGAACACCGATGGACTGGTGGGCGGAGAGCAGGGCGCCGATCGCCGGGGACGCCGAACCGACCAGGGTCAGGGCGCGGTTGTAGTGGACCTGGCTGAGTCCCAGACCGCCGTACTCGCCGGGGATCTTCATGCCGAGCGCGCCCAGTTCGCGCAGGCCCCGGATGACCTCGTCGGGGATGCGTTCCTCGCGTTCGATCCGCTGGGCGTCGATGCCCTCGCAGAACTCGCGCAGGGTGTCGAGGAAGGCCTCGCCCCGGTGCCGCGTCTCCTCGTCCGGCTTGGTCAGGGGGTGGATGAGGTCCAGACGGAACCGTCCCAGGTACAGCTCCTTGGCGAAGCTGGGCTGGTGCCATGCGCTCTCGCGGGCCTGTTCGGCCACGGCACGGGCCTGCCGCTCGTCGACCTCGGGGCCGTCGGTGGTGTTGGAGTCGGATTCGACCGTTGACATGAGCGCTCCTCGCCGAGGGGCCGTTCCCTGTGTTCTGAATCACAGCACTACCCGCCGGTACCGCCCCTACGCGTGGCCGTTGGCCGCTCGGTGGGCGGAGGGCGGGCAGAAACCTTTGACCCAATGCGAACCTCCTGGGGCGGTGGGACGTCCAACAGGGCGCGACGGGAACCAACCGAGTATGTGCTGGGAGTCGCGGGCCCCGGTGCGGAGGACGGCCGCACCGGGGCCATGGCCGCCGTCGCGCCCCACGCCCCCGAGGTGCGGGGCGCGCGGACGGCTCCCTCTTCTGGTTCTCCCCCGCGCGAGCACCCCGTTCCCGTTGTCCACAGGCCCGTTTCCTCGTCCCCCGTTTCGTGCCCGCCCCTGTGGCGGGACGCCCCCCGGTGCGACAGCATGTCCGCCATGGACAGTTTCGAGGAGTACCGTGACTCGGCCCGCCGGAGCGGCGTACCGGAGCACGCCATCGACACGGCCCTGCGCCTGGCCCGCCCCCAGATCGGGCTGGGCCCGACGGACGAGGGCGGCGGGATCCTCGCCGGGCGGTACGGCGGCCTTCCCGCCCTTCCCCCGGACGTCGCCTGGAACGGCTTTCCGGACTTCGTCGCCTCCGTGGACTGCGCGGCCCTGCCGCGGGACGTGCTCGACTTCCCGCTGCCGAGGGACGGGCAGCTGCTGTTCTTCGCCAACGGACGCGACGTCGAGGGTTCCGCGGGCGACGCCGCCGTGGTCCACGTCCCCGCGGGGGCCGCCGCGGCCGAACGGACCCCCGAGGAGGGCACCCCCCACACGGATCCGTACCCCCTCTACGCCAGGTCGGCCTGGAGCATGCCAACGAGTGCCGACGGCGCCGTCGTCGCGGACGGGGAGACGAAGCGGGTCTACCGGGAGCACCGGTTGCAGGAGCACGACCGAGCGGAGCACGTGCGCCGGGCCGACCTGCTCCTTGGCGGGTACGCCTACTCGCCGCAGGACCCTCCCTTCGTCCAGACCCCGGCGGACCACGAGCGGGACGGAGGGGAGTACGTGCTGCTGGCCCAGGCGGACTACGAGCTGTTCGGCGCCCCCGGCTGGACCGGGTACGCGGTGTGGGTCATGTACCGCCACGACCTGGAGGCGATGGACTTCACGAAGGCGATGGGCGGGGTGCTGGCCTCCCACCCCTGACGGACGCGCGGGACCGGTTCCCCGGCGGGGCCGGTCCCGTCACCGTGATGGCCTAGCCTTCTGCTGTGCGTATCGCGACATGGAATGTGAACAGTGCCCGTGCCAGGGCCGAGCGGATCGGCGCCTGGCTGGACCGGAGTGACGTCGACGTCCTCGCCATCCAGGAGACCAAGGCCCGCGACGACCAGTTCCCCGCCTCCGTCCTCACCGACCGCGGCTACGAGGTGGCCCACCACGGCCTGTCCCAGTGGAACGGGGTCGCGATCGCCTCCCGCGTCGGTCTGGAGGACGTGCGGATCGGCTTCCCCGGCCAGCCCGGCTACGGCGACCCCGAGGAGGCCGAGGCCCGTGCCATCGGCGCCACCTGCGGGGGCGTGCAGGTGTGGAGCCTGTACGTGCCCAACGGCCGCGAGGTCGACCACCCCCACTACGCCTACAAACTCCGCTGGCTGGAGGCGCTGCGCGAGGCGGGCACCGCCAGTCTGGCCGCCGACCCCGACGCCCAGATCGCCTACGTCGGCGACTTCAACATCGCCCCCAGGGACGAGGACGTCTGGGACATGGCCGCGTTCGAGGGCAGCACCCACGTCACCGAGCCCGAGCGCGTCGCCTTCGACAAGCTGGTCGGTGCCGGGTTCGACGACGTCGCGCGCGTCCACACCCCCGGTCCCGGCGTGTACACCTACTGGGACTACAAGGGGCTGGCCTTCCCCAAGCGCAAGGGCATGCGCATCGACTTCGTGCTCGCCTCCCCGGCCCTGCGGGACCGTGTGAGCGGGGCGAGCATCGACCGTGAGGAGCGCAAGGGCAAGGGCGCCTCCGACCACGCCCCGGTCATCGTGGGCCTGGACGGCGACGACGGCGCGTCCGCGCCCAAGAGGGAGGACGCGTGAGTGCCGCGCCGCGTGTCGCGGTCTTCGGCAGCGTGAACATGGACCTGGTCGCCTACGTCGACCAGGTGCCCGCCAGCGGCGAGACGGTCACCGGTAGCGCCTTCCGCCAGGTACCCGGCGGCAAGGGCGCCAACCAGGCGGTCGCGGCGGCCCGGGCCGGGGCCGACGTGGCCTTCCTCGGCGCGGTGGGCGAGGACTCCTTCGGCGAAGAACTGCGCGCCAACCTCGTCGACGGCGGGATCGACGTCTCGGGGCTGCGCACCGTGCCGGGGGTGTCGGGCGTGGCACACATCGTCGTGGACGGCCGCGGCGGCAACTCGATCATCGTCGTCCCGGGGGCCAACGGCGAGGTCGCCGGGACGGTCGAGGGGGACGCCGCGGTCATCGGGGAAGGCGACGCCCTGCTGCTCCAGCTCGAACTGCCCATGGAGGCGGTGGTCTCCGCCGCGCGTACCGGTCGTGAACTGGGTGTTCCGGTCTACCTGACCCCGGCCCCCGCACGCGACCTGCCCGCCGAACTCCTGGAGTCGGTGGACGTCCTGGTGCCCAACCAGCACGAGGCCGCCGCGATCACCGGCCGCACGGAGCCGCGTGAGGCGTTGGCGGCGCTGCTGGAACTGGTCCCGGAGGTGCTGCTGACCCTGGGGGAGGACGGTTCGCTCCACGGCCGTCGCGGCGCCGGGACGACGCACGTTCCCGCGTACCGGGTGAGGCCGGTGGACACCACGGCGGCGGGTGACACCTTCTGTGGTTCGTTCGCGGTCGCCCGTGCGGAGGGGCGCACACCCGAGGAGGCGATGCGCTTCGCCGCCGCGGCGGCGGCGCTCTCGGTCCAGCGGCACGGAGCCAGCTCGTCGATGGCCACGCGCGACGAGGTCGAGGCGCTGCTGGGCGGCTGAGCCCCCGCGGGTTCCCTCCGCGGTCCCCGGACGTCCGGGGACACGCTCCCTACGGAATGTGCCCGATCTGCCTGAGGAAGGGGGCCGGGTCCTGGTCCTGGAGGCGCACCTCCAGCACGATGTCGACCGTGTCGCCGACCATCCGGCCTCCCCAGGGCAGTGGTCCGCCGTCGCCCACGCCGAAGTCCGAGAGCCTGATCTGGGTGGTGGCGGAGAAGAAGTGGCCGTAGGTGTCCTCGGGGGACGCGTAGTCGGGCGCCTCGCCCACCCACTGGCCGTCGAGGACGGTGGGCACGGTCGTGCCGTGGATGGTCAGGTCGCCGTACAGGCGGAAGGAGTGCCGCCCGCGCGTGCTCGGCTCCATTCCGGTGGACACGAAGTGGAGTTCGGGGTGGTGGTCCACGTCCAGGAAGTCGGCGGAGCGCAGGTGCGCGTCGCGCGCGCCCACGCCGGTGTTGACGCTCGCGGCGTCGAGCACGACCTCCACCGCGGAGTCGGTGGGGTCCTCCGACACGGCGACACGGCCCCAGGCCTGTCCGAACGTCCCCTGGACCCGGCCGAAACGCAGGTAGTGGGCGACGAAGATGAGACTGGAGTGGAGGGGGTCGAGGTACCAGGTGCCTGGGCCGGGACCGACCTCCCTGGGGGCGGTTGCCATAACCGATTTCTCCCTTTTGTCTGCTCTGTGGCTTTTGTCCACATACCCTAGGTCTGACGTTCCTCCGGAAGTCGAAGTTCCGGTGCGGTGGGGCGCGAGATCTTCGACTCGGTTGCCGGAGAACGCACGGAAAGCCCCCCTGGCATGGTGTTTCGTTCCTGTGTGAGATCTCTCGGACGGTTCGCGGCGGCCGGAACCGGTCAGCCGCGGGTCCTCCGTCGAACACTCCGTGAACAGACCCGCGCACGCACGGAGAGCGGCCGGAACACGAAAGGAGGCCGGGGCGGCACCGCCCCGGCCTCCCGGATGTGGACGCGTGTCCACCGTCGCTACATGTGTTCGGGAGCCTCCACGCCCAGCAGGTCCAGCCCCTGGACCAGGACCCGGAACGCCACCGCGACCAGCGCCAGGCGCGACTCGCGCTCGGCCTCGGTCTCGGCGTTCAGCACGGGGCAGTGCTCGTAGAAGGCCGTCAGGGCCTGTGCCAGGTCGAACAGGTACGTGGACAGGCGGTGCGGCTGGAGCATCTCGCCGACCTGCGCCACCACGCCGCCGAACTCCAGGAGCTTGAGCGCCAGGTCGCGCTCGGAGCCCTCGGAGACGTTGATGTCGCCCCGGGCCTGCGACAGCTCCAGTCCGCCCTTGCGGAAGATGGACCGGATCCGGGCCTGGGCGTACTGGAGATACGGGCCGGTGTTGCCGGTCAGGGCCAGCATCCGGTCGAAGTCGAACGTGTACTCGGTGTCGTGCGCCACCGACAGGTCGGCGTACTTGACCGCGCCGATACCCACCTGGCGGGCGATCTCGGCCTGCTCCTCGGCGTCCAGGTCGGGGCGGTTCTGCGCGACGACCGCCGTGGCCCGCTCGACCGCCTCGTCCAGCAGCGCCATGAGGCGCACCGGGGCGCCGCTGCGCGTACGCAGGATCTTGCCGTCGCCGCCCAGCACGTTGCCGATCTGCACGTGGACGGTCTCGACGCCGTCCGGCAGCCACCCCGCCTCGCGGGCGGCGGCCCACACCATCTTGAAGTGCATGGCCTGCGGGGCGCCGACCACGTACAGGATGCGGTCGGCCTTGAGGTCCTCCACGCGGTGGCGGACGGTGGCCAGGTCGGTGGTGGCGTAGCCGTAACCGCCGTCGCTCTTGCGCACGATCAGGGGGACGGGCCTGCCCTCGCGGCCGGTGAAGCCCTCCAGGAAGACGCACAGCGCGCCGTCGCTGACCTCGGCGATGCCCTTGGCCTCCAGCTCGTCGCAGACGTCGGCGAGCATGGCGTTGTAGGTGCTCTCCCCGGCGAGGTCGTCGTCGGTGAGGGTCACGCCGAGCTTGGCGTACACCTTGTTGAAGTAGACCTTCGAGAGGCTGACGAGCCTGCGCCACAGGCGCAGCGTCTCCTCGTCACCGCTCTGGAGGGAGACCACGCGGCCGCGTGCGCGCGCGGCGAACTCGTCCTGACCGGCGCCCGACGCGTCGAACTTGGTGCGGGCCGCCTGGTAGAAGGCGTTGGGGTCGGTCTTGAGCAGGTCCGCCTCGGGGGAGTCCTCGCCCACCTCCAGCAGGTGCTCGATGAGCATGCCGAAGGGGGTGCCCCAGTCACCGATGTGGTTCTGGCGGATGACGTTGTGCCCCAGGAACTCCAGGGTGCGCGCGAGCGCGTCGCCGACCACGGTGGTGCGCAGGTGCCCGACGTGCATCTCCTTGGCCACGTTGGGCGCGGAGTAGTCCAGCGGGATGTTCTGGCGCTCCGGCTCGGGAACGCCCAGGCGCGGGTCGTCCAGGAGCTGGCGGGTCCGCTCGGCGATCCAGTCCTCGCGCAGCGTCAGGTTGATGAAGCCCGGACCGCTGACCTCGACGTCGCGGCAGACGTCGGCCACGTCCAGGTGCTCCATGATCGCCGCGGACACCTCGCGCGGCTTTCGGCCCAGTCGCTTGGCGAGCGCGAGCGCGGCGTTCGCCTGGTAGTCGGCGAACTGGGACGGACGGATGACGGGGTCGGTGTCGGCGAACTCGGGGCCGAAGGCGGCGCCGAGGGCGGACTGGACCCGTCGCGAGAGTACTTCCTGCGGGTCGGCCATGCCCTCCAGCGTACCGATCGGGGCCCCCTCCCCGACCCGTGCGGCGGCGGGGTGGTCGTCCACGGGCGGAGGAGGGGGCCGGTGGTCGTGGGCCGGCCGAAGGCAACCTGGATACGAGGGGCCCAGGAGCCGCGCGCTTCGCGCCGCCCGCGTACCGGCGCTCCCCGGCCGCGTGGCGCCTCAGTCCTCCGTCTGCTCGCCGCCTCCCCCGCTCGCGCCGTTCCCGCCGCCCCGCTGGCCCGGGCCCTCGGACTGGGCCAGCCGGTGCAGCCAGCTCGGCGGACGGGTGCTCACCCGGCGCCGGATCTGCTCCCCGATACGACCGCCCGCCAGGTCGTGCGCCAGCTGGCAGGCGCGGGCCACACCCCTCGCCCGGCTGTCGCCGTGCGCGATCACCACGCTCCCGTTCAGGCCCAGCAGCGCGGCACCGCCGTAGGTCTCGCTGTCCAGACGTTCGCGCAGGCCCCGCAGGGCCCTGCGCTGGAGCAGCGTCCCCGCCTTGGCCGCGGCTGAGGAGGTGAGGGCCGCGTGGAAGGCCTCCATCGCGAACGCCGCCGTGCCCTCCACCGACTTCAGCGCCACGTTGCCGGTGTGCCCGTCGGTCACCACCACGTCCACCTTGCGCGCCAGCAGGTCGTGGCCCTCGATGTTGCCCCGGAAGTCCATCGTCTGCGAGTCCTCGGCCGTGGCCGCCAGCAGCTCCGTCGCCCTGCGTACGAGCTTGTTGCCCTTGCCCGGCTCCGAGCCGATGGTGAGGACCCCCACCCGCGGCCTGCGTACGCCGAACGCCGTCTGCGCGTACGCGCAGCCCAGGTGCGCGAACTGCACCAGCATCTCCGGCTTGGCGTCGGCGTTGGCCCCGGCGTCCACCATGATCGTCGGCGTCTCCCCGGTCGGCAGGGTCACCGCCAGCGCCGGGCGCAGCACCCCCGGCTGGGTGCGCAGCCGCACCGTGGAGGTGGCCACGATCCCGCCCGTGGACCCGGCCGAGACGAGGGCGTCGGCGTCGCCGCGGCGGATCAGGCGGCAGGCGACGGCGGCGCTGGAGCGGGGCCGCCGCCAGCTCGCCAGGGCGCCCTCGTGCATGGCCAGTTCGTCCTCGGCGTGCACCACGGGGATCTCGCGCAGCGCGCCCTCCTCCGCGAGCAGCGCGGCGATCTCGGTCCGCCGCCCCACGAGCGCCACCCGGAGGCCGAGCTCGCGGACGGCGAGCACCGCGCCCCGCACGGCCTCGGCGGGCGCGTGGTCCCCGCCCATCGCGTCCACGGCGATGACCGGAGGGGACGTGCGCCGCACGACGGGCGCCTCCGCGTCGGATGTACCAGTCAACTCTTCCCTCACGGGTGTGGTGGGCGGTCTCACGTTCCGCGTTCCGCACGAGCGGATCCGACGTGCGGCGGACACACCCCACCTGGAGCGACGCGGGAGGTGCGGTGACACGGTACCGGGTCGCGCCGAGGCGACGCGGTCGGGCGCGTTCGTGTACTCGTGCGAGGATACTTCCCGTATGTCCAGGTCAGGCCTGGACTTCCCTCATGATGGATAAAAGCCCTCAAACGGGGTATACCCGCTCGCTGGTCTGGGGTCTCATCACACTCCGGGCACACGCGACAACCACATCGAACCCCTTCTGGCGGTCCGCCGGTGACCCCGTACACCGGAACCGTCGGATCAGGGCTGCCTGATTCAACCCACAGGGCGGCCCTGTCCACCCGCAGAGAGGAGAGGCGTGAGCGTTACGCCAGACGCGGCACAGTCCCCGTCCGCCGGACGTCGGTTTCGTGCCTACACGACGAAACACCTTGACGAGCTCACCGCGCGAGCCGGTNGCTCGCGGTTCAGGCGGTGGCCACGGTGCTGCCGTTCCGGGTCAACAGCTACGTCGTCGACGAGCTGATCGACTGGGACGCCGCTCCCGACGATCCGATCTACCGCCTGGTCTTCCCGCAGGCGGACATGCTGCCCTCGGACGACGTGTCCAGGATGGCCGACCTGTTGCGCTCTGGCACCTCGCGCAAGGAGCTGAACGAGGCCGCCAACCAGATCCGCGCACGCCTGAACCCGCACCCCGCGGGTCAGATGGACCTCAACGTGCCCAAGACGGGCAGCGAGGAGCCCATCCCCGGTGTCCAGCACAAGTACAAGGAGACCGTGCTGTTCTTCCCCAAGCAGGGGCAGACCTGTCACGCGTACTGCACGTACTGCTTCCGCTGGGCCCAGTTCGTCGGTGACGCGGACCTGAAGTTCGCCTCCAGCGAGATCGACCAGCTCGTCGAGTACGTCCGCTCGCACCCCGAGGTCACCAGTGTCCTGTTCACCGGTGGCGACCCGATGATCATGGGCGAGGGGGTGATCTCCAAGTACATCGAACCGCTGCTGGAGATCGAGCACCTGGAGGCCATCCGCATCGGTACGAAGGCGCTGGCCTACTGGCCGCAGCGCTTCGTCACCGACCCGGACGCCGACGACACCCTCCGTCTGTTCGAGAAGGTCGTGGCCTCGGGCAAGAACCTCGCGTTCATGGCCCACTTCTCCCACCCGAACGAGATGAAGCCCGAGCTCGTGCAGGAGGCGGTCCGCCGCATCCGTTCGACCGGCGCCGTCATCCGTACGCAGGCGCCGCTGATCCGCACGATCAACGACGACCCGGCCGTGTGGGAGAGCATGTGGCGCACCCACCTGCGCCACGGCATGGTTCCGTACTACATGTTCGTCGAGCGCGACACGGGTCCGCAGGACTACTTCGCGGTGCCGCTCGCGGAGGCCTACGACATCTTCCGGAACGCCTACAAGAGCGTCTCCGGGCTGGCCCGCACGGTGCGCGGCCCGTCGATGTCGGCGACCCCGGGCAAGGTCTGCGTGGACGGCGTCACGGAGGTGGCGGGCGAGAAGGTCTTCGTCCTGCACTTCATCCAGGCGCGCGATCCCGATCTGGTCGGCAGGCCCTTCTTCGCCCAGTACGACGAGAAGGCCGCGTGGCTGTTCGACCTCAAGCCCGCCCTGGGCGCCACCCACTTCCCGTGGGAGGAGGCGCCGGCCATCGGTGCCGGCGGACTGGTCGACCCCACCCGCCTGTAACGGCCACGGGTCCCCGGACCCCGGCCACCCCGGTCGCGCGTCCGTGCGGACGGCGTCCCGTCCCAGGGGAATTGGAGCGTCCCTGGGGCGGGGCCGTGTCCGTGTGGCGCGCGGCCCGCACACAACGGAGCCCGGCACCGAGGTGCCGGGCTCCGTCGCTGTCCGCGCCGTGGACGGAAGAGGTCGCCGGACGGTTCGGGTCGGTCGCGGCGACCATCGGCGCGGACCTTCTCCGGGCTGGTCCGTGGGTGGGGGCTCCGGGCCCGGTCCGGAGGGCGGGCGGGGGCTCCGCCCGCCCGGGGAGGGGCGTTCAGCTCAGGAGCGCGTCGAAGTCGCCGGTCTTGGCGCCGCGCACGAAGGCGTCGATCTCGGCGGGGGTGTAGACGAGCGCCGGTCCCTGCGGGTCACGCGAGTTGCGCACGGCGATGTCCCCGTCCGGAAGGGTGGCGACCTCCACACAGTTCCCGTCCGGGTTGCTCCAGCTGCTCTTGGTCCAGACGACCTTCGGCAGGCGGCTCGCGGGAACGCCGTTGTAGATCGGATACATCTAACCTCCTGGAACTTCGGGGGGACTCGTGAGCGGGTGTGTCCACACGCGGCGGTCCAGCCCGCCGCGCCCGTCGTGTCGAACCACCGGGCCCGCCGACGGGAGTGGACTCCGGACATGGGTGGTCCTGTCCCCCGTTGGGATGTTTCGTCCCCGGTGCGAGCCAAAGCGTAGCCCATGCACGTGCATCCGTACTTACGGCGGTAAGTACTTATGCAAGAACTTGGGGTGATGCGGTGACGGAACCGCACGTCACGCCTAACGCGACGGGAGACCGCACGGTTCGGTTCCGGGGGATCGTTCCCGTGTCGTGTCCGAAGGCGGCCAGGAGCGTAACGGAATCGTGTTCGAAAAGTGAACGCCCGGGCGCTGAGAGCGACCAGGCGCGGCACGGGTTCGGCGGGGGAGGGGGAGGAGGGGCGGTCCCGAGGCGGGAACCCCGTTCAGGGGCTCGGGAACCGGCGGGCGGGGACGGGAGCGGGGATCAGGAGTAGCGCTCCAGGAAGCCGCGGAGGATCTCCTCCGTGGCGTCGGGCGGCGGGGCCTGGGTGGCGAGGTGGTCCATCGTCTGCGCGTAGCGGTGGGTGTCGTCGTACTTGTCGAAGTACAGCGCGCTGCTCAGCTGCTCCAGGTAGACCACGTCGGGCAGCTGCGGGGTGGGGAAGCGCAGGATGCTGAACGGGCCGCCCGCGGCGGGGTGGCCGCCCATCGCGAAGGTGGCGATCTGGATGGTGACGTTGGGGCGGCGGCCCATCTCGATGAGGTGCTCGATCTGTCCGCGCATCACCTCGGGGGCGCCGTAGGGGCGGTGCAGTACGGCCTCGTCGATGACCGCCCACAGGCGGGGCGCCTCCGGTTCGACGAATCTGCGCTGGCGGTACATGCGCATCCGCACCCGGCTGTCGACGTCCTCGTCGGACGTGGCGTTCCGGGACAGGCGGATGACCGAGCGGGCGTAGTCCTCGCTCTGGAGCAGCCCGGGGACGAACTGGACCTCGAAGGTGCGGATGACCGACGCGGCCTCCTCCAGCCCCACGTAGACGCCGAACCAGTTCGGCAGCACGTCGCCGTACTTGTGCCACCAGCCCTGGGCGTTGGCGCTGGAGATCAGGCCGAGGAGGGCCTCGCGCTGGTCGGTGTCGTCCACGCCGTAGAGCTTGAGCAGGTCGTCCACGTCACGGCGCTTGAAACTGACCTGGCCGAGTTCCATGCGGCTGATCTTGGCGTGGGAGGCGCGGATGGCGTATCCGGCGTCGTGCCGGGAAATCCCCTGCTCCTGCCGCAACCGTCGCAGCTGGGTTCCCAGGAGAATGCGCAGCACGGTGGGGCCACCGCTGGAATTGGCGAGGAAATCCTGGGTGACCTGGAGATTCTGTGCTTGATCGGCGACCACATCGCCTCCTGTGTAGCGGCTTTGGCGCGGGCGACCGCTCAGTATACCCAGGGGGTTCGGTTACGGACAGGGGCGCGTAGAGATTGGATCATGGCCTATGGGTCCCTTACGTGCAGGGTGTAAACACGGATACCCGTCTGTGAATTCTTGGCAAGGGATCTACCAATAAGACTGCTTCGTCCTATAGTCTTGTGCGGACGTTGATCTGCACGTGCATCTGTGTCTTACAGATGTAAGCCACGATGGCCCCGCGGACCGGGTCACCCGACATCACACTCGTGAGGACCGTGATGAACGCAGAGCTGGTGTCCTCGGAGACCGACTCCGAGGCCTCCTGGAGCCGCCCCCACCTCGCCGAGGCGTCCGACGCCCTCCTGGGCGGCTGGTGGAACGACGCCCTGAGCCGCCTCGCGGTCGGGGACAGCGTGCGAACGCCGAAGGCCGCGGCCGGGGCGTTCGGGGCCGTCCCGGAGTCGGTCCGCCGGGCGCGCGGGTTCGTCACCGGGATCCTGGAGGGATGGGAGCTGTCGGACCTGGTGGAGGACGTCCGTCTGGTCGTCTCCGAGCTCGTGGGCAACGCCTGCCGTCACGCCCTTCCCGAGGGCGGTGTGGGACGGGGCCGCGTCCTGGTCCAGCTGCGCCACCTCGGTGAGCGGGGCGGTGTGGCGTGCATGGTCGCCGACCCCAGCGAGAAGGCCCCGGTCAGGGTGGACGCCCACCACTTCGCCGAGTCGGGCCGGGGACTGGGGCTCGTCTCCGCGTTCAGCCGCGAATGGGGATGGAGGCCGGTCGAGGGCCGGGGAAAGATCGTGTGGGCGGTGTGCGGCGGTGAGGACTGACCCGCGCCCCCGACGTGTTCGGTGACGAGCGTCCCAGGACTCCCAGGGCTGTGGACGGCATCGGATGCGGCGCCCGGGACGAGTAGGCTGTCAACGCATGTCGGTATTTGACCGATCGCGTCCTGACCGAGAGTTTCCTACACCCCATCCCGGGAGCGAGGCGTGGCCGTGCTGGACACGGAACAGGGCCAGTTCGTCTGTGACGGGACCACCGTCGTCGGACTGGACGGCGAGATCGACATCGCCACCGCCGAGGGGGCGTTCGCCCGGATCTCGGCAGCGGCGGCGGACAGCTGTGTGGTCGTCGACCTGTCCGCGGTGGAGTTCATCGACGCCTCCGGTGTCAACGCCCTCGTCCGCGCCCTGCACGCCGCCACGAAGGCCGGGCACCACCTGCTCCTGGCCCGTCCCTCGCGCCAGTTGACCCGCATACTCGACGTCCTGGCGCTGACCGGGCTCCTGAGGACCCATCCCGACGTCGCCGCGGCCCTCACCGCCCACGGCGGGGGAGACGACGGAGTCCCGGGCTGACCGGGCACGGTGACCCGGCACGGGGCGCCGCACCAGGGCATCCGCGCGGGGGCGCCGCACGCCGCCCGTCCGGACACGACGGGGGACGCGCCCGGCGCCGCGCGCCGGACACGCCCCCCAGGGTCCTCCACCCGTCTCCTACTCGACCGTGACGCTCTTGGCCAGGTTGCGCGGCTGGTCCACGTCGTTGCCCTTGGCCAGGGCCAGTTCGCACGCGAACACCTGCGTCGGGATCGTGGACACGATCGGCTGGAGCAGGGTCGGCACCGCCGGGATCTGGATGAGTACGTCCGCGTACGGGCGCACCGACTCGTCGCCCTCCTCGGCGATCACGATGGTGCGGGCGCCGCGGGCACGCACCTCCTGGATGTTCGACACGATCTTGTCGTGCAGCACGCTGCGTCCCCTGGGCGAGGGCACCACCACGACGACCGGCAGGCCGTCCTCGATCAGCGCGATCGGGCCGTGCTTGAGCTCACCGGCGGCGAACGCCTCGGCGTGCATGTACGCCAGCTCCTTGAGCTTGAGCGCGCCCTCCATGGCCACCGGGTAGCCCACGTGGCGGCCCAGGAACAGCACCGTGTCGGCGTCGGCCAGGGAGCGGGCCAGCTCGCGGACCGGCTCCACGGTGTCCAGGACCCGCTCGACCTGGTCGGGCATGGTGGCCAGCTGGGCGATCACGGCGTTGATCTCGTCGCCGAACTTCTGCCCCCGCACCTGGGCCAGGTACAGGCCGACCAGGTAGCAGGCGGCCAGCTGGGTGAGGAAGGTCTTGGTGGCGGCGACGCCGACCTCCGGGCCCGCGTGCGTGTACAGCACGCCGTCGGACTCGCGCGGGATGGTCGACCCGTTGACGTTGCAGATGGCCAGCACCCGGGCGCGCTGCTCGCGGGCGTAGCGGACCGCCATCAGGGTGTCCATGCTCTCGCCGGACTGGGAGATGGCGATGACCAGGGTCTGCTGGTCCAGGATCGGGTCGCGGTAGCGGAACTCGCTGGCCACCTCGACCTCGCACGGGATGCGGCACCAGTGCTCTATGGCGTACTTGGCGATCAGGCCCGCGTGGTAGGAGGTGCCGCAGGCGATGATGACGATCTTCTCGACGGAGCGCAGCTCCTCGGGGGACAGGCGCATCTCGTCCAGGGTGAGCTGGCCGTCGACCGAGACGCGGCCCAGGAGGGTGTCGGCCACCGCGCGCGGCTGCTCGACGATCTCCTTGAGCATGAAGTAGTCGTAGCCGCCCTTCTCGGCGGCGGAGGCGTCCCAGTCCACGTGGTACTCGCGGACGTCGACGGGGTCGCCGTCGTAGTCGGTGACGGTCACCGAGTCCGCGCGCAGCTCCACCACCTGGTCCTGGCCCAGCTCGACCGCCTCACGGGTGTGGGCGATGAACGCGGCGACGTCGCTGGCCAGGAAGTTCTCGCCCTCGCCTCGGCCGACGACCAACGGCGAGTTGCGGCGGGCGGCCACGACCAGCCCGGGGTCGTCCACCGAGGTCGCCACGAGGGTGAACGCGCCCTCCAGGCGCCTGCACACCGCCCGCATGGCGGAGGCGAGCCCGTCGTGCCTGGCCAGCTCGGTCCTGAGCAGGTGCGCGGCCACCTCCGTGTCGGTCTCGGAGGCGAACTTGCAGCCCTGCTCCTCCAGCTCCAGGCGGAGCGCCGCGAAGTTCTCGATGATGCCGTTGTGGACGACGGCGACACGGTTGTCGTTGTCCACGTGGGGGTGGGCGTTGACGTCGTTCGGAGCGCCGTGGGTGGCCCAGCGCGTGTGTCCGATACCGGCGCCGTCACCGCTGATCGGCTGCTCCTCCAGCGCCTGACGCAGGTTCGCGAGCTTGCCCGCGCGCTTCTCGGTGCGCAGGGCGCCGTCGCCCAGGACAGCCACACCCGCGGAGTCATATCCGCGGTACTCCAACCTTGCGAGGCCGTCCACGACGACCTCAAGCGCCGGTTGCGGCCCGACGTAGCCAACGATTCCGCACATGGCCGCCAGCGTAAGCGAAGAAACGGTCTGAATCGACCAACCAGGTGCCCATACCACTGGTCGTTTTCGCAGGTAACGGTATAGACCATTTGGTGCATGGGGGGTAGACCGCGCAGGTGGGGGGCATGGAGGGAGCGCAGAGTGGAACCGATTCCACCCCCCGGGAGCCGAAAGCAAAAATTTGGGGGGCCGTGTCGTGAACATGTGGTTTCGGGCACGTTCCGATCCCCTTTTCGTGACTTGGGGGACCAGCCGCCCGGCGCGGTCGAGGGCCTCGTCTAGGGTGGTCAACCGTGTCTCACGCGACGAAGAACGGCTTCTCCACGCCGTACGTGGAGCTGGACCGCGCGGCCTGGGCCGCGCTCCGTGCCTCCACACCACTGTCCCTGACCGAGGCGGACCTCGCCGAGCTCCGCGGCACCACCGACCCCACCTCCCTGGAGGACGTGCGGGACNCCCCCCTGCCGCTGTCGCGGCTGCTCAACCTCTACGTGGGCGCCACCCAGCAGCGGCACGCCGCGGTACGCGCCTTCCTGGGCGAGTCGGACCGGCCGTCGCCGTTCATCATCGGTGTCGCGGGCAGCGTCGCGGTGGGCAAGTCCACCACGGCGCGGCTCCTGCGTTCCCTGCTCGCCCAGTGGCCCAACCACCCGAACGTGGAACTGGTCAGCACCGACAACTTCCTCCACGCCAACGCGGTCCTGGAGTCGCGGGGGCTGATGCGCCGGAAGGGCTTCCCCGAGAGCTACGACCGCCGCGCCCTGGTGCGCTTCGTGTCGGAGATGAAGGCGGGGGCCGACCGCCTCGACATCCCCGTCTACTCCCACCTGAACTACGACATCGTGCCGGACGAGCGGCAGACCGTGCACCGTCCCGACATCCTCATCGTCGAGGGCATCAACGTCCTCCAGCCCGCCACCGCCGGGCGCCTGGCCGTGGCCGACTTCTTCGACTTCTCGATCTACGTGGACGCCAGGGTCGAGAACATCCGCAACTGGTACCTCGACCGCTTCCGGGAGCTGCGCCGCACGGCGTTCTCCGACCCGCGCTCCTACTTCCACCACATGGCCACCGCCATCGACGAGGAGGAGGCCCTGGACTTCGCCGCCAACACCTGGCGCACCATCAACGAGGTCAACCTCGTGGAGAACATCCGTCCCACCCGTGGCCGGGCCACCCTGGTCCTGTACAAGGGCGACGACCACCGTGTGCGCCGGGTGCGGCTGCGCAAGACCTGACGGCGACCGCTCAGCCGGGAGCGGGACCGTGACCGCCGCGGTCACTCCATCGTCAGGACCACGCCGACGAGCACGGCCACCGCGATGACCAGGGTCAGGACGACGGCGAACGCGACCCCCAGCAGGAAGGCGTGCTGTTCGGCCCACGTCACGAGGCCAGGCCGGTACCTCTGGAGTTCTTTGGGGCTGACGGGGTGCTCCGGACCGCTGCACGGCAGTCCGAGCGCGTGCACCAGCCGGTCCACGTCCTCGGTCGTGTAGTTGGTGCCGTGCACCCTGAGGAGTACGCCGCCGTGTGCGTCGAGGAGGAAGAGGTTGTCGGCGGGGGGCGCGTTCGGTTGGACGATGGTCGCGCGGATCGTCCACACGGCGTTCTCCAGTGACCGGCGCCGCCGGAAGAACGCACCCCTGAGGACGATCTCGCGCGGGGTCAGGACGATCCTGGCACGGTGGAGGTGCGCGGCGACCAACGCGACCAGCACGACGAGCACGGCGCCCGCGACCAGGCCCGCTCCCGGGCCGAAGGAGACCCACACCTCGGCGGTCGGGAGCACGCAGGCCACCGCCGCGAAGCCCAGTTTGACCCACCCCGCTCGGAGGCTGGGGCGCAGTACGAGGTCATCCTGAACGTGGTGCACGTGAGTACCATCCTTTCCCGGACTTGGACGGTTCCGTGCCGGTTCTGGTTCTCCTCTCCCGGAACGTCCGCACGGTTCCGCCCGATCCGGAACCCGGTTTGGCGAAGGGCCGTCCGGGGAGTAGGCTGATGGCTCTTTTCGGCCGCGCCCCTCCACGGGTGCCGTGCGCTCTCAAGGATCGGAACGAACCGGGCCCTCGCGGCGACCGGGGCGGGACCCGCGCACGCGCGCTGCCGCGTCACCGTCCCGCCGAACCCTCCGAGGCCGCCGCATGTCCACCACCGATTCCTCCGCCGTGCCCGTGAGCCCCGAACTCCAGGCCGAACGCGACCACCTCGCCGCCGCCCGCGACGCCCTGCGCCGGATGCGTGAGGAGGTCGAGGGCAGCGAACTCGTGCTGGGCGACGTCGTCAACGACAAGGTCACCAACGCCGCCCTGCGCCGCGGCCGCCAGCGCCGCCTCGCGGCCCTGGCCGACGTCCCCGGCGCCCCGCTGTTCTTCGGCCGCCTGGACTTCGAGCCCGGCACCGTCTTCCTGGACGACGAGCCCGCCGACACGGCTCCCGCCGACGCCGGGCCCCGGGACGAACCGGACCGGATCCACATCGGCCGACGCCACGTCCACGACGCCGCCGGACGCCCCCTGGTCCTGGACTGGCGCGCGCCCATCTGCGTCGCCTACTACCGCGCCTCGCCCAGCGACCGGATGGACGTCCGGCTCCGGCGCCGCTACGGGTTCACCACCCTCGACCGGGGTCGGGACGCCGACCCCGAGGTGACGCTCACCGCCTTCGAGGACGAGCCGCTCACCGTCGCCCCGACCGAGGCCGAACAGCGTTCCAGCGCGCTCCTGGACGCCGAGATCGAACGCCCCCGTACCGGGCCCATGCGCGACATCGTCGCCACCATCCAGCCCGAACAGGACGACCTCGTCCGTGCTCCGCTCACCACCACCCTGTGCGTGCAGGGCGCCCCAGGAACCGGCAAGACCGCGGTCGGCCTGCACCGCATCGCCTTCCTCCTCTACACCGAGCGCGAACGCCTCTCCCGCTCCGGCGTGGCGATCGTCGGCCCCAACCGCTCCTTCCTCTCCTACGTCCGCGACGTCCTGCCCGCACTCGGCGAGGTCGACGTCCACCAGACCACCGTCACCGAGATGCTCACCGCCGGACTGCCCGAACGGGCCCGTCCCGCCGTCGGATGGGTGCGCCGCACGGAGGAGCCCGGGGCGGCCCGGACCAAGGGTCAGGCCCGCATGGCCGAGGTGCTCCGCCGCGACCTGTGGTCGCACCTGCGCACACCCGAGGAGGCGGTCATGGTCCGCCGCGGGTCGCGCCGCTGGCGCCTGTACCCCGAGGACCTGCGGCCCCTGCTGGAGGAGTTGGCCGGGCGTGGTGTCGCCTACGGTTCCGGACGCGAACTCCTCTCGCACCGCATCGCCCACGCCGTGCTCTCCCTCATGGAGGGCCAGGGCGAGGTCTGCGACGACCGCACCCACGAGCAGGTGCGCCGCGACCCGGCCGTGCGGTCGGCGGTCACCGCCATGTGGCCCAAGGTCGACCCGCTCAAGCTCGTGTTCGGCCTGCTCACCGACCCCGAGCGCCTCGCCCGCGCGGCGGAGGGGCTGCTGACCACCGAGGAGCAGGCCGCCGTCCTGCTGCCGGGCAAACCCCGCGGGCCGAAGTCGGCCCGCTGGTCGGAGGAGGACCTCGCGCTCGTCGACGAGGCCGCCGCGCTCATCGAGCGCCCCACCGGACTCGGTCACATCGTGGTGGACGAGGCCCAGGACCTGAGCCCCATGCAGTGCCGCGCGATCGGCCGCCGCTGCGCGTCCGGCTCGCTCACCGTGCTCGGTGACATCGCCCAGGGCACCAGCCCCTCCGCCGCCGTCAACTGGTCCACCCTCCTGGAACACCTCGGCAAGCCCACCGGCCACCTGAGCGTCCTGGACCGCGGGTACCGGGTGCCCGCCCAGATCATCGACTTCGCCGCCCGCCTGCTGCCCTCGATCGCCCCCGGGCTGGGCGCGCCCGTCGCCGTTCGACGCGCGCCCGGCGCACTGCGCGTCACCCCCGCCGACGGGAGCCTGGCCGGGTCCGTGGTCGACGCCTGCCGCACCGCGCTCAGGGGGGAGGGCTCCGTCGGGCTCATCGCCGCCGACGCCGACCTGCCCGCCCTGTGCGCGGCCCTCGCGGACGAGGGGATGCCAGCGCCGCTCCTCGGAGGCGCGGACACCGGTCCGGACGCGGGCCGCCTGGTCGCGGTCCCCGCCAGCCTGGCCAAGGGCCTGGAGTTCGACGCCGTCGTGGTCGCCGAACCCGCCGCCATCACCGAGGCCGAGGAACGCGGTGTCAACCGGCTCTACGTGGTGCTCACCCGTGCCGTCAGCACCCTGCACGTCGTGCACGCCCGCCCGCTGCCGGAGGAGCTCCGCGCCCCCGAGGGCTGACGGCGGTCGGGCGGCCGGGGCCTCAGCGGGCGGACCGGGTGTGCTGGTGCGGGCGCGACCGCTTCCACAGCTCGGGCAGCAGGCCCGCGGCGAGCAGCCACAGGGCCACCGTCCCCAGGTGGACACGTTGCAGGGCGCTGAACTCGACCCCCGGTTCGCCGTTGCCCGAGGCCGCGTAGAACAGCACAGCCATGACCAGGATGGCGGCGGAGGAGACCAGCTGGAGCAGGGCCAGCACGGCCACCAGCCACCACGCGCGGTCCTTCACCCGGAGCCGGTCGATCGTCAGGATGATCACGCTCGCCAGCGCGGCCAGGAGCGCGATCACCGCGATCACCGCCTGGGCGGTGGTGGCCCCCGGCAGCCCCTCCACCAGTGACTCCGTCGCGCACGTGACGTCGGTGGACACCACGCACGGTCCCGGGAACACCGTGGCGACCAGCGAAGCCAGGCCGAACAGGCCCATGGCCCACCACGACGCCGCCAGCAGGTGACCGGTCCTCTCCCGTACCCCCAGCGCGAGCCCCAACCCCGCGGCGAGCATCACCAGGATCGCCGCGATGCGGTGCGCGCTCTCCAGGAACCTGGCGAAGGCCGACTCCTGGTAGGCCAGAGCGCCCTCGGCGGTCCCCCCGAGCGGCAGTACGACCTCCACGACCCACAGGCTGTACACGACCGCGGCCACCACGGCCGCGACCCTTCCGTCCCTGTAGTCCCAGTGCAGGTGATTCTCTGAGGAGTGCGGCATCGTGTCCCCCGGTTCCACGGATGTCTCCCACGTCTCTCCTAGGAACACCTCCCCGAAGACGCGGAATCGAACCACCGTCGCCCCGGCGAGTCCACCTTTCGTGTCCCCGGGTCGTCCGACTCGCGTCGGCACTGTTATCCACGGGTGTGTGTTCACACGGCATCATTCAGGGGACACCGGCGAGAACGCGGGTAGCGGGGGACGACCGACGAGAAGGGCGCACGCATGGACGGCGCATCCACGACGCGATGGGTGATCGTGGGAGTCGACGGCACCGATTCCAGTCGCCACGCGCTGGAGTGGGCGTCGCATCAGGCGATGCTGCGCGGACTCGGGGTACGGGTCGTCGCGGCGGCCGGACCCCTGGCGTCCGTCGGCGTGTTCGCCCGGAACACGCAGGCCGACCCGGACGCGCCCCCGGACGAGGTCGAGACCCAGGGCGCCGAGAGCCTGTTGGAGTACGCGAGCGGCTGGGTGACGCGGCTCTTCCCCGAACTCCGGGTGGAGACCCGCCTGTCGTACGCGCGCCCGGTGGAGGCCCTGCTCGCCGAGGCCCGCGCGGAGGGCGCCGCCGCCGTGGTGGTCGGCTCGCGCGGACTGAGCGGGGTCGTGGCCGCCTTCATCGGTTCCGTCGGCATCGAACTGGCCGCGCGCTCGCCCGTCCCGGTCATCGTCCTGCCCCATGAGCACGCGGCGGCGCACGGAGTGCGGAGCCGGGTGATCGTGGGCATCGACGGGTCCGAACCCAGCAGGCGGGCGGTGGACTTCGCCTTCGCGCAGGCCGCCTTCGCCGACACCGAGGTGGTCGCGGTGAGCGCCTGGCAACCGCTGGTGGCCTTCGCCGCCGCGACCGGTCCCATCCCGCCCGAGCTGTTCGACGACACGACCGCGGCCGAGGCCGCCCGGCAGGCGCTGGAGGACGAGTTGGCGGAGTCCCGGCTGCGCCACCCCGGCGTGACGGTGCGCACCCGCGTCGTGCGCGCCCACCCGGTGGTCGCCCTGCTGGAGGAGGCCACCCCGGCCGACCTCATCGTGGTGGGCTCCCGTGGTCGCGGGGGGTTCCGCGGGCTGCTGCTCGGTTCGGTGAGCCACTCCGTCCTGCACGGGGCCAGGGGGCCCGTCGCCATCCTGCGCTGACCTTTTCCGGACCGTCCCGGTATGCCGTTCCACATGCTCTGAACCGCGTAAACGCTTCCCCGGTGGTGTGCTGGCCGGACAGAGGTCTAGTGCCTCCAACCACGCCCAACGCCCGCCGTGTGACGAACAGCACGGTGTGTCGGTCTCGGACCGCCCACAGCCTCCATGGCAGGGAAAGCGGCTCCGAGCAGCACCGGAACAGTCGTTGCTCGGGCACCCTCGTACTCGGTGGTAGACCACGCGGATCCCCTGCTGGGCAGCGGAATCCGTTCTTTCGGCGTGACAGATGTAGACCACTGGACTAAACCAATTGGTCACTACGGGGGGTTGTCCTTCATGATTCGAGAGATCTCGACCTTGAGAAGGAGCCGCTGTGACTGCCGTGGATGCCGACGTGGATACCGCACCGACCACACACCAGGGGCTCGTCTCCTGGGTACGCGAGGTGTCCGAGCTCACGCAGCCGGACGAGATCGTGTGGTGTGACGGTTCCGAGGAGGAGTGGACCCGCCTGACCGACCAACTGGTCGAGCAGGGGACCTTCGTCCGGTTGAACCCCGAGAAACGCCCCAACAGCTTCTACTGCAGGTCCGACCCGAGCGACGTCGCCCGCGTCGAGGACCGCACCTTCATCTGCTCCGAGCGTGAACAGGACGCGGGGCCGACCAACAACTGGATCGCACCCGACGAGATGCGCGCCACCTTCGGCGAGATCTTCCGGGGCGCCATGCGCGGTCGCACGATGTACGTCGTGCCCTTCTGCATGGGTCCGCTGGGCGGCGACATCTCGCAGCTCGGCGTCGAGATCACCGACTCCCCGTACGTCGTGGTGTCCATGCGCATCATGGCCCGCATGGGCGGCGCGGCCCTGCGCATGATCGAGGAGCGCGGCGACTTCGTCCGGGCCGTCCACTCCGTGGGCGCCCCGCTGGAGCCCGGCCAGGAGGACGTCGCCTGGCCGTGCAACCCCACCAAGTACATCTCGCACTTCCCCGAGACCCGTGAGATCTGGTCCTACGGCTCGGGCTACGGCGGCAACGCCCTGCTCGGCAAGAAGTGCTACGCGCTGCGCATCGCCTCGGCGATGGCCCGGGACGAGGGCTGGCTCGCCGAGCACATGCTCATCCTCAAGGTCACCCCGCCCAAGGGGCGGGCGCACTACGTCGCCGCCGCCTTCCCGAGCGCCTGCGGCAAGACCAACCTCGCCATGCTCCAGCCGACCATCCCCGGGTGGAAGGTCGAGACCGTGGGCGACGACATCGCCTGGATGCGCTTCGACGACCAGGGGCAGCTGCGCGCGATCAACCCCGAGGCCGGTTTCTTCGGCGTCGCGCCCGGCACCGGCGAGAAGACCAACGCCAACGCGGTCGAGACCCTCTGGGGCAACAGCATCTTCACCAACGTCGCCCTGACCGAGGACGGCGACGTGTGGTGGGAGGGCCTCACCGAGGAACCGCCCGCCAACCTCACCGACTGGAAGGGCCGTCCGTGGACCCCGGAGTCCGGTGAGCCCGCAGCCCACCCGAACTCGCGCTTCACCACCCCGGCCGGGCAGGCCCCCACCATCGCCGACGAGTGGGAGGACCCGGCGGGCGTGCCGATCTCGGCCATCCTGTTCGGCGGCCGTCGCGCCACCGCCGTTCCGCTGGTCACCGAGTCCTTCAACTGGCAGCACGGCGTCTACCTGGGCGCCAACGTCTCCTCGGAGAAGACCGCCGCCGCCGAGGGTTCCGTGGGCGAGCTGCGCCGCGACCCCTTCGCGATGCTGCCGTTCTGCGGTTACAACATGGGCGACTACTTCGCCCACTGGGTGAAGCTGGGCCAGGGAGCCGACGCGGCCAAGCTGCCCCGGATCTTCTACGTCAACTGGTTCAAGAAGGACCCCGAGGGCCGCATCGTCTGGCCCGGGTTCGGTGAGAACAGCCGCGTGATCAAGTGGATCGTCGAGCGCCTGGAGGGCGAGGCCGACGCGGTGGCCAGCCCGATCGGCCACCTGCCCGTGGCCGGTGGCATCGACACCGAGGGGCTGGACATCTCCGACGAGGACATGGCCTACGTCCTCGACGTCGACCGCGAGGTGTGGAAGCAGGAGGCCGCCCTGGTTCCCGAGTTCTTCAAGACCTTCGGCGACCACCTGCCCGGTGAGCTCTGGGACGAGTACCACGCGCTGCTGGACCGCCTGGAGAACTGACCCGAGGCTCCCTTCCGCGCGGGGCCCGACAGGAGAGGGGGCGCGGGCACGACGGTGCCCGCGCCCCCTCGTCATGCGTGTGGGTTCTTCGGCGGATCGACGTCGAACGCGGCCCACACGTGGGTGCCGAGGCCGTGGCGGCGGAGGAGGGTGCAGCTGGCCCACACGCGGGAGAGGTTCCGCACCAGCAGGAGTCCGCGCTGGCCCTCCGCCCAGCTCCACTCGTCGTCGGTGCGTTCGACGGGAAGGCGGGGGAGCGTGGGGCCGCCCGCGTCGCTGACGGTCAGGCGCAGGGTGTGCTCGTCCGGCATGGACAGGGTGCGCCCCACCCCTCCGCCCGGACGTGCGTACCTGCAGGAGTTGGCGACGAGCTCGCTGGCCACCAGTTGGACGGTCTCCACCAGGTCGGGGTCGAAGCCGGTCAGGTCCCGGTGCAGGTCGGCGCGGACCCGGGCCAGTTCGGAGAGGTCGCAGGCGTAGTCGCGGAAGCCCCAGAAGGCGTACGGGCCCACGGGAGCGGGGAGCACGGCGTTCACACCAGCACCCCTTCCGCGCGGCGCGGGCCGGGAACGGAGGGGGCGAGGAGGTCGCCGACCGGTGCGGCGGACCTGTGCGACCAGGCGCGCGGCCGCGCGGCGGCCTCGGTCTGGACGCGGGAGAGGTCGCCCTCGTGGGCGGCGTAGTAGGGCCGGACCAGGGCGATGTCCTCGGCCCGGAAGCTCTCCGGTGCGGGCGCCAGGCGTGGGGCGGGAACGGGACGCGGGGTGGGGAGCTGTGCCCGGCGCGGGCGCGGTACCCGGATCGGGGGAGTCGAGGGCGCGCTGGCCTGGGCGGAAGCGGGCGCGGGGAGCGGGGCGTAGCGGCGGACCCGCGTGGAGCGGCGACGGCGGGCGGCGGCCGAGTGGCGTCCGCGCGCGGGGACGAAGAGGGTTGTCACCAGGCCCAGGGCACGGGTGAGGAGGGCAGCGCTAAACTGGCGCATGTCAGCGATTCCTTGTGTTAAAGAGGTTGGATTGCTGGCCACGACCCCGGGCGGTTAACTGACCGTCGCGGGGTCTTTCGTGTGTTCAGTTGTGTGTTCGGGGAAAGATTAGATGATCCGGCGGGGAGGAGATGACGCTACGGAGAAGTAGCTTCTGGGAAATTCGCCCTGGGATGCTGTTTTGCCTGTTCAGGGGCTTGGTGTGACTGGGGAAATCTGGCTGGCCAGGTTTTCTGAAATGCCCGGATGATCCGGTTTGAAAAGTTTGTCCGCGCCTTTCGGGCATGCGGAATGCCCTGATTGAAGCGGGCGGAATATGCCGCCGAGCTACTCGTGGAATCGGGTCAGACGTTCGCTCAGGACCCGGTCGAGCGCCACCCGCCCCGCCGGACCCCACGTCGGTTTGCCGCCGGGCAGGCCGCGGTCCCCGTTCTGGCCCATCAGCATCAGGAAGAGGCTCTTCAGCGCGGCCAGTCCGCGGGCGCGCCGGATGGTCGCCTCGTCAGCCTTCGCGTACGCGGTGAAGAAGCGTGCGGCCGAGCCCGCTGGCAGCAGCACCCAGGCGGACGCCAGGTCCGACGCCGGGTCGCCGACGAACAGGTCACCGAAGTCGACGACGCCCGCCAGCGTCCCGTCCGCGACGACGACGTTCGCGGGATGCAGATCGCCGTGCACCCACACCGGCGGACCCTCCCAAGCGGGGGCCGCGACGGCGTCGTCCCAGACGGCCCGGACGTCGGCGGCGTCGGAGCCGATCGCGTCAGCGTCGAGGGAGTCGAGGAACTGGTCGAAGCCGTCCGTGCGGTCCTTGGGGTGCGCGCCGCGGCCCGTGTCGACCGGTGCACCAGCGGGTGCTGGCACATGCAGCGCCCGGAGGAACGCCGCCAGGGTGTCGGCCGCGTGCTCGCCGCGGGTGATCACCCCGTGGTCCAGCGGCAGGCCCGGCACCCACGTCATGACCGTCCAAAGCTTGGGGAAACGCTCTGAGGGCGCACCACTCCGCACCGGGACGGGGACCGGCAGCGGCAGGCGCGGGGCGAGCGGCGGCAGCCACCGGCGTTCCTTGAGCTGGTGATCGGGGTCGGTGTCCATGCGCTGGATCCGTACGGCCAGCTCGTCCCCGAGGCGCCACATCTGGTTGCCCCAGCCGCCCTCCACCTCGCGGAGGGGCAGCCCGGCCAGGTCCGGATGCTGGTCCCGCAGCAGGTCGCGGATGAGCCCCGCGGTGATCTCGGCCTCGATCTCGGTCATGCGAAGGAACCGTACCGGGTCCGACCACGACAGCGCCTGGCCGGGATCGCTGACATGAGAACGGCCCCCTGCCACCAGACCTGGCGGGGACCGGTTCGTCAGCTCCGCGAACGTGTGCTCGCGGCGTGTCACAACCTCTGCCTGTTGCAGGACGCGCCCTGTCTCCTGGCTCTCCACGTAGGCGAACGTGCCCGTGCGGGGAACGTCCATCAGTGTGGACGCGCCGCCCAGACCGGCATGTCCTTCGGCCTTCGATCCCGCTTGAGGGGCCAGCCGCCGACCGGCACCAGCGGTCAACGACGATGGGCACCGACGTGCTGAGATCCTCCCCTGTCCGCCGGGGAGGGCGGTTCAGCCCGAGTCGCGGACGTGACGGGACGAGGGCGGCTCGGGCAACGGTCCACCCGTGGTGACGTGCTGTGGCCCGTGCTTCGTGTCACGGCGTAGCCGCGTCGCGATGTGGGACGCGTCGAGGTGGAAACCGGCCACCGTCCCCGACGCGCAGGTCCGGAGCCCGTCGAAGCCCAGCCAGTAGAACCCGTCGACGCCCGTTTCGCAGGCGTCCGGAGTTCCACGCGTGCCCAGGGGGCGGCGGACTTCGTCGATGCGCAGCCAACTCAGGTCCGTCCGCCATCCCGTGGCCCAGAGGACGGCGCGGATACCGTGCTCGCGTAGGGACAGACGGACGGGTGGCGCCGATGCCAGGAGCGGCGGGTGTGGCTCCCACTCCGGTTCGGCCGTCGGCGGCGGGTAGCGTGACCGCTCCGCGGGGTCCAATCCGTCGATCCAGGCCTCGATCCCGTCGACCAGCCTTTCGTAGCCCCGCTGCGCGAAGGCGACGTTGGCATGGAGGTCGTTCCGGAACGTCGCGACCGCCCCGTCCCCGGAGACACCGCTCAGCCCTCCCAGCAGTCTGACGCCCATACGGGCCAGGGAATGGTGGGATATCGGGTGGTCATGGCCGACGATGGGCATGGGGGCGGAGTGGTTCCGGGGGTAGCCGCACTCCTCCTTGGGGGCCGACAGGGCCCCGATCCGGTCGAGCCAGAACATGATGTCCTCGCCACGGTGGTCACGCGGACTGCCAGCCACTCTCGACGTCGCCAGATACACCCGTCGGCCCGCGCGCGCCAACTCCTCACCGAGCTGCATGCCGGTCTGTCCCCCGCCGACCACCAGGACCGCGCCGTCCCGAACCTCCGCCGGGTTGGTGTACGTCCCGACACGGAGTTGCTGGACCTCGGGACCGAGGTGGACCGCGCATCCGGGGACGCGGGGGAACTGATGGTTCCCCGGAGCGGCGACGACGTTGAGCGCGTCGTAACGCCGTGGCCCGCCGTCTCCTGCGACGCGGACGGTGAAGCGCCCCTCACGGGTCCGCTCGACCGATCGGACCCGTGTTCGTTCACGGACGGGGAAACCTCGCCGCGCGATGTACTCATCCCATATCCGAACCATCTCCTCCCGTGGGATGCTCCGCGTGTCGTCGGGAACACCATCGGTCTGACCCATCATCCGCGAGTACGCGATGGGTGAGTTGATCCTGAACGAATCCCAGCGTGCGGAACGCCACTGTTCGAGGGCGCGGGCCTTTTCCAGCACCACGTGCTCGCGCCCCTCCCGTTGCAGGACATAGCTCATGCAAAGACCCGCGTGGCCACCACCGATCACCACCGTGTCGATGCGCTCCGTGTGTTCCATGGTGGTCATTCCGATGCCCGTGTCTAGAGAATCAGCATGCTGTCACCGAACATGTCGAACTCGTATCCGCCTTTGTCGATGATCTCGGCGTAGGACCGCATGACGAGCTCCTTTCCGCCGAACGCCGCGGTGAGGACGATGTGACTGGACCGGGGGCGGTGGAGGTTCGTCAGCAGGACGTCGATGACCTTGAACCGGAACCCCGGATAGATGTAGAGGTCCGTCCAGTTCGTCTGGGGACGGACCGTGGTCCCGGGTTCCTTGCCGACCATGAGCGACTCGAGGGTGCGCATGACCGTCGTGCCCACGGCGACGACGCGCCGCCGCTCGGCCATCGCGCGGTTGAGCTGCTCGGCGGCCTCGGCGCCGACCTCGAAGTACTCGGGGCGCACCTCGTGGTCCTCGACGTTCTCCGCGCTGATGTGGCGCACCGCGAGCACCTCGGTGGCTCCGACGTGCAACGTGATGTACGCCAGTTCGACCCCCTTGGCGGCAACGCGGTCCAGCAGCTCCTTCGAGAAGTGGAGTCCCGCCGACGGGATCTCCAGTGAGCCGGGTTTCCTGGCGTAGACGGAGCGGTAGGCGTCCGGTTTCGTCCTCCAGGAGGTCGGGTCGAGGTGGATGTTCTCGTCCACGCGCCGTCCGTACTGGTCGAGAGCCTCGATCAGCCGCTCGGCGGGTTCGAACCTCACCTTCCAGAGGTCATCGGGCTGCGGTTCGATGAGCGTACACGTGAGCTGGTCGTCGTCGACGGACGTCAGGGCGGTGCCCGGACTCAGGCGCTGTCCGGCCGTGATCTTCACGATGGTCGCACCGTCGGGTTCGTGGCCGTACACGTTCAGGTCCAGTGTTCCGTCACCGTGCCGGAAGGCCAGCGTGTTCGACAGCATGTAGCTGTCGTTCAGTACCAGCAGGTCACCCGGCCGAAGGTGGTCCTCGATGCGGGAGAACACCGTGTGCTCGATCGAGTCCGTGGAACGGTCCAGGACGACCATCCGGCCGTTCTCGCGGCTCCTGCCGCGCAGTTCGACGGGGTCGGCTGGCATGACGCGTGTCCCGGTGTCGAAGTCGAAGTCCTCAGTCCGCATGATTGGTGTCATCCCATCTGTTGACAGCACAGGAGATCAGCAGCCGACCTTCTTCGGTGGCCTTCTCAGGACCTGCGAGAAGCGTCATCGGGTTATTCGGGTGCGGCCGGAGACCGGGCGTTCCCGGGTGGCGTGTTCGTTCGTCGTCCCCGTCCTGGAGGTGGCGGAATCACTGCGGTGGAGAGAGGGGAGTTTCGGGAGAGGGAAACCGGAAGGACGCACCGGCCGGGTGGTAGGAATGGCTCTCGTCGGGCGGACTCTCCTCCGGGAGAATCGTGCGCATCGTCACGGGGGCAACGAAATACATTGCCACCTCAGCTGCCTCCGAACCGGTCCGTTTTCGGCCGCCGGTGCGTGGTTCAACATTCCCACCTGGCTGGCGTTCACACAACCCTCCTGTGGGTGGTCGGTGCCGACAGGCCTGTCTCCTGTTCGATTCGTCTTGACTGAACAGGGATTTTCCGTTGTCCCTGAATTTTTCTTGCTGTGGCTGAGGTGATTTCAGTGATTCCGAGTGGAAAATGATAGGGTGAAATGCGCGAAACGGAAATTTCGGGAGAAATATTGACCCATGGAAAGAGGTGCGGAGTCCGAGGGGTGGGGCGAGGCGGCTGGTCTGCGCCGAGCCGCCGTGAAGGCCGCACATGGCCGCCTGCCGATGCCGCCATCGGCGTCCCCGGAAAGGCCGTCCTCCCTCCCCCTCCTCACGGGCGGTGACTTCCGCGTGGTGTCGGTCGGTGGCGGACGGGCCCGTGGCGGCGGAGAACGGGGGCCATGCGCGGAGGCCACGAAAACCCGTTCCGGTCATGGCGACGACACGACATTTCCGGGCGTTCTCACTTTCCGCTGAGACGGCGGTTCCGCGCGTGCTACGGATAGGACCCGTTCACTGCCGGTAACTTCTCCCTTCCTTGGAACCCCCATGATGACGCTGTTCCTCGTTCTCGCCGTCCTGACCGCCATGGTGGTCGGCGCGGTCCTCGCCGTCCGCAGGTTCGGCGTCGACGACGAAACCTCGGGAGGTGCCGTCAGCGTCGTCGTCGCACCCTGCGTGCTCGCCCTCTACCTCGCGTCGGCGGCGATGGGCGTGGTGATCGGCTGGGAACAGTTCACCGGGGCCGAGGACGGGGTGACCGACGAGGCGGGTGCGGCCGAGTCCCTGTACTGGAGCACCACCGCCTTCCCCGACGAGGAGGCCGAGGCGGTGCGCGAACGCCTGCGCGCCTACATGACCACGGTCATCGAGGAGGACTGGCCGAGGATGGCGGACAGCGGCGAGCTCAGCCCCGAGGGCGAGGAGGCCCTCGCCGACCTGGCCGCGTCCGTGCGGACGCTGTCGGTCTCCGACACCGGTGACGGCCTGGACCGCCTGACCGCGCGCCAGGAGCTCGCGGAGCTCAGCGACGCGCGCATCGAACGAGCCAACGCGGCCGGTGACGGCATCCCGCCCGTCCTCAACGCCATCGCGGTGCTCTCCGCCATCGCCGTCGCGGTCCTGCCCTTCGCCATGATCAGGCGGGGCTCGGCCGTGGCCTACTTCTGGGCGTCGGCCAACCTGGTGTTCGTCTTCGCCACCATCGTCCTGCTGCTCACCCTGGGCAACCCGTACAACGGCGCGCTCGCTCACGACGCGGGCGGGATGCAGGAGGCGCTGGCCGGTTTCGACCGGACCGACATGGCCGTCGACGCACGGTAGTCCGGACCGGAAAGGCGCACCGGCCCGCCCCCGTCCGCCGGTCAGAACCCCTGCGTCACACCAGCAACGTATTCGGCCAGGTCAGCCTGAGGCGCGGGCGGCGGCGCGGCCCGCGCCCGTGGCCGCCACGGCGACGACCACCACGAGCACCATCATCGTGCGCATCGGGGTGAAGGCCCCGGCGGCCTGCCGCCCGGAGGGCGGCGACACGTCCGCCAGCATCTGCTCCCGTACGGCCTCGGGCACCTCGGGAACGGGCGACGGGGACGCCGACGGAGGCGTCGAGGACGCCGCCTCCTCCACGCGCTCCTCGGCGGGGGCCGTGGGGGAGGGGCGGGTTTCCGCGGGCGGCACGTCCTCCGGTGCCTCCGGTTCCTCGGGGGCGGGGGCTTCGGGAGCGGGATCCCCGGGCGCGGGAGGCTCGGACGGCTCCGGCTCCGGCTCCGGCTCCGGGTACCCGGGCCACTCGGGTCGTTCGGGCTGTTCGGGATGCGGTTCGCACGGCGGCGCCTCGCCCACGCGCACCTCCACCCGCACCCCGTTCGCGCACACCAGGACGTAGGTCCCCCGGGCGACCTCCACCCGAGTGCCGGGCGTGTCCACCCGGACTCCGTCGGGCTCCACCTCCACGCGGGAGGTCCCGTTGTCCACGCTGATTCCCGTGTCGTCCATGCCCACGCCCGGAGCCGGGTCCCGCGCACCAGCCGTGTCGGGCGTGCCGTCGACCCCCCGGGGAACCTCCTCCTCGGGCGGAGCCGCCTCGGCCGGGCCCGTACCCGGGCCTCCCGCGTCGGTCGTGTGGGTCGTGTCCAGGGTCAGGGCGGCTTTCTCCCAGCGCACGGCGGGGGTCGCGTTCGCCGCGCCGCCGAGGGTGGTCTCCGCCGCGGCGACCGTGGGGCCGCCTTCCAGGGCGAGCGCGGCCGGGGAGCCGGAGGTGAGCAGGAGCGCGCCCCCGGTCAGCAGGGCGGGCAGGAGGCGGCGGAAGGGGGGCATGTCACTCCTCGTGGCATGGTCGGGGCACGGGGTGATCTTACGTGGTCAGGAGGCCACCGTGCGTGGAGAGTTTTCGGAGTGGGTGGTGTTGTGCATGGGGTGTGGTGTCCGGGGGCGGCGAAGAGGGTGAGTGCCGGACCGAGGGCGTCCGTCGCGCTTCGGCGAAGTCATGCTGACGTAATTTTGCAGAAAAGTGGTGGTAACTCTTGCAGGAGTGAGTGCGGTCTCATTAGCGTTCCGGTCAACAACCCGCTCACCCCCGAGAGGACCGGCATCCCCTATGAGGCCCCCGCACACGCGGTCCGAGCGCCGTTCACCCGCACGCGGACCCGGCGCCGTCCGAGCCGTCACCGCCGGACTGGCCGCCACGACCCTCGCCTTCACCCTGTTCGGCGGGAGCGCCGCCGCACTCCCGCTACCCGCCGAGCCCACCGGGCAGGTGGTGGGAGTGGACCTCACCGAACAGCGCGCCCACTGGATCGACCGGACGACCGTGCTCCTGCCCGGCGACCTCTCTCCCGGGCACACCTACACCCTCGTGTCCTCCGGCGCCGCCGACCTCGACGTCTCCGACGGTGAACTCAGCGGCTCCCACGAGTCCCTGGAACTGACCGCCGACCCCGACGGCCCGACCGAGGACCAGCGCGCCACCTGGCCCCACCTGGCCGACCTGTCCGCCCTGGACACGGGACGGGTCAACGGGCCGCGTCTGCGCGACGCGCTCACCGGGCAGCTCGCCGTCGTGGAACGGGACGGCGACGGCACGGTCATCGCCGCGACGGGCGTCCAGATCCCCGGTGTCCTCGACGACGTGTACGCCGACGCGGCCGACGCCGAGCTGGGCGCCGTCTGGGACGCCAAGGGCCGCCCCACGATCTCCCTGTGGGCGCCGACCGCCCGGTCCGTGAACCTGGAGCTCTACGACGACTCCACCTCCGACACCCCGCGCACCGTGAGGATGCGCCGCGACCACCGAACCGGCGTGTGGTCGGTCCGGGGACGGGCGGACTGGTACGGGAGCTTCTACACCTTCGACGTACAGGTGTTCTCCCCCTACGCCGACGAGGGGCGGGGCGCCGTCGTGGACAACCGGGTCACCGACCCCTACAGCGTCTCCCTGTCGACCGACTCCGAACGCTCCCACCTGGTGGACCTGAACGACCCGGACCTGGCCCCCGAGGGCTGGTCCGATCCGGACAAGCCCGCCGCGGTCCCCTCGGAGGCCGCCTCGGTCTACGAGCTGCACGTACGCGACCACTCGATCTCCGACGACACCGTTCCCGCCGAGCTGCGCGGTACCTTCGCGGCCTTCGCCCGGTCCGACTCCGCCGGGATGCGTGAACTCGCGTCCCTGGCCGAGGACGGCATGGACTACGTCCACCTGCTGCCCGCCTTCGACATCGGATCGGTGCCCGAGGACCCGGCCGACCGGGTCGAACCCCCATGCGACCTGGACTCCTTCGCCGCCGACTCCGCGGAGCAGCAGGCCTGCATCGCCCGGACCCGCGGCGAGGACGCCTTCAACTGGGGCTACGACCCGTACCACTTCACGGTTCCCGAGGGCTCCTACTCCACCGACCCGGACGGCGCCAGGCGCGTCCGCGAGTTCCGCCAGATGGTCGACGGCCTCAACGACGCCGGGCTGCGCGTGGTCATGGACGTGGTCTACAACCACGCCCACCAGGCCGGACAGGGCGAGCAGTCGGTGCTCGACCGCATCGTCCCCGGCTACTACCACCGTCTGGGGGAGGACGGCGACGTGGCCACGTCCACCTGCTGCCCGAACACGGCGCCCGAGCACCTCATGATGGGCAAGCTCGTCGTGGACTCGGTGGTCACCTGGGCCCGTGACCACAAGGTCGACGGCTTCCGCTTCGACCTGATGGGACACCACCCCAAGCAGAACATGCTCGACGTCCGGGCCGCCCTGGACGAGCTCACGCTGGAGGAGGACGGGGTCGACGGCTCGTCGGTCCTGCTCTACGGCGAGGGGTGGGACTTCGGTGAGGTCGCCAACGACGCCCGGTTCGAGCAGGCCACCCAGACCAACATGGCCGGGACGGGTATCGGTACGTTCAACGACCGGCTCCGCGACGCCGTGCGGGGCGGAGGACCCTTCGACGCGGACCCCCGGGTGCAGGGCTTCGGCTCCGGGCTGTACACCGACCCGAACGGTTCGCCCGCCAACGGCACCGAGGAGGAGCAGTTGGCGCGGCTGCTCAACCACCAGGACCTGATCAAGGTGGGTCTGACCGGCAACCTGCGCGACTACCGGTTCACGGCCTCCTCCGGCGAGGAGACGACGGGCGGGGAGGTCGACTACAACGGGGCTCCGGCCGGGTACAACCTCGACCCGGGCGAGGCGGTCACCTACGTGAGCGCGCACGACAACGAGACCCTGTACGACGCGCTCGCCTACAAACTGCCGCCGGGCACGTCGATGGACCAGCGGGTGCGGATGCAGGCGCTGTCCCTGGGGACGGCGGTGTTCGGACAGGGCACGGTGTTCGTGCACGCGGGCGGCGAGCGGTTGCGCTCGAAGTCGCTGGACCGCAACTCCTACGACTCGGGGGACTGGTTCAACCGGCTCGACTGGGACTGCGCCGACGGCAACAACTTCGGCGCGGGCCTGCCCCCGGCCTGGGACAACGAGGACAAGTGGGACTACGCCCGGCCCCTCCTGGCCGATCCCGCGCTCGTCGCGGACTGCGCGGCCATCGAGGCCAGCCGGGAGCGCTTCGGCGAGATGTTGCGCATCAGCGAGTCCACTCCGGCGTTCTCGCTGGGCACCGCCGAGGAGGTCCAGGAACGGCTGTCCTTCCCGACCAGCGGTGTCGACGAGCTGCCCGGCGTCATCACGATGCGGGTGGACACCACCGGCCTGGACGGGGAGTGGTCGTCGGTGACGGTGGTGTTCAACGCGACCCCGGAGACCGCCGAGCAGAGGGTGGACTCGCTGGCGGGTGGTGACGTGGACCTGCACCCGGTGCAGGCGGAGTCCACCGACGAGGTCGTGCGCGGCTCGTCCTTCGACCCGGGCACGGGCACCCTGACCGTGCCGCCGCGCACCGTCGCGGTGTTCGTGGAGGACTGACCTCCGCGCGGACCCTGGCCGGTGCGGACGGGTCGTCCGCGTGGACGCGGTGGTCCCGGTCCTGGAGCGTGTCGTATGGTCCTCGGCCGGGGATCCCGCACATCGATCGGCGGACGCCGCCGGGGACGGGGCCCCTCCCGCCCGTGCGCGCCATCACAGCGGTCACGGTCATGGCCCGGCGGTCAGGGCGAGTGCAACCGCAGCACCGCGTGCTCCGCCCAGTCCGGCGGCCGGGTCACCCGGGAGACCAGCATCATCGTCCCGAAGGCCAGCGGGATGGTCCACGCGGCGGGCTGTCCCAGCAGCACCAGCGGCCACCCGGCCGGCGTGGGCAACAGGATCGACCACCCCACCGCGCCGGTCGCGGTCACCGCCCCGACGATCAGCCCCGACGCCGCACCGGGCAGGGTGAGCCGCCGCCACCAGATGCCCAGCACCAGCAGCGGGCAGAACGTGGACGCCGCCACGGTGAACGCCCACACCACCAGCACGTTGATGTCGATCTCCTGCGCGGGCAGCGCCAGCAGCACCGCCACGCACGCGCCCACGGCCACCGCCAGCCGCAGACGGGGCACGCTCCCCTGGAAGAGGTCGTGCGACAGCCCGCCCGCCAGGGCCAGGAGCAGTCCGGAGGAGGTGGACAGGAACGCGCCGAACGCCCCCGCCGCCACCATCGCCGTCAGCACCGTCCCCACCGCGCCCGGCACCGCCTGCGCGGGGAGCACCACCGTGACCGTGTCGGTGTCCCGGAGCAGCACCAGGTGCGGCGTGAGCACCCGGCCCAGCAGCCCGTACACCGTCGGGAACAGGTAGAACAGCCCCAGCAGGGCGATCACGCCCACCGCCACCCGGCGCGCTGTCCGCGCCGTCGGGCTCGTGTGGAAGCGCATGATGACGTGCGGAAGCCCCATACAGCCGAGCGTGATCGCGAGCAGGGTGGACCACGTCTCGAACAGCGGATATCCGCCCACGTCCAGCAGCGGTGAACTCCACCGCTCACTGCCCAGCTCCGGCAGCCCAGCGGGGTGGGGGACGCTCGCGCCCTCGGGGAACACGTACTCGGTGCCCGCCGCCACGGTGTGCTCACCCGCGGCGAGCTCCACCTCGCCGCCGTCCGGGGTGGCCACCGTCACCGGTTCCTCCAGGCTGAACCGGGTTCCCACGGTGAACTCCACCGGGGTCGTCCTGGGGAAGTGCGTGCCCCACTCCGGGTTCAGCGCCTCCGCCCGGGTCTGCGGACCGGCCTGCACCACCAGGTAGATCGCGGGCACGGCGATGAACGCCAGCTTGATCACGTAGTGGAACGCCTGCACGTAGGTCGCCGACCGCATACCCCCGGCGGCGATCGACCCGCTCACCACCAGCCCGGCGAGCAGCACACCCACCCAGTACGGCGTTCCGCTGACCAGGGACAGCACCACACCGGCGCCCTTGAACTGGGGTACCAGGTACAGCAGCATGATCACCAGCACCACGCAGCCGCACAGCTTGCGCAGACGCGGGGCACCCAGACGGTACTCGGCGAAGTCGGGCACGGTGAACGCGCCCGACCGGCGCATCGGCCCGGCCACCAGGGCGACCACCGCCACATAACCCGCGGCGAACCCGGCCGCGTACCACATGGTGCCCAGACCGTTCTTGAGCAGCAGCCCCGCCAGACCCAGGATCGAGGCGGCCGACAGGTACTCCCCGGCGATCGCCATCGCGTTCCAGTTGGGCGACACCCGGCGTGAGGCCACGAGGAAGTCGGAGGTCGAGCGGGCCGCCCGAACGCCGTAGACGCCGATGACCAGGCTGGTGACCAGGACCAGCCCGATCGCCAGGACCGCGATCACCACGGGTACTCCGTGCCCGGTTCACCGGTGTCCTCGCCCCGCCGCGCCCCGTGCTCGGACGCCGGGGGACCGGGGGCCTCCGGCGTCCGCGTCGTGCCTCCGCGTTCCCCGGAGGCCCCCGTTCGGAACCCCGCGGACTCCCGGACCTCCTCGGCCCGGTCCTCCACGCGTTCCGCCGAGCGCACGTGCCACAGGGCCAGCCCGAACAGCAGCGGGTAGACCGCCACCGTCAGCAGCAGCCACGACAGCGGGACCCCGCCCGGCCGGACGTCCCCCAGCACGGGGAAGAGCGCGAACGCGCCGCTCATCCCGAACAGCAGTACCGACAGCAGCGCCACGGTGCGCAGTGCGATCCGCCGCTGGGACCGGAAGACCCCGCGCGCCGCCTCGGTGTCCACCGGACCCGGTATCGGCAGCAGGTGCTGCGCGGGCCGGTTGCCGCGCGCCAGCGCGATCCGGGTCTGCGGGCTGGTCAGCTTCTCCCGGCGCGGACTCACGGCGTCTCCCGGGAGGTCTGCTCGCTCTCACCGTCCCGGGGCCGGGAGGCGGGTCCGCCCTGGGCG
>NZ_ANAX01000352.1 GCF_000341065.1 Nocardiopsis halotolerans DSM 44410 | reverse complement strand
GGGGGCCCGCCTCCAGCAGTTGGGCGCGCAGGTGGCGGCCGTGGCGGCGGCTCACCGGCACGTCGCCCGCCGGGGTGCCCGCCACCAGGCCGGACGAGGAGGTCACCCGCAGGTCCCGCACCCACGGGATGGCGATGAGGAACCCCCGGTGGACCCGGACGAACCCCGCCGAGGCCCACACCTCCTCCAGATATGACAGCGACAGGCGGATCAGGTGACCGCCGTCGGCGGTGTGCAGCCGCACGTAGTCGCCCTGGGCCTCCACGAACTGCACGTCGTCGCGCTTGACGAACACCGTGCGCCTGCCCGTGTCGATCTGCACCACGTGCAGGTCCTCGGCGGGCGGGGCCTCACCGCTGGGGCGGCGCAGCTGGGCGATCCGGCCGACCGCCTCGGCCAGGCGCTCGGG
>NZ_ANAX01000351.1 GCF_000341065.1 Nocardiopsis halotolerans DSM 44410 | reverse complement strand
ACGGCGTGGGCCTCGGACGCGGTCACGAACACGATGGACGGCGGCTCGGACAGCACACTGAGTACCCTGGCCACGTCCATGCCGTCCAGCCCGGGCATGAGGATGTCCAGGAACGCCGCGTCGATGGTGGTGGTCCCCAGCAGCCGCACGGCGGTGGCGCCGTTGTCGGCCACGAGGACCTCCGCGACCTCGGGCATGTCACCGAGCAGGGACGCCATCTCCTCGCGGGTGGACGCCTCGTCCTCGACCACCAGTACCCTGAGCTCGGGTTTCACTGCGCCACCACCCCCCTGGTGAATCTGGGTACGCGCACGGTCACCTTCGTTCCCTCGCCCGGCGCGGTCTCGATCACCAGACCGTACTCGGGTCCGTAGACGGTTCGCAGCCGCTGGTCCACGTTGGCCAGGCCGACGCTGCGCGACTCCGGCCCCGTCCCCGCCAGCAGGGCGCGGGCCAGGTCGGGGTGCATGCCGACCCCGTCGTCCTCGATCTCGATGACGCACAGCGGTCCCTCGCCGAACCCCGAGACGCTGATGTGGCCCCGGCCCTCCTTGCGTTCCAGACCGTGCCGGATCGCGTTCTCCACGATCGGCTGCACGACCAGGAAGGGTATGGCCACGGGCAGCACCTCCGGCGCCATCCGCACGGTGATGTCCAGACGGTCGTGGAAGCGGGCCCGCTGGAGTTCCAGGTAGGTCTGGGTGGCCTCCAACTCCTCCGAGAGGGTCGCGTAGTCCCCCTTCTCCGAGAAGCCGTAGCGCAGGTAGTCGGCGAAGTCCGACAGCAGGTGGCGGGCCCGGTCGGGATCGGTGCGCACCAGGGCGGCGATCACCGCGAGGGCGTTGTGCACGAAGTGCGGGGAGATCTGCGCCCGCAGGGTGCGCAGGTCGGCGGCGGCGATCCGCGCGCGGGCCCGGCGCAGCGCCGCGTGGTCCAGGCAGTCGGACACCAGCGCGGCGGCGGCCTCCACGTCGGCCTCCACGGGGTGGCCCGAGGCGACCAGGGCGCCGGACAGTTCGTCGGCCACGGTCAGGGGGACGGCGCACACCGAGGTCCCGTCGGCGAGGCGTACGCGCGCGTTGCTGCCGTACTCGAAGACCTGGGCGAGCAGACCGTCGATCTCCGCGGGGTCGGGGTCGGTACCGCTCCCGACCACCGGACCGTCCAGGTCGGCCAGCACGACGCCGTCGACGGCCAGGAGGTGGCGCAGCCGTCTGGCCGCGGAGGAGACCCTCCTTCCGTGCAGCCCGTCGCGGAGGTCGACGCCGAGGGCGTGGACCTGGCGCATCAGGTCGACGTTCGCCCGCTGCTCCGACGGTGCTGGGCGCCGTCGGGAGGGGGACATCCGCGACAGCCAGCGGTATGACACGGAACGACCCTATCCCAGCGGTCTGTGCCGACGCTCACGTTGTGGGGTCCGCCTTTCGAATCGTGACGCAAATGCTCACCTGGCCGAACAGGAGGCCGGGCCCGTCACCGGGAGGGTGACGGGCCCGGGGAGCGCTCGGGGCGGTGGCCGTTCCGGGGAGGGTGGGCCCCGGTCGGAGTGAGCCACCGGTGGCCACCCCGAGCACGGGCCGAAGCGAAGCGGAGGCCCGAGGCAGATACTGCCTGGTGGCCGGCCGCCCGCTAGTGGTCGGCCGCCTTCTCCGCGCCCGCGCCGGTCAGGGCACGGACCTGGAGCATCGCGAACTTGTCGAAGTCACGCTCCTTGGACGTCAGCGTGCCGACGATCGCGCACAGGAGGCTGATCGGCACCGACACCAGGGCCGGGTTGGGCAGCGGGAACCAGGCGAAGTCCGCGTTCGGGATGAGCGCGGTCTCGCTGCCGGAGACCACCGGCGAGAAGAACACCAGGCCCACGGCGCTGATCAGACCGCCGTAGATACCCCAGAGGGCACCGGAGGTGTTGAACCGCTTCCAGAACAGGCTGAGCAGCAGGGTCGGCAGGTTGGCCGAGGCCGCGATCGCGAACGCCAGCGCGACCAGGAAGGCCACGTTGAGGGACTGGGCGAACACGGCCAGGACGACCGCGACCACACCGACGCCGAGGGCGGAGAGCCGGGCGACCCTGACCTCCTCCGAGCCCGTGGCCCTCCCCTTGCGCAGGACCGAGTTGTAGAAGTCGTGCGCGATGGAGGACGAGGAGGCGATGACCAGCCCCGCCACGGTGGACAGGATGGCCGCGAAGGCGGCGGCGGAGATGAGCGCGAGCAGGACCGAGCCCACCATGTCGCCGCCGATGGTCTCGCCGACCGCTCGGGCCAGCTGCGGCGCGGCCGTGTTGCCCGCCGCGTTCTGGGCCGTGATGGCCTCGTGGCCGACGATGGCCGCGGCGCCGAAGCCCAGCACCAGGGTCATCAGGTAGAAGGTGCCGATGAGGCCGATGCCCCAGTTGACCGACTTACGGGCGCCCTGGGAGTCGGGAACGGTGTAGAAGCGGATGAGGATGTGGGGCAGACCGGCCGTACCCAGCACCAGGGCCATGCCCAGGCTGATCAGGTCCAGCTTGTTCCACATGGTCTGCACCGGGTCGCCCTCGACCTCCACGCCGTAGCGCAGGCCGGGCTCCAGGAAGCCCTCCTGGCCGCTGGCCGCGGCGGCGTCGCTCATCAGGGCGCCCAGGTTGAAGCCGTACAGCGACAGGGTCAGCAGGGTGAGCAGCGCGGCACCCGACATGAGGATGACGGCCTTGATGATCTGCACCCAGGTGGTGCCCTTCATACCGCCGAAGGTCACGTAGATCGTCATCAGCAGGCCGACGACCACGATGCCGACGATCTTGGCGGTGGCGGCGTCCATGCCCAGGAAGGTCTGGCCGGGCTGGATGCCCAGCAGCAGGGCGATGAGCGCGCCCGCGCCGACCATCTGCGCGAGCAGGTAGAAGATCGACACCACGATCGTGGAGACCGAGGCGGCGGTCCGGACCGGACGCTGCCGCATCCGGTAGGACAGCACGTCGCCCATGGTGTAGCGGCCGGAGTTGCGCAGCAGCTCCGCGACGAGCAGGAGGGCGACCAGCCAGGCGACGAGGAACCCGATGGAGTAGAGGAAACCGTCGTAGCCGAACAGGGAGATCATGCCCGCGATGCCCAGGAAGGACGCGGCGGACATGTAGTCACTGCCGATGGCCAGGCCGTTCTGGAGCGGGGAGAAGCCGCGCCCGCCCGAGTGGAAGTCGGTGGCGGAGCGGGTGTTGCGACCGGCCCAGACGGTGACGCCGAGGGTGGCCGCGATCATGAGGAGGAAAAGGCCGAGCGTGACGATACGGCTGCTGTCGCTGACCGTCTCGGTCGCTTCCTGAGCGAGGATCATCGTCCGCCCTCCTTGCCCGCGGAGCTGTGGTGGAGCTCGTCGCGCAGCTCGACCGCCTGGGCGTCGAGCCTGCGGCGCGCGTAGTTCGTGTACAGGATCGCGATCCCGAAGGTGGACAAGAACTGGAGGACACCGAAGACCAGCGCCACGTTGACGTTGCCGAAGAGCACGGTGCCCATGAAGTCGCGCCCGTAGGCGGACATGAGCACGTAGAGCAGGTACCACGCCATGAAGGCGATGCTCATCGGGAAGATGAAGGTGTAGAGCCGCTTCCTGAGCTCGACGAAGCGCGGATCGCCGTGCATGGCGACGTAGTCCTCGCGGCTGACGACCTCGTCACCGTCCCCGTTGGCGGGCGGCGGGGCCGGATCCTTCGCGGACCTGTCTGCTGACATTGTGGGTTGTACCTCCGGGGGGATCGGCGTGCAGCCGGTGCGACGTTGTCACTCCTGTGTGATGTGGATTACCTGGAACTGTAAGGAGCGACACTCCTCCGCAGGGAGGGTGGACGCACGCACGCGCGCCGAACGCGGAGGAGCAGCGTCGAGCGGTCGCCCAGCGCGCGACGAACGGTCGGCACGCGCGCCGAACGGTCGCCGAGCGGCTCCGGTCCAGACCAGCGGCCCCCGTCGTCCGCGCGTTCGGGCCCGGAAGCGGTCTGTGGAGGGGAGTCCCGGCACGGGCGGGCCCGGGGCTCGCGGTGGCCGGTGGGAGGACGGCCACCAAGGGGTCCGGCGGGGGGAGGTCCGGTCCGGGGAGACGCGAAGCACGCGAGCCCGCCCGGCCCCGTGGTGAGACACACCTTCGGCGGGCCCGGAACGCCCGCCCGGCTCCGGGCGTTGTACCTTACGCACCATCACCGCCGTCGCGGGTCTCCCGCGTCGGCGCGATCCGAGAGACCCCGGACGAGGTGCGCCGTACCCGGTGACGACAAGACGGCGCTTCGACAACGCACGTCACACGTCACGGAGGTGGGCACCATGGCCTGGATCGTTCTGGTGATCTCGGGGTTCCTGGAGACCGCGTGGGCGACCGCGCTCAGCGCGTCCCAGGGGTTCACCCGGCTGTGGCCGTCGGTGACCTTCGGGGTCACCCTGTTCCTGAGCATGGCCGGTCTGGCCTACGCGCTGCGCACCATCCCCGTGGGGACCGGTTACGCGGTCTGGGTGGCGATCGGCGCCGTCGGCACCGCTCTGGTGGGCATGTTCTTCCTCGGTGAGGGCTTCAGCGTTCCCAAGGCGCTGTGCCTGGTGCTCATCGTCTCGGGCGTCGTGGGCCTCAAGCTCCTGCACTGAGGCCCTCTCGGAAGGACGTCTCCACTTCCCACCGAGGACAGGAGCAACACGTCGTACGGCCGGGGCCGGCGCGCCGGTCGGTCTCCAACGGGGCTCCGTCCGGGACCACAGGTCCCAGCCCCTGTTCGCGGCACTGGTGCAGGTCCGGGAGCTGGTGGGCCAGGAGGTCGCCGCCTTCGTGCGGGTGGCGGTAGCCGGTGCATGGGAGACGCCGACGTCCCCGGCTGGGCGGTGCGCGCGGCCGCGCTGGCGGAACCGGCGCGGTACGGGCAACCAACGCGAGGCCTCTGGTACGTGGACGACCTTGTGGGGCCCGCCCCAGGGGCCTCACGTCCTCGTAGTGGTCCGGGCCGGTCGGGCGTCCCGCCCGCTTCTGCGAGGGCCATTTCGTGGAGAAAAGTAAGTATGTCTGCATTGACATAATTTTTTATACAGTGACCGTTTTAGGTCTTCGTAGCTGTGCCCACGAGTCCTACGTCCAGAAGGGAACAAGCGACGTGACCTCGGAAACATCCCCCTCGCCCTCCGAGCCCGGAGAGGTGGACGTGCCCCTTACCCGGACGGGATCGGGACGATCGACCGGCGTCTTCGTCGCGGTGTCGGTCCTGTTCTCCGTTTCCGGGTACGCCACTCTCCGCGTTGAAGAGCCCTTCATCATGGCCTTCGGAGCAGCGGTTACGGGGGGTCTGCTGCTGTTCTGGGTACTCAGCGCCGTGCGTCGACGCCTCCGTCGTTCAGGCAATCAGCAGGCTGCCGAGGTCGCTCCGCGCAAGGGCTTTCTGGCGCAGGTGATCGGTGAAGTCGCTGCTGCGGAGAGGGGGAGGAAGAAGGAGCAGCAGGAGCGTGTCCGAACGCGGATCCACACGCCCACGGAGGCCGAGCGTTTCGTGGCCGGGTGGCTGCGAGACAGGGGTTTCCGGGGTGCTCGGACCACGCCCCCGTCGGGGGACGCGGGGATCGACGTCAGCGCGTCGGGCGTCTCCGTGCAGGTTAAGCGCTACAGCACCAACGCGGTCGGGCGCCCCGAACTACAGCAGCTGGTTGGTGCGGCCCCGGTCGGTGACACCGCTGTCTTCTTCACATCGTCGCGGTACACGGCGGCCGCAGCCGAGTACGCCAACCAACGAGACGTCGCGCTGTTCACGTTCGACTCCGAGGCGGGCTATCCGGTGCGTGCGGTGAACAGAGCGGCGGAGCGGCTTCTTCGCAACCGACGTGCCCGGAAGTGAGGAGCAACCGGTCACCTTCGCGCCGCGCCGACATCCGAACCCCGACCGGACCGTCGTGGCGGCTCACCCCCACCCACACCAGGAGTCCAGGCCCGCCCGCGACAGCCCCGGCCCCCTCCCGGGTGTCGGGGCCGAGTCTTGTGCGTCGGGGGCGCCCTCCCGGACCCCGCCGTGCCCCGGCAGCCGGGCCGGGCCGCCCAGCGTCAGTCTTCGCCGCCCGTCCAAGAACGGCACAAGCCGCGTGCCGACCTCGTTCGACAGCGTCGTGTCCTGTCCCCGAACGGCGGGCTTCCAGGTCCGGAACCAAGGGCCGGTCTTTGACGACTCCCCGGAGCACCGGGGGTGTTGGCGCACCCGCCGGGGCCAGTCGTGCCTCACCCCCCCGCATGCGCGGGGAGGACCTCATCGCACTGAGCGGTGTCGTCCCGGGACCTTCGCACGTGGCCCGAACCA
>NZ_ANAX01000350.1 GCF_000341065.1 Nocardiopsis halotolerans DSM 44410 | reverse complement strand
GGCCGGACACCGTACGGTGTCCGGCCCCCGCGTCGGTCGGGGTGCGCGCCGGGAGCGTCAGCGGTCCACCCGCTCCCTCGGATCGTCGCCGGGCCGCTCCTCCGAGGCGGGACCGGTCCCGGCTTCGGTCTCCTGGACGGAGGGGGAGGGCCGCTCCGCCGCGGCCCTGGCCTCGGCCGCCAGGGTCCTGCGGTTGCTGATCAGACTGGTCACCGTCGTGACGAGCAGGGTGGCCAGGATGACGAGCAGCGAGGTCAGGGTGCCGATCTCGGGCACGTGCCAGTCGGTGGTCTCGTGCAGCGCGTGCAGGACCAGCTTCAGCCCGATGAAGCCCAGGATCACCGCCAGGCCCTTGTTGAGGTGGACGAGCTTGGTCAGCAGGCCGCCGATGAGGAAGTAGAGCTGACGCAGGCCCATCAGGGCGAAGGCGTTGGCGGTGAAGACCAGGTAGGGCTCCTGGGTGATGCCGAAGATGGCCGGGATCGAGTCGAGGGCGAACAGGATGTCGGTGAGCCCGATCGCGATCATCACCAGCAGCATCGGCGTGACCACGCGCCTGCCGTCCACGCGCACGGTCAGCTTGGCCTCGTGGTACTCGTCGGTGGTCGGCAGGAAGCGCCGCACCATGCGTACCGCGGCGTTCTCCTTGTACTCCTCGTCGTCGTCCGACTCGGTGATCAGCTTCCACGCGGTGAACAGCAGGAACGCGCCGAACAGGAAGAACACACCGGCGAACGCGTTCACCACCGCCGCTCCCAGCGCGATGAACAGGCCGCGGAAGACCAGGGCGAGCGCGATACCCACCAGCAGGACCCGCTGACGGTGCACGGGCGGCACCGCGAAGGAGCCCAGGATCAGGATGAACACGAACAGGTTGTCGATACTCATCGAGTACTCGACGATCCAGCCGGTGAAGAAGTCCAGACTCTGGGCGGAACCGGCGACGACGCCGAGCCCGATGCCGAAGACGACGGCGAGGGAGACGTAGACGCCGACCCAGATCGAGGCCTCGCGCATCGACGGTTCATGGGGTTTGCGTACGGTGATGACGAAGTCGAGCGCGATGACGCTGAGTAGGGTCACGATGGTGACGGCCCAGATCCAGGGATGGATATCCAAGGTGCGGTACTCCTGAGAACTCGTGGGGCACGACACTGCCCGCGGTGCGGAGTCCGACGCCGCACCGCGGGCAGTGTCGTGGTTCAGGACGGGGTGTCGGGGGTTCTACGACGGGAGGCGCCCCGCCGTCGGTCGAGGTGGACGGCGTGCTCCACGTAGCGTTCCACCAGGGACGCCGCCACCGGGTTGTGCCCGCGGACGCGGAGCAACCAGTACGGCGCGATCCTCTCGTGCAGCCACAGGAAGCCGATGGTGAAGCCGAAGCTGAGCATCGCCTGGAGAGCCAGGAAGGACAGCAGCGGTTCCCCCAACACGGTGTCGTCCCCGAGTGCCCACGCCACCGCGAAGGAGTCGGCCAGGCGGGCGAGGGGGAACCCCACCAGCCAGTACAGCGCCAGGGGAGCCACCGCGCCGATGGAGAAGACACCGCGTGCCAGCAGAACACAGTACCCGGCACCGAGAATCGCGAGCGGACCGCCCAGCGCGGTCGCGAGGGTGAGGGTGACTCCCAGGGGCAGCCCGGCCATCACGGCGACGCCCGCCGCGAACAGACCGGCCACGAGGCCGATCGCCGCGCCCGGCACCGCGACCTCCGCGTGGTCGCGGAGGGGGCGCCCCTGGGGGAGGGTCTTCGCGGGGTTCATCAGTCGATCACGACCCCGAAGGCGAACAGGGAGTAGAACAGGGCGCCGAGGTAGAACAGCGCCGCGAAGGCGATGACGGCGTTGGAGAGGATCCCCGGACGGATCGGCTTGGGCAGCGTGAGGTTGTTGACCAGCAGCAGCACCACGCAGTAGGCGCCCATCGCGAACGCCGACAGGAAGGCCAGCACGTCCAGGATGGCCGCCGGTCCGTCGGCGGGACCGAAGAGCAGGACGCAGATGCCGAAGACGATCAGTCCCCACAGGAACATGGCGTACAGCTTCGACATGCCGATCCTCTTGGCGCCCGGCACGAAGTTGAAGGTCATGTCGGCCTGGCCGCGCGAGAAGGAGTCGAACAACCCCAGCGTGGCGTTGAGTCCGATGAGCGCGATGAAGCAGAAGAACACCGTGCCCAGGATCGGGCTGCCCGCGGCCGAGAAGGAGGCGGCCATGGCGTCCAGTGCGGCGCCGCGGTCACCCTCCCGGAGCAGTTCGGTCACGTTCGGGTCGAAGCGGGCCGACGCCTGCGCCAGGACGGTGAAGGAGATCGTCACCAGCATCGTGATGCCCCAGAACAGGACCATGGCGTCGAAGGTGACCCAGCGCCGCCAGCCCTTCCACTTCTCCATCTCCGCCGCGTCGGAGGTGTCGAACATGAAACCGCGCGTGGGCATGGTCTCCTGCTCGCCCGCGTGCCGCAGACCGCGGATCTTGGGGATGTGCGCACCCATCCCCGCGCCCTTGTCGCGCAGGTGCAGGGTGTACCACATCTGCTGCATGCCCGAGGGGCCGGCGAAGGCGATGGACCCGACGATCACGGGGAACCAGAGCGCCGTGGTGGCCTCCTCGGGGAGGTAGCCGAACGCGAACATCCCGGTGAGGGTGGACGTCAGGTCGGACAGGTTGCCCACGATCCCCGCGATCACCGCGCTGCCGACCACCAGCAGGCCGATACAGATCGAGAGCACGCTCTCCAGCAGGTTGTAGATGACCTTCGCCAGCGTGAACACCACGCCGACGAGGAGCATCCCGGCGACCGCGGTCACCTGCCATGGGATGCCGGTCACCCGTTCGAACGCCGAGGCGCCCGCGGAGAGGTGACCCGGCCAGATGTAGACCAGGATCGCCGTGACGAAGAAGAACCACATGAGTGGTTTGAAGACGCGTGCGGCTCCGTAGAAGATGCTCTCGCCCGTGGCCATCGCGTAGCGGGACATCTCCAGCATGACCACGGCCTGAAGGGTGACACCGATCAGGAAGAGCCAGCGGATCTCGGGGCCGAACACCAGCACCAGCCTCGGCCACATGTAGGACTCGCCCATGCCGACGCCGAGGGCGACGAGGAACACGGTGGGTCCCAGGATGTGGATCGAGGGCGGTGCCTTGGGCAGGGAACGGATGGGCATCGGCTCCAGCCGGCCCGCCTTCCAGAAGCGCTCCTGCCTGGGAGGGGCGCTCTCGGAGGTGGCCGCGGCGGAGTCGGGTTCGGCCTCGGCGGGGCTCGGCTGCCTCTGCGCCGGGACGAAGGGGGTCTGTGCGTCGGTGGGGGACTGGTTGGCCGGTTCCGGCGTGCTGCCGCTCTCGGGGCGTGAGGAATCCATGGACGGAACTCCCTGTGTGGGATAAGCGGATGCGAGCTGATGGCTGGCATGGCGCCCCCGGGTGTTACGGCCACCTTTCTCTCGTGGGCGGGAGGGAACCGCCGCGGCGCAGTGGCTGTTCGTCGCGGTGGTGGGACCCGGCGGCCTTGCGGCGGCGGCTCCGAGACCGCCGGGTTCAGGGGATCGGTGGTGTGCTGGAACGTGGCCCGGCCGGGGCCGGGGCTCCGGCCGGGCACCCGGTCAGAGTAGTCCCGCGGCGCGCGCCCAGCGATACTTCGCGCCGAGAATCTGTACCGGTTTCTCGGTCGTGTAGGGGAAGGCCACGATGCCGTGGTCGAACAGGTACCGGGCGGCCTCCTCCACCTCGGTGTCACCCGAGAGGGAGGCGACCACGGGCTTGTCGATGCCCTTGGCCCTGGCCTCGGCCACCACGTCGCTGACCACCCTGGCGAAGACCATCGGCGGGGTGATGATGGTGTGCCAGTAGCCCAGGATCAGCGCGTGCACACGCTCGTCCTCCAGACCCAGCCGGACCGTGGCCTCGTAGGTGGAGGGCGGTTCGCCGCCGGTGATGTCGACCGGGTTCCCGGCGGCGCCGAACGGCGGGATGAACGCGCGGAACGACGCGTCCAGGTCCGGCGGGATCTCGTACAGCGACATCCCGTTGTCGACCACGGCGTCGGAGAGCAGCACGCCCGATCCGCCCGCGCCGGTGATGATGACGACGTTCTCTCCCTTGGGCGTGGGCAGGACGGGCAGCGCGCGGCCGTACTCCAGCAGCTCGTTGAGCCCGGGGGCCCTGACCACCCCGGCCTGGCGGAGGATGTCGTCGTAGACCTTGTCGTCCCCGGCGAGCGCCCCGGTGTGCGATCCGGCCGCGCGCGCACCGGCGTCGGTGCGCCCGGCCTTGAGCACGATGACGGGCTTGCGCGGCACGACCTCGCGGGCGGCCTCGACGAAGGCGCGGCCGTCCTTGAGGTCCTCCAGGTGCATGGCCACGGCGTTGGTGTTCTCGTCCTGGCCGAAGAAGGTGAGCAGGTCGTCCTCGTCGATGTCGGCCTTGTTGCCGACGCCGACGATGGCGGAGACCCCGGTGCTCGTGCTGCGGCTGTAGCCGAGGATGGCCATGCCGATCCCGCCCGACTGGGAGGTCAGGGCCGTGCCGCCGCTGACGTCGTAGGGCGTGCAGAACGTCGCCGACAGCTTCTGCGGCGTGTAGTAGTAGCCGTAGATGTTGGGGCCGAGCAGCCGCACGCCGTGCCGTCGGGCGACGGCCAGCACCTTGTCCTGCAACTCCTGCTCGCCGGTCTCGGCGAACCCGGAGGGGATGAGGACCGCCGCGGCGGCCCCCTTGGCGCCGACGTCCTCCAGCGCGTCAGCCACGAACTTCGCGGGGATGGCGAAGACCGCCACGTCGACCTCGCCGGGGATGTCGAGGACGCTCGTGTAGGCTCTGCGGCCGTACACCTCGGGGGCCTTGGGGTTGACCGGGTACACCTCGCCCGCGTACCCGCCGTCGACGATGTTCTTGATGACGGAGTGGCCGATCTTGCCGGGCTCGTTCGAGGCGCCGATGATCGCGATCGACCGCGGCTTGAAGACCCGGTTCATCGCGGTGAGGATCTCCTGCCGGTCGAACCGCGCGGGCGGTTCGGCGGGCGTGAAGTCCAGGACGAAGCGCAGGTCGGCGGCCACGGCGGAGGCCGGTCCGGCGAACACCGGGTTGAGGTCGGCCTCGGCGATCTCGGGGAAGTCGGTCACCAGGTCCGAGAGCCGGCTGACCACGTCGGCCAGCCGCTCCCGGTCCACGCCGGGGCGTCCGCGCACGCCGTGCAGGACCTCGGCCGCGCGGATGTCCCCGATCTGGGACAGCGCCTCCTCCGCCGAGACCGGGGCCATCCGGAAGGTGACGTCCTTGAGGACCTCGACCAGGACGCCGCCCAGGCCGAAGACCACGATCTTGCCGAAGGTGGGGTCGGTGGTCGCGCCGACGAGGACCTCGACCCCCGGGTCACCGCCGACCTGCTGCTGGATCTGGACGCCGTCGATCCGGGCGCCGGGGGTGTGGGCGAGGGCGTTGGCGGTGATACGGCGGTAGGCCTCGGCGACCTGCTCGGCGTTCTCCAGACCGACCTCGACGCCCCCGGCGTCGGTCTTGTGCAGGATGTCGGGGGAGACGATCTTGGCCACGACCGGCAGGCCCAGTTCCCCGGCGAGCTCGGCGGCCTCCTCCGCGGAGCGCGCCAGTGCCTCACCGGGGATCGGGATGCCGTAGGCGTCGGCGAGGACGCGGCCCTCGGGGGCGGTCAGGGCGCTCCGGCCCTCGGCCCGGGCGCGGTCGAGCACCTCGCGGACGGCCGCGCGGTCGTGTTCGGGGCGGTCGGGGGTGTAGGCGGCCATGAGGTCAGATCACTCCGTTCGATGCGAGTTCGGCCAGCTCCTCGTCGGACAGCCCCAGCTCTCCGCCGTAGACGTCGGCGTTGTGCTCGCCGAGCAGCGGGGAGCGGGCGACGTCCACGGGTGAGTCCGAGAGCCGGATGGGCGACGACACCGTCTCGTAGGAGCCCCGCTCGGGGTGCTCGACGGTGGTGACGACCCCGTTGGCGCGCAGGGTGGGGTCGTCGATGATCTCGCGGGTGGACATGATCGGCCCGCAGGGGATGTTGTGCGCGTTCAACGCGGCCAGCACGTCCCACTTGGGGAGCTTGCTGGACCACTCCTCGATCAGGGCGAACATCGTGGTGAGCTTGTCCAGCCGGGCCTCGGGGGTGGCCCACTCGGGGTCCTCGGCCAGCTCGGGGCGGCCGATGAGCCGGGTGATGGGCTCCCAGCCGACGGGCTGGACGATGACGTACACGTAGTCGTTGGGGCCGCCGGGGGAGGTGCGGACGGCCCAGCCGGGCTGGCCGCCCCCGGAGGCGTTGCCGGAGCGGGGGACCTCGTCGCCGAAGTCGTCGTTGGGGTACTCCGCCAGCGGCCCGTGCGCCAGGCGCTGCTGGTCGCGCAGCTTGACCCGGCACAGGTTGAGCACCGCGTCCTGCATGGCGACCTGGACGCGCTGGCCCCGGCCGGTGCTGGTGCGCTGGTACAGCGCGGCGAGGATACCGGCTACTGTATGCACGCCCGTGCCCGAGTCGCCGATCTGCGCGCCCGTCGCCAGCGGCGGCCCGTCGTCGAACCCGGTGGTGCTCATGGATCCGCCCATCGCCTGGGCGATCACCTCGTAGGCCTTGAAGTCGGCGTACGCGCCCGGCCCGAACCCCTTGATCGAGGCGTAGACCAGCCGTGGGTTGGCCTCCGAGAGCACCTCCCAGGTGAAGCCCATCCGGTCCAGCGCGCCGGGGGCGAAGTTCTCCACCAGCACGTCGCTGCGGCGCACCAGGTCCAGGAAGATCTCCTTGCCCCGGGGCTTCTTGGTGTTGAGGGTGACGCTGCGCTTGTTGGAGTTGAGCATCGTGAAGTACAGGCTGTCCACGTCGGGCCTGTCCCGGAGCTGACGCCGGGTGATGTCACCCGAGGTCGCCTCCACCTTGACCACGTCGGCGCCCATCCAGGCGAGTATCTGCGTCGCCGACGGACCCGACTGGACGTGGGTCATGTCCAGGACGCGGACCCCGTCGAGTGCCTTGCCCATGACTCTTCCTCCCTGGTCCCGCTACTTGTACATGGTCTGGTTCATCGTCCCGGGGGCGTAGACCTCGGGGTCGATCCAGACGTTGACGAGCGAGGGCTTGCCGGACTCGCGGGCGCGGCGCAGCGCCGGGGCGATGTCCGCCGGGTCCCGGACCTCCTCGCCGTGGCCGCCGAGCATCCGGGCGAACTCCGCGTAGTTCACGTCGCCCAGCGTGTTGCCGATCTCGCCCCGGTCCGCCCCGTACTTGGCGATCTGGCCGTAGCGGATCTGGTTCATGGAGGAGTTGTTGCCGACGATGCCGACGAAGGGCAGGTCGAAACGGACCAGGGTCTCGAAGTCCCAGCCGGTCAGGCTGAACGCGCCGTCGCCGAAGAGCGCCACCACCTCCTTGTCCGGCCGGGCGTACTTGGCGGCCATCACGAACGGGACGCCCACGCCCAGCGTGCCGAGGGGCCCGGGGTCCATCCAGTGGCCCGGCGACTTGGGCTGGACCACCTGGCCGGAGAAGGTGACGATGTCGCCGCCGTCGCCGACGTAGATGGAGTCCTCGGTGAGGAACTGGTTGATCTCGCTGACCAGCCGGTAGGGGTGGATGGGCGTGGAGTCGGAGGTGAGCAGGTGCGCGCGTTTGTCCAGCTTCTCCTGTTCCTGGTTGCGCAGCTCCTCCAACCAGGCCTTGCGGCCCTGGGCGCCGTTGTCCCCGTAGGCGGAGGTGGCCTGGAGCACCGAGGACAGGATCACGTCGGCGTCGCCGACCAGCCCCAGGTCGATGTCGCGGTTCTTGCCCACGGTGGCGTAGTTGAGGTCGATCTGCACCACCGTGGCGTCGGGTGAGAGGCGCTTGCCGTAGCCCATCCGGAAGTCGAAGGGCGTGCCGACGATGATGATCAGGTCGGAGTTGGAGAAGGCGTGGCGCCGGGAGAGCTGGAAGTGGTGCGGGTCGCCGGGCGCCAGGGTGCCCCGGCCCGCGCCGTTCATGTAGGCGGGGATGTTGAGCGCGCGCACCAGGTCGGTGGCCGACTGGGTGGCCCGGGTGGTCCACACCTGGTTGCCGAGCAGGATGCTGGGCCGCTCCGAGCGCACGATCAGGTCGGCGAGCCGCTCGATCGCGGCGGGGTCGCCCGCCTGCCGGGTGGAGGCGCGGTAGCGCCCCCTGGCCGGTATGCGCGCCCGCTCCAGGGGGACCTCGGCGTCCAGGATGTCCCGGGGGATCTCCAGGAAGGACGGGCCGGGCGCCCCGTTGTTCGCCTCGCGGAAGGCCATGGAGACCATGTCGGCGACCCGCTCGGTGTGCGGCACGCTGGAGGCGAACTTGGAGATCGGGTTGATCATGTCGACGTGGGGGAGGTCCTGGAGCGAGCCCATCCTGTGCTGGCTCAGGGCCCCCTGTCCGCCGATGACCAGCATCGGGCTCTCGGCGCGGTAGGCGTTGGCGATGCCGGTGACCGCGTCCGTGGTCCCCGGTCCGGCGGTCACGACGGCGCATCCCGGCTTGCCGGTGATCCGGGCGTAGCCGTCGGCGGCGTGCGCGGCGACCTGCTCGTGGCGGACGTCGACCACGTCGATGCCCTCGTCGGCGCATCCGTCGTAGATGTCGATGATGTGTCCGCCGCAGAGCGTGAAGACGACGTCGACCCCCTCCGCCTTGAGCGCCTTGGCGACCAGGTGGCCGCCGGAGATCGTGGTCTTCTCGCTGCTGGTGGACTCGTTGCTTGCCTTGTCGGCCATCGGTACGACGACCCCTTTCGTGCGGGTGGGCGTGTGGTCGTGTCCTGTGGGCGGGATACTGTATACGGTGTGCATCACATTGGAGCACGCCGCCACGTCGCTGTCCAGACCCCGTTCGTCTTCTGTGTGGTCCGGACCGGCAGCGGGCGCCGCAGCAGGGCCGCCAGGGCGGTCGCCGCGGCGCAGGACGCGCCGGAGGCGGCCAGGCCGAGGGGCCATACGGAGGCCGGTGCCAGCGCCAGGAACAGCGCGGCTCCGCCGACCCCGAGCAGCCCGCCGACCGCCTTGGAGCTGTAGACCAGGCCGTGGATGTCGGCGGTCCACCGGGGGCCGAAGTGGCCCTCGGTGATCGCCCGGGTCAACGGGTAGCAGGAACCGGTGCACGCGCCCGCCACCAGTGCGAGCGGTACCAGCGCGGCGGTCTGTCCGGTCGGCACGGCGACCGCCAGGCCCACCTGCGCGAGCGCCCCGACGCCCAGCAGTGCGGTGAGGACGCGTCTCCTGCCGGTCCGTTCGGCGGCGGTGCCCGCCGCCAGCCGGCCCAGGCCGCTGCCCGCGGCGAAGACCGTGACGGCCAGGGCCACGCTGGCGGTCGGGTGACCACTCTCCAGCAGGAGCGTCGGCAGAGCGGCGAGGACGAACAGCCCGCTCGCTCCGGACAGCGCGACGACCAGGTGCAGGATCGGTAGGGAGCCTCCGGCCGCCCACGCCTGGGCCGGGGTGAGGTTCGCGGCCCACGGTGGATCGGCGCCCGCCAGGAGCGCCGCGGTGCGGGGGTCGGATCCGGGCGGCCACCACCGGGGCGGGGCCGACCGCTGGCCCACGCCACCCGCCAGTCCCAGCACGAGGACCAACAGCGCGAGCGCCGCGCAGGACGCGGGCAGGGCGGAGGGCGGGACGCCGACCGCGACGGCGGGCAGGAGGGGCACCCAGCCCAGGGCGAAGGCACCGCCCACGGCCCCCGAGCGGACGGTGCGCCGGTCCGGGAACCACCCGTCGACCAGGGCCGAGCAGGAGTGGTAGACGAGTCCGGCGCCCAGGCCGCCCAGGACTCCGTAGCCCAGGACGGCGGTGAGGAGCCCCGGGAGGAGGCCGAGGGCGACCAGGGCGGCGGCGCACAGCAGTGCGCCCGCCTGGATCGCCGGTCCGACCCGCAGCACTCCTCGGACCCTGAGCCTGTGCAGCGCCGGTGCGCAGGCTCCCTGCGTCAGGGTCCACACCAGGAACGGGGTCAGCGCCATGGCGGGGGACCAGCCGTGCGCGGCCGTCAGGGAGGGGACCGCGGCGCCGTAGCCGAACTGGAGCCCTCCGACCGCGGCGGCGGCGGTCAGCGCGCGGGCGAGGACCACGGAGCGGGGCCAGCCGGTGAGCGTGCGGGCCGAGGGGCCCACCGCGTAGCTTCTGCCGCGCCAGTCGCGCACCTCCCACCGCTGGGTCGGGGAAGGGGGCGGCGGGTCGTGGGTCTGGTGACGGCTGCGCATGGCGGGACCTCCTTGTATGCAGTATGCAAAGAGCGGGGCGATCTGCAAAGAGGTGACGGGGGACACATTTCTTTCCGAAGGGCTATTGCATACTGCATACAGTATGGCGTAACACTGGAGGTGACCGGGAACCACGGGATGAGGAGGCTCGGTGGATCTCCATGAGTACGAGGCCAAACAGCTCTTCGGCGAGTACGGCGTCCCCCTCGTCGAGGGCGAGATCGCGGACACCCCCGAACAGGTGCGGCTGGCCCCCAGCCGGATCGGCCACCGCGTGGTGGTGAAGGCGCAGGTCAAGACCGGTGGCCGCGGCAAGGCCGGCGGTGTGAGGGTCGCGGAGGGGGCCGACGACGCCCGGGCCAGGGCCGAGCAGATCCTCGGCATGGACATCAGGGGCCACACGGTCCGCCGCGTCCTGGTGGAAGAGGCCTCGGACATCGCCGAGGAGTACTACTTCTCGTTCCTGCTGGACCGTGCGAACCGCACGTTCCTGTCGATCTGCTCCGCCGAGGGCGGCGTGGAGATCGAGGAGGTCGCCGCGACCCGACCCGAGGCGGTCGTGCGGACCCCGGTCGGCCCCGAGGGGGTGGACCAGGCGTCCGCCCTCGCGATCTGCCGTGCGGCGGGGCTGCCCGAGGAGGTGCGGGACCGCGCCGCACAGGTGATCACCAGGCTCTGGGAGGTCGCCGTCAAGGAGGACGCCACCCTGGTCGAGGTCAACCCCCTGGTCCGCACGGCCGACGGGCGGATCATCGCCCTGGACGGCAAGGTGACCCTGGACGGGAACGCCGCCTTCCGCCATCCCGAACGGAACCCGTTCGTGGACGGCGCCGACACCGACGAGCGCGAGAACCGGGCCAGGGAGAAGGGCCTGAACTACGTCAGGCTCGACGGCGAGGTCGGCGTCATCGGCAACGGCGCGGGTCTGGTCATGTCCACCCTGGACGTGGTCGCCCGGGCGGGGGAGGCGCACGGAGGGGTCCGGCCCGCCAACTTCCTGGACATCGGTGGCGGC
>NZ_ANAX01000349.1:15485-22430 GCF_000341065.1 Nocardiopsis halotolerans DSM 44410 | reverse complement strand
TCTCCATACTTCTTATTATAAGCGAGGCGGCACCATTCCGCCAGCAATTCCTGCCCCATCTTCTGCCTTTTCCGCGCCTTTTCTTTCGCAAGGAAAAGCTTCCCGGTAAAGCACAATTGGGGGCACCCGAAAAGCGTGCCCGGAAAGCGCGACCGGAAAGCGTGTTGTCGTGGGTGTCGGCGCAGCAGGGTCCAGCCTTTTGCGAACAGCGATCGTTGGTCGCCCTCCGGTGGCCGCTCGTGCCGTTGGTGCTGCTTTTCGCAGGAGCGGCCCACCGCCCGCGAACCTTAGGCGTTGGTCGCCCTCCAGTGGTGGCTCTCGCCGTTGGTGCCGACGTCGCGGACCTGTACCCTCAGGGGCCTGGGCGTTGGCAGGGAGCGGATATGGCCTGCCTGCCGTTGGTGCCGCTTTTCGTCGGGTGCTCAACCCTCGCCAGGCCCCAACCGTTTCCCGGCCGCCCGAACCACTTCGCGGCAGCTGGTGCGCTTTCGTTGCCGCCAACAACCCCCAGCAGGAACAGCGTAGGGAGGAGCCCTGAGGGCGGCCCCTCCCTACCCCTCAATGATGCGCTTTTCCGCCCGAGCCCCCTCTGTGGTCATTAACTCCGAATTCCGGATCCCCTGCTTTCCAAACCCCTGGGAGGCTGTGGGCATGCCAAGGCGTGCAGGGGTGGGATCCCCCCTATTTCCAGGAAACCATCACGGCCCCACCCCGGGACAGCCCCAACCACCGCCTGTGGAAAACCCAACCGCCCATGGTCGGCAGGTCGTCATCCACGACTCCAAGAACCCGACCGCCGAGGCGCCACGCTTCATCAGGGACGGCCTGGGCGCACTCCCGTCACAGGGGCGGCTTGGACGCCCTCCCGCGCCACCACGTCCGCCGTGACGGCGCCGTGCCCCGGATCGACCGACCGTGGTCGTGCCTCACACCACATTCGCCGGGCTCGCCGGGCTCGCCGCGCTTGTTGTGAAGCACGTTGCGTCGTCCACGGATGTTGTCCACAGGCGTCAGCGGAGCGGTCGGGAAAGTCGTAGGCTCAGGAGTTACCACACGTCCACCGACCCTCCTGGGGGCACCCTAGCCATGGCCGACTCCTTCGCCCATCTGCACGTCCACACCGAGTACTCGATGCTCGACGGGGCAGCGAAGCTCAAGCCTCTGTTCAAGGAGGCCGGGAGGCTGGGCATGCCAGCGGTCGCCATGACCGACCACGGCAACATGTTCGGCGCCTACGAGTTCTACCAGCAGGCCAAGGGCTCGGGGGTCAAGCCGATCATCGGCATCGAGGCCTACGTCGCCCCCGAGTCGCGCTTCCACAAGAAGCGGGTCTTCTGGGGGCGGGCCAGCGGCTCCGACGACGCCTCGGCCGAGGGCGGCAAGGACATCTCGGGTGGAGGCCGTTACCTGCACATGACGATGCTGGCCCAGAACGAGACCGGGCTGCGCAACCTGTTCCGGATGTCGTCGCTGGCGTCCATGGAGGGCTACTACATGAAGCCCCGCATGGACCTGGACCTGATGTCGGAGTACAGCGAGGGCGTCATCGTCTCCACAGGCTGCCCCTCGGGCGGGGTGCAGACCCGCCTGCGGTTGGGCCAGGAGAAGGAGGCCATCGACTACGCGGGCAAGCTCCAGGACATCTTCGGTAAGGAGAACGTCTTCCTGGAGCTGATGGACCACGGGGTGCCCATCGAGAAGGAGGTCCGCGACGGCCTGCTCAAGGTCGGCCGCGCGTTGGACATCCCGCCGCTGGTGACCAACGACTCCCACTACGTGTACGAGTCCCAGGCCTCGGCGCACGACGCCCTGCTGGCGGTGGGCGTGGGCAAGAACCTGGACGACCCCACCCGGTTCCGGTTCAACGGGTCGGGCTACTACCTCAAGACCGCCGACGAGATGCGCGGCCTGCTCAACTTCGACGAGTGGGCCCAGGGCTGCAAGAACACCCTGCTGGTGGCCGAGCGGATCGAGCCCGACGCCTACGAGGGTGTGTTCGCCCCACGCGACCTCATGCCCACCTTCCCCGTGCCCGAGGGCGAGACCCAGTCCTCCTGGCTGGCCAAGGAGGTCGAACGGCTCCTCAGGGAGCGCTACCCCAACGGGATCAGTGACGATGTCCGCAGGCGGGTCGACTTCGAACTGGGCATCATCAACGAGATGGGCTTCCCGGCCTACTTCCTCGTGGTCTCCGACATCTGCCAGTACGCGCGCAAGAGCGGTATCGCGCTGGGTCCGGGGCGTGGTTCGGCGGCGGGTTCGATGATCGCCTACGTGCTGGGCATCACCGACCTGGACCCGCTGGAGCACGGTCTGCTGTTCGAGCGGTTCCTCAACCCCGAACGCGTCACCATGCCCGACATCGACCTGGACTTCGACGAGCGTCGGCGCGGGGAGATGATCGAGTACGTCACGAGGCTCTACGGAGACGAGCGTGTCGCGCAGATCCTGACCTTCGGCACCATCAAGGCCAAGGCCGCGGTCAAGGACTCCACCCGCATCCTGGGCATGCCCTACTCGGTGGGCGACCAGATCACCAAGGCCTTCCCCGCGGCGGTGGGCGGCAAGGAGATCCCGCTCGACGCCGTGTTCAACACCGAGCACGAGCGCTACGGCGAGACCACGGAGCTGCGCAACCTCGTCGACAACGACAGTCAGGTCGCCAAGGTCATGGAGACCGCGCGCGGTATCGAGGGCCTGACCCGGGGCACGGGTGTGCACGCCGCGGGCGTCATCCTGTCCAAGGAACCGCTGCTCGACGTCATCCCGCTGCACAAGCGGGACACCGACGGCGCCATCATCACGGGCTTCCCCTTCCCGCAGTGCGAGGACATGGGCCTGCTCAAGATGGACTTCCTGGGCCTGCGCAACCTGACGATCATGGACGACGCGATCAAGAGCATCAAGGAGTCCGAGGGGATCGACATCGACCTGGGGCAGCTGCCCCTGGACGACAAGAAGGCCTACCAGCTCCTCTCGCGCGGCGACACCCTGGGAGTGTTCCAGCTGGACGGCGGCGCGATGCGCAACCTCCTCAAGAGGATGGAACCCAAGAAGTTCGGTGACATCGCGGCCGTGCTGTCGTTGTACCGGCCGGGTCCGATGGCGGCCAACGCGCACAACGACTACGCCGACCGCTCCAACGGCCGCCAGGAGATCACCCCGATCCACCCCGAACTCAAGGAGGCCCTGGACCCGATCCTGGGTGAGACCTTCCATCTGCTCGTCTACCAGGAGCAGATCATGGCGATCGCCCAGCAGCTGGCCGGGTACAGCCTGGGCGGCGCCGACCTGATGCGTCGGGCCATGGGTAAGAAGAAGAAGGAGGCCCTGGAGAAGGAGGAGGCCAAGTTCTTCCCCGGTGCCATGGAGCGCGGTTTCTCCAAGGAGGCCGTCCAGGCGCTGTGGGACGTCATGCTCCCCTTCGCCGGGTACGCGTTCAACAAGTCGCACGCGGCCGGGTACGCGCTGGTCTCCTACTGGACCGCCTACCTCAAGGCCAACCACCCCGCCGCCTACATGTCCGCGCTGCTGACCTCGGTCAGTGACGACAAGGACAAGATGGCGGTCTACCTGGCCGAGTGCCGCGCCCAGGGCATCAAGGTCCTGCCCCCCGACGTCAACGAGTCCGGTCTGCGCTTCACCCCGGTCGGCAACGACATCCGCTTCGGCATGGGCGCGGTCCGCAACGTGGGCGCCAACGTGGTCAACTCGATCATCAAGACCCGCACCGAGAAGGGCAAGTACAGCTCCTTCACCGATTTCCTGTCCAAGATCGAGCTGGCCGCCTGCAACAAGCGCGTCATCGAGTCGCTGATCAAGGCGGGCGGCTTCGACTCCCTGGGTCAGCCGCGCCGCGAGCTCTACCGCCACCACGAGACGGCGGTCGACGGCATGATCAGCTCCAAGAAGCAGGAGGCGCACGGCCAGTTCGACCTGTTCGGCGGCGCCGACGAGGGTGACTCCACCCCGATCGGGCTCAACATCAACTGGGGCGACGAGGAGTGGGACCGCAAGACCAAGCTCTCCTTCGAACGCGAGATGCTGGGGCTGTACGTGTCCAGCCACCCGCTGGCCGGGGCCGAGCGGGTGCTGGCGCGTTCGCGTGACACCTCCATCGCCCAGGTCGTGGCCGGGGAGATGGCCCGTGAGCGCGGTGAGGTGCGTATCGCCGGGCTGATCTCCAAGGTGGACAAGCGCACCAACAAGGCGGGCAACCAGTGGGCCATCGCCACGGTGGAGGACCTGGACGCCTCCATGGAGGTGCTGTTCTTCCCCAAGACGTATCCGCTGTACGTGGAGGCGTTGTTGGAGGACACCGCGGTCACGGTCAAGGGCAGGCTCAACGACCGGGACGGTACGTGGTCGATGTTCGCCTCGGAGATGTCGATCCTGGACATCTCGCACGTCACCGAGGGAGAGCCCCCCGTCCTGCTGACCGTGGACGAGAAGCGCCTCACCCCCGAACTGGTCGGTGACCTGCGCCAGGTGCTGGCCACCCACAAGGGGGAGACCCCGGTGCGGATCCGGGTGGACAACCCGGTGAAGTCGCGTGTCTACGCCGTGGACCGCTACTCGGTGCGGATCTCCCCGGAGTTCAACGGCGAGGTCAAGAGCCTGTTGGGGGCGTACGCGGTCGACTACTGACCCGCCTCCCACGACCCCGTGGTCCCCGTGCGCCCGACGGCGCGCGGGGACTTTTTCGTGCCCGGGCCTTGCCAGGGGGAAGTTAGCGATATATCTTTGAGCTATCAGGACAGAGGATGACAGTCGCTCTGTATCGCACGAAACGAAGGAGAGCACCATGAGCGCCATGGCACTTCCCGGTCCCTGGTCATGGGACGCGCGTGGTCCGCGCCGCGGCCGCCGCGTCTGGGATCCCCGATCCTGGAACCCCCGCGCCGAGGCGCGCGGTGAACACCCCGGGCACGGCGGGGGCGGGTTCGGCCCGCCCGTCGTCCCTCCGGTCATCCCGCCCGAACCTCCGATGCCTCCGGGTACGCCCCCCTGGGGCGGAGGGCCGGGCGGGCCGGACAACCCGTTCGGCGGCTTCGGTCCTGGCGGAGGTTCCGGGCCCGGAGGCGGCCGCCGCAGGGGCGGACACCGCGCCAGGCGCGGCGACGTGCGCACCGGCATCCTGCTGCTGCTGGCCGAGGAACCGCGCAGCGGATACGAGATCATCCGGGAGGGCCGCGACCGCAGCGGGGGCATGTGGCGGCCCAGCCCCGGCTCCGTCTACCCCATGCTCCAGCAGCTGGAGGACGAGGGCCTGGTCAGCCAGGAGGGCGGCGAGGGGCGTCGGCGCCCCTACAAGCTCACCGAGGAGGGCATCGCCCACCTGGAGGAGCACGGCGCCGACCTCACCCCGCCCTGGGAGGCGGTCGCCGACGCCTACGCCGACAGCCGGTCCCGGTACGAGGAGATCGCCGCCCTGACCCACCAGCTCAACGCCGCCGCGGCCCAGGTCGCCCAGGCGGGCACCGACGACCAGCTGGCGCGGGCCAAGCGGCTCCTGTCCGAGACCCGGCGGGGGCTGTACCTGATCCTCGCCGAGGAGGGCGAGGACACCACCTCCACCTCCGGCTCCGCCTACGCGGACGACGATGAGGACTGACGGGCACCGGCGATGACCCGGTGAACGGCGAAGGGGCGCCCGGGGACGCGAACACGTCCTCGGGCGCCCCCGTCCGTCGGAGCGCGGCCCTCCGCCGACCCGCGGACTACTCGCCCGTGGTTCCGTCGGCGAGTTCGCGCAGGACGTCCAGGTGGCCGTTGTGGCGGGCGGTCTCCTCGACCATGTGCACCAGCACCCAGCGCAGGGTGGTGTGCCCCTCCGACCGGTGGGCACGCCGCGACCCCGAGCCCAGTTCCAACCTGGCGGTGATCTCGCGGGAGCGGGCGCACTGGGCCTCGTACTCCTCCAGAAGCCGCTCCAGGGGCACCTCCCCGCCCCGGCGCCACTCGGCGTCGGGATCCTCGGGGGTGGCGTACCCCTCGTCGGGCTGACCCAGCAGGACCACCTCGAACCAGGCGTGCTCCACCCAGCGCAGGTGCGACACGAGGGCGCCCACACTCATCAACGGAGAGGTCGGCAGGGGAGTCGCGACGGCGTGTTCGTGGGACAGGCCGGCGCACTTCGCGTGGACCGTGGCGCGGTGCCAGTCCAGCCAACTGGTGAGCATGGTGCGCTCGTCGGAGGCCTTGGGCGGGTCGACACGGTGGAGCGCGGGGGTGGCCAGAGGGCTGTTCTTGTCACTCATGCCGGTATTCTCCGTTCCGGCTATGCCCCGTATCCACTGGTTTTCCGCAGGCCGGGACGGGGCTCGGAGAGTGGGGGAGATGGCGGACCGCAACCGGGAGAACACGTCGGCGCCGGCACGACAGCTGGCCGCGGGAGCGTGGGTCCTCGGGATCCTGCTCCTGCTGGGCGCACTCCTGGGGCTGCTCTGGTGGGCGATCGCGCCACGCGCGGAGGGCATGGCGCTGGGTGAGGGCGAGGTCTACACCGGCACCACCGAACTGGTGTTCGCGGGCGAGGGCTACTTCGCCCTCATCACCGCCGCCACCGGGCTGATCGCCGGTTACACCGCCTACATGCTCCAGTTTCCGCTGGCCCGCCGCCGCTTCCAGGACCTGCGCATGGTCTGCCTGGTCGCGGGCGCCCTGGGATCGCTGGGCGGGTCACTGCTCACCTGGCGCGTCGGGGTCGCCCTGGACGCTCCGTCCCGCGCCGCCGTCGCCGCGGCCGAGCCCGGTGCGACCGTCGAGACCGCGCTCCAGCTGAACGCGACCGCCTTCCTGCTGGTCTGGCCGCTGCTGTTCGTCCTCCAGTACGGCCTGCTCGACGCGATCAGCCTCCTGCGCGGGGACCAGCCCGGCGTGCCCGCCCGCGTCAGCGCGGTGGGTACCGAGGACGGGGCCGACGAAGCCGACGCGACCGACGGC